>JAVEYA010000001.1:0-72673 GCA_034003745.1 Clostridia bacterium
CGCCAATGGCAATGGCCAGATGGGTTTTACCGGTACCGGGAGGGCCAATAAAGGCGATGTTCTCCTTTTTACGTATAAACTCGCAGGCGCCCAAATGGTAAATGGTCTGCCGGTTTATGCTGGGCTGGTAATTGAAATTAAATTCCTCTATGGTTTTGCTCTGCGGGAATTTGGCCCGCTGCATACGTTTTTTGTTCCCATTGTTGGTCCGGTTCATTAATTCATCGTTAATCAATATCTCCAGAAACTCCTGATAGGCCAGTTTCTCCCGGATGGCCTGCTCGATCCGCATATCCGCCGTCTTGATGATTCCGGAGAAATGCAGTTTTGTGAGCTTGTTCTGTAAGGCGTCATTCACGGCCGATCACCCCCAGGATGGTCATGTGCTGGTAATGGGACAAGTCCCTGGCAATATTAATCCCCGTGGCGGCATGATCTTCAGCGATCTGCTTGTCATCGACAGGGAGACTGACCAGGCCGCGCTCACAGATCTTTTTGACCGTACCATAGGTGATGGACTCGTAGTAGAGCGCCCGACGGCAGGCCTGGTCAATTACATGGTCGGCATAGTTTTTTCTTAAGGCCAGCACGCCGGAGATGTTGTGGTAAAGATATTTCCCTACCAGGCCTTTACGGCAGAAGGCATAGAAGAATTCCAGGGCGTGAGGGCCGATTTGTTACATTTCTTTTTCCTGCCTGGACAGGATTTCTACCGTGGTAATATTCTTGGATTCGGGATAATGCTCGTTGTTTGTGATATGCTCGCCCTTCGATTCCCGGCGGAGGTTATGGAGGGCAATCTCTTCGTTTTTGTAGAACACTTTGATCAGACGGTTGATTTCAATGACATCCACTTCGCAGCCGATATAGGCGTACGGGACAGAATAGTAGTTACCCCCATAGGCGATATGGCAATTGGGATGGACAATTGCCCGGGCCGTTTTGGAAAAGACGAAATCTTCCTGGGGCAGTTTTTGCAGTTTAGGCTTCTCCGCCTCTTCAAACAACTGGGCCGGCACCTTCTTGATGGTACCATGGAGACGTTTGTTGGCTGTCTCGTTCAGCCAATGAGACAGGAAGGCCCTTGCTTCCTCTATATCCTCAAAGTCCCGGCCTTTAAAGCAGTTGTCTTTGACATACTTCACAGTGGACTCCACTTTGCCTTTGTCGGTCGGCGTATAGACCCGGCAGGGCTGGGCGTAGAACCCGTAATGGGCGGCAAAAGCCGCATAGGTACGCTGTAGGACCGGTTCATAAAAGTCCGCCTCTACCACGGCGGCCTTCAGGTTATCGATTTTTACGGTTTCCGGTACTCCTCCAAAGAAGTGAAATGCTTCAATATGACATTGGATAAAGGATTTTACGGACTGGTCAAACGCAATGCTCACGTACATATACCTTGAATAGCTAAGTACCATAACGAAAATCCAAGCCTTTTTCGGCTTCCCGTTAACTTTGATGGTCCCGATGTACCCGTAATCCACTTGGGCTTCTTCGCCGGGTAAGGCCATTAGGACCATGTACGCTTTAGGGGTAGTGGCCAGGAGTTTTCTGGCATAGTCTTTGACTGTGGTATAACTCCCCTTGTAATTGAACTCGTTGACTAAATCTTGATAAATCCGTTGCCTTGACAATCCTTTGTTGAGCTGAATCTCAATAAACTCCCGGTATTCATCCAATATGGACGGATGCGGCTTTTTGATTAGTTGTTCTTCCCCCCTTTCTTCGCTTTGGATGACTTTGCGTACTGTGTTCCTGCTGACCCCAAGGGTCCTGGCGATATTCGCCTTGCTGTACCCCTTTTTGTACAGCGATTTGATGGTTGTTTGCATCGCTACCTCCAGCATAAAAAAATTTCCCCTTTCGGGGGAGTTACCAAGCAAATATTATATCTGATACCTGCTCAATTTTCTCCGCCGAAAGTGCACATTTTTATTATGCCGGTGACACTTTGCTTTCCGGATTGGCGCCGCGACATAAATACACGCTGAACTTGCACTCCTGGCGAAGCTTCTCAAATTCATAGGTATGGATAATGTCACCGTTGTTTTCAGAAACGCAGACCAGGCTGTCCTGGTCAAAGACGATCTCCTGGGGCATACCCCCCAGGTATCGGAAGCAGCGATGACAGGCTTGGACAAGTTCCGTGGCTTTAAATGGCCTGGATTGGGCTTCGGCGTATTTAAAGCGGGAGTGAGAGAGGACGAAAGCTGCAACATATACTTTTACCCGGTTGCCGTCAATGTCCCGCATCCATTTCTCACCGAAATCGGCCTGGAGCTGTTGGCCCATCGGAAGTTCCGGGACTGCCTCATATTCTCTCGGGTGGACGGTCTTCTTAATGTCATAGGTCTTCCGCAGGTCTTGGACAAAACGGCTGACGGTCCGTTCGCTGAATTCAGCGCTGTAATGCTCTTTCAGCCAGTCGCAGACCTGGGCGGAACTCATCGTCGGATAGCATTTCAGCCACCGGAGGATTATGTTCTCATATGCGCCTAATACCTTTGTCTTGGAGATATTAGCGGAATTAGACTCGTATTCGTCCGCTTTCATATCCCAGTAACGGTCGACTGTGCGGCGATTGATACTCAACTGTTTCGCCACTGCGGTTTTCTTGAATCCCTTTTCTTTAAGTTGCTGAATTTGACTGTACACACTGTATCCCTTCATTTCTTGCCGCCTCCAATCGCTGGCGTAATTTTACCAGACGAATGAAGAACGTGCATTTATTGGCGGAAAAGTGTGCACTTTGTGGCGAGAAAGTGTGTATTTCTACTGGCGGAAATCTGTGCAGTTTATTTTACCATTCACAAAATTCGACCTCGACGGTATATGGATTTTTATCTCCTCGCATTTTAATGCCGTGAAAAATAATTTCGTCGATTAATTCCTTGGCATCAAGCAAATACTCTTTTTCGCTCAGAACGATATGCGCTCCGTATACATCACTCCGCAGGGATTCCATAAATATATCCCAGCCGCCGATAAAAATGTCCATAAATAAGTTGACCGAAAACCCTGAATTTGTCTTTGCAAAGCTGAATTGTGGCCGCCCAGTAGCCTTGTTTGGCAGGGCTAAAGACGACCCTCGCTATAATGCTGAAACAGGCGCCTTTTCAGACGGACATCGTCTTGTCACAAGTCCTATCACAGCAGTCAAAGATGGAAAATACTATACCGAAAACACTATCTATAGACTTGACGAAAAAACGAAAAACGCAAAATTCCAAAAATGGTGCGAGGCAAATCAATATCAAAAAATTGGAATAAGCAGAGTACGGGAAAAAGAAGAACAGGGCGGTATGCTTCTTCGTCACATTTGCGAAAATTGCGGGAAAGATGAAATTTTAAGTTCTGAGGACGCTTATAAACTGGGATGGGACTACCCGCCCAAAATGGGAGATTTCACAATTATTTCACCGAGGACCTGTGGTGAGTGTGGCATAGAGACGACTCTCTGGTGGGAAATTACGTGCAACAAGACCCCTGTAGAACAACTAAGCGAAAAGCATCGGCAGACGCTTCAGCGGATTCTGACTGAGCCCGAGAGCATATTCCCATAAAAAGCTTAAAAAAAGCAAAGCTTGATGTCTGCATCTACCTGAAACAGGCGATGGCGGCGGGTAGTATAGCCTGCCTGTTGTATACTCATGGCATCAAAGGCAGATAATATTTCTATAAAAGAGGGTGCTGGACGCCAAAATCACTCAAGATTTCAACCGCCAGCACCCTCTTTATAGCTTTTAGAATTCTTCCAACCCTTTCTACACAAGGCCTTTCAGACCTTACAAAAGATAGGACCCTAATTTTTTAGCGCCGCCTAGGCTGCTGTTAGCAAAATAGACCTATCTCTGTTTTTTCACATTAAGGAACACTTTTATTTTGCCAGCTTGTAAAGAATAAACTGGTTCAATGAAATACCCTCTTTTTTCGCATCCTCAATAAGTTCTTTATGAAGTGATTTCGGTACACGGAGAGATATTTTTCCGTTGTATTCTGTCCGCCCCGCTATCTTTAAAAGTTCCAAGTCTTCGGCTTCCGGTTCGACTTCAGGAATTGCTTTCAGTTTTTTTTCAAATTCACTCATATTCATAATCACGGCCTCCTTCGCTTAAATATGCTTATAAAATTCTCCGCGTGGATGTATAGCTTCAACAAGTATGATATTATTATTGATATCAATTGAGAATCCTATGCGGTAATGCTCAATTTTGAGCCTGTATAAGTCAGTTCCTTTGATTTTTTGAATATCACCCTCTAATTCTTTAAGCCTATCAATCGCTTTTTCTAGCTTTGCTCTTGTGTTTGCGTCAGCCTTTTTGAGATACTTTTTGGGTTGTCTACCGTATTCAATCTTCATTGAGTTACCTCGTATTGTCTTTGTATATAATATATTATGTAGTATTATATACTCTGTCAATTATTTTTTCGTTTCTCTTTTTGTATTTGTTTTCTTAGCTTGTCTACTGCTTTCTCATACGTTGCCTTGTTGATTTCCCACGTTCGTATAAAATTTGTATAAGCGCCTTAACTATATGCAATCATACAATCGTCCTCCTAAAAAAACTAATTATAATTATGTCATTTTAATAATAGCAATAAATATAACGGCTGTAATATACGTTGTATACGAAACATACACTAACACGACCGCGTTGAAGGTAATATACAATATATTGATGTTTTATGCGAAATTATTCACGATAATTACTATATGTAGATTTTTGCAGCTTCCATATTTGAAACAATTTAATCATTACCACAATCCACGTAATCCCTTATAATAGATATTTTTGGAACTTTTGTATGCTCTTTATCCTCTGTATATCCAAAAGCACATTTCGTGTCAAAAATGCAAAATAATGCCTTCCGTTACAAAGTGCAAATCTATAAAGAAAGGGTATTATCACTCAAAACTATCAAGAGATAATACCCTTACTTTTTTATTACTCTATACCCTCAAACCCTTGATATACAAAGGCTTTTTACCTCTGACCAACCGAACCCGAACCGCCTTTTGATTGGTCTTTGTTGCTAATAGCCGCCTGGGCGGCGGCCAGCCGAGCGAGGGGGACCCTAAAGGGCGAGCAGCTGACATAGTCCAAGCCCAGGATGTGGCAGAATTCAACAGAATTGGGTTCACCGCCATGTTCGCCGCAGATGCCTACTTCCAACTCAGGCTTCGTCGAGCGGCCGTTCTTGACGGCCAGCTCCATCATTTTGCCGACCCCTTTTCTGTCTAAAACGATAAAGGGATTATTCTTCAGGATTTTCTTATCGAGATAATCGTTCATGAATTTGCCCTCCGCATCGTCGCGGGAGAAGCCCAACGTGGTCTGGGTCAGGTCGTTCGTGCCGAAGGAGAAGAAATCAGCGGCCTCGGCGATTTCGTCGGCCGTTACGCAGGCCCGCGGCAGCTCAATCATGGTGCCCACCGTATAAGGAATCTTCACGCCGGTTTCCGCCATCACCTGAGCCGCCACATCTTCGACGTCTTTTCTAAGGAGGGTCAGCTCATTCTTATCGATGACCAGCGGAATTTCCACTTCCGGAATGACCTTATAGCCTTCTTTAATCAAGCGGGCGGAAGCCTGGAAGATGGCTCTTGATTGCATCCGGTAAATCTCCGGCCAGGAGACGCCCAGGCGACAGCCGCGATGTCCCAGCATGGGGTTGAATTCATGCAGAGAGCGGGCTTTGGTCAGGATTTTCTGCAGTTCCGCGATTTTGTGGTCTTCTTTTTGGGCTCTCAGTTCAGCAATCTCTACTGCCAGTTCCTCCACATTGGGCAAGAACTCATGCAGCGGCGGGTCCAGCAGGCGAATGGTCACAGGCAGGCTTTCCATCGCCTTTAATATGCCATAAAAGTCCTCTTCTTGTATCGGCAGCAGTTTGGCTAAAGCCTTTTCCCTGTCGGTGACGTTATCCGACATAATCATTTCCTGAACGATGGGCACGCGGTCCGGCGCCATAAACATATGCTCCGTGCGGCACAGGCCAATGCCTTCCGCCCCGAATTCCCGGGCCTTTTCCGCATCCGGCGGATTGTCCGCGTTGGCTCTGACTTTAAGCTTTTTGGTTTCATTGGCCCAATCTAATAATTGCTGGAATTCCCGGCTTAATTCCGGGTCAATCATCTTGACTGTACCCAGCATCACTTTGCCGGTGCTGCCGTCCAAAGAGATGATATCGCCTTCTTTGATAACCAAATCACCCACCCTGACCGTTCCGGATTCGTAATCAATCTTCAGAGCTTCACAGCCGCAGACACAGCATTTGCCCATACCGCGAGCTACTACAGCGGCGTGGGAAGTCATCCCGCCGCGGCTGGTGAGTATTCCCTGGGCGGCAACGATACCGTGGATATCATCCGGTGTAGTTTCGGTGCGGACCAGGAGGACTTTCTTACCCTCCTTGGCCAAATCCTCCGCCTTGTCGGCATTGAGCACCACCTGGCCGGAAGCCGCGCCGGGAGAGGCCGGCAGGCCCGTAGCCACTACCTTGAGTTCACAAGAAGGGTCAATGCGGCGGTGCAGGAGCTGGTCCAAAGAAGCGGGTTCCACCCTCAAGAGGGCTTCTTCTTTGGTGATGATACCCTCCGCTACCATGTCTACCGCTATTTTGACCGCAGCGCTGGCTGTGCGTTTGCCGTTTCTGGTCTGCAGCATATACAGCCGGCCATGCTCGATGGTAAACTCGATATCCTGCACATCCCGGTAATGATTCTCCAGGACATGGCAGATTTCATTAAACTGTTTAAAAACTTCCGGATTCTCCAGGGCCAGTTTCTCTATGGTCTGCGGCGTACGAATCCCTGCGACAACGTCTTCGCCCTGGGCATTCATCAAAAATTCACCGTAGAGCTTCTTCTCGCCCGTGGAGGGGTTGCGCGTAAAGGCCACGCCCGTGCCGGAATCATCGCCTTTGTTGCCGAAAACCATGGTTTGGACGTTAACTGCCGTCCCCAGATCAGCAGAAATATTATGGATTTTTCGGTAGACATCGGCACGCGGATTGAACCAGGAAGAAAAGACCGCCCGGATGGCCATCAAGAGCTGTTCTTTCGGGTCCTGCGGGAAAGATTGCTCGGTGACGCGCTTGATAATCGTCTTATAGTCTTCAATCAGTTTTTCCAGAGCTTCCGGCGTGAGGTCCTTGTCCAGCTCCACATGGATTTCATGTTTTTTTCTTTCCAGCGCCGTTTCAAACTGGTAATGCTCCACGCCCATGACCACATCGCCGAACATCTGAATAAAGCGGCGGTAGCTGTCCAAGGCGAAACGCTTGTTATTCGTTTTTTTGATCAGGCCCTGGACTGTTTCATCATTGAGGCCAAGATTCAGAATTGTATCCATCATACCGGGCATAGACACCGGCGCGCCGGAGCGGACGGACACCAGGAGCGGGTCATTGACATCGCCGAATTTCTTGCCGGCCTGCTGCTCCACTTCTCCCATCTTGCCCCATAATTCTTCTTCCATTCCGGCGGGAAACTCTTTGCCTGCGGCAAAATATTGAATGCAGGTCTCAGTGGTAATGGTCAGGCCGGGAGGGACGGGAAGTCCGATATTGGTCATCTCCGCCAGATTTGCGCCCTTGCCGCCCAGCAGATTCTTCTTATCCGCACTACCTTCTTTAAACAAAAAAACATATTTGTTACTCATTTTTCTCCCCCCCTATAATAGATGTGTAAAATCTTATTGGCTGTCTCTTCAATGGCTTTATTGGACACATCAATCACCGGACAACCGATTCTATGCATAATTTCTTCCGCATATTCGATTTCCTGTAAAATTCTCGCCAAATCGGCATAATCGGCGTTAGGCGCCAATCCCAGCGCTTTCAAACGCTCCTGCCGGATAGGGGTTAATATCTCCGGTTTGACTGTCAAACCGATAATTTTACGCGGGTTCACCTTGAACAGTTCTTCGGGGGGCTTGACCTCGGGCACCAACGGAATATTGGCCGCCTTAATTCTTTTATGGGCCAGATACATGCACAGCGGCGTTTTCGAGGCACGGGAGACGCCCACCAGGACTACGTCGGCAAAATTAATGCCGCGGGGGTCTTTTCCGTCATCATATTTAACGGCAAATTCAATGGCTTCAACGCGGCTGAAGTATTCCTCATCCAGCTTGTATAACAAGCCCGGCTCTAATCTCGGCTCTTTATGCGAAACCTTGGCGATAGCCTCCAGCATGGGCCCCAATATATCTACCACAACGATATTATGCTTTTGGGCAACAGCCAGCAAATGCTCCCTGAGCTGAGGCAATACCAGGGTAAAAGCCACCAGAGCTTTATCCTCTACAGCTTCGGCCAGCACCTGGTCAATATATTCTTTGTTATTAACATAAGGTATTCTCTTGATATCCACATGGCCGGAATTAAACTGGCTGGCTGCTGCCTTGACCACGAATTCCGCAGTCTCACCCAAGGAGTCGGATAATACATAAATAATCGGGCTAACGATTGTCTTCTCCCCCTTCTTTAGATATTAACGGCAACTCGGCTCCCAATTCCGCAAAAGCTCTGGTAATGGTGGTTTTGGTAATACGGCCGATGACCTCCAAGCCTTCCTTGCCATCCTGGCAAACCCGCCGGACCACCGGCAAAGAATCAATTTCATGATTCATTAATTTCCGGGCGGCCAGCATTAGCGTATCTTCCGGTTTTACCGTAACGACATTCGGCATTCTGGTCATAATTACGGTAATGGGTACCTTGTGGATATCCGCCTGGCCCAGGGCAACTTTCAGCAAATCCTTGCGCGAGACGACACCTTCCAGAAGACCGCCGGCTTTGACCACAAAGAGACTGCCGGTATCCATCATAAACAGCGTAACGATAGCGTCATAGGCCGTCGCGTTCTCACTGACAACGGCAGGAATTGCTTTCCAGTCATTAACCTTCAGTTTATTGACGGTTTCCTGTAACTGAAAGTTCGTGCCCTTGCCGGTAAAATAATACCCTACACGGGGGCGCGCTTCCAAAAAACCGCTTCTGGTCAATACGGCCAAATCCGGTCTTAAGGTAGCGCGCACATAACCCAAGATATCGGCGATTTCCTCGCCTTTGATCGGTCCCTGTTCCTTCACTATGGTGATGATCTTTTCCTGTCGTTCTGAGAGCTGAATCTCTTTCACCCCCTCATGAACACATTAAATACATCTATATGATATACTATTTACGTCATACATCGCAATAATGTTACTCTATTTTATTAATAGTTAAATTATATTATACTTATCGGTATTTATTGTGAAACGATCTTACTCAAATCACCGACCTGCTGCGAAAGATGCACTACTTTTTTCAACAGGGCCAATCGATTGTCACGGACTCTTTCATCTTCCACCATGACCATGGTTTCATTAAAGAATTGGGCAATCGGGCCGCCCAGCGAAGACAGGAGCTGAATCACCCCGGCATAATCCCTGCTTGCGGCCAGCGCCTGAATACGCCCTTCGATACTCGTAATCTGTTTGTATAGTTCCTGCTCGGCCGCCTCTGTTAAAAGCGCTTCCTCCACCGTCACCCCGGCGGATTTCTTCGTCAGGTTATAGGCCCGGGTAAAAGAGGTCAAAAGCTCCATAAAACCAGTGTTTTCTTTCAGTCTGCTCAAGGCCTCCGCCCGGGAGAGCGTATCCATCAGCAAATTATAGTCCACGCCCAATACGGCGTCGGCCACGTCATAGCGGTGTCCTTCCTCGCTCAGGATGTTCCGGACCCTGGCCTGGAAGAACTCTTTGATTTTGCTTATGCCGGACTCTCCCAACCGTTCCGGAGGCAGAATCTCCGCATAATTATTTAAGGCCAGAGCAATCAGTTCATCCAGAGCCAACTCAAATTTATGCCCGATGATGGTCAGGCAGACGCCCATAGCCTGACGGCGCAGAGCATAGGGATCCTGGGAGCCGGTCGGCTCGATGCCTACAGCAAAGCAGCCGGTAATGGTATCCAGTTTATCGGCTATGCTGACCAGTGCGCCGGCCAGGCTTGGCGGAACAGCGTCGCCGGCAAAGCGCGGCTGGTAATGCTCCTTAATCGCATCTGCCACTTCCTGTCCCTCACCGGAGAGCAGCGCATAATAGCGTCCCATGATGCCCTGCAGTTCCGGGAATTCATAAACCATATTCGTAACCAAATCCGCCTTGGCCAGCTCCGCCGCCCGAAGGGACTGTTGTTTTTGCGCATCGGTTAAGTCTAAAAGACGGGCGATAGCCTCAACATTTTTAACGTTGCGCGCCACTTTTTGGGCAACGGTGCCCAGACTTTCCTGGAAGACGATTTTTTCCAACCTGGGCAGGTAGCCCGCCAGGTTTTGCTTCTTGTCTTCTTCCCAGAAAAAGCGGGCATCCGCAAGTCTTGCTTTGAGCACCTTTTCATTCCCTGCCCGCACAATCTCCAGGAATCTATCATCGCCATTCCTTACTGTGACAAAATAGTTGAGCAGCTTCCCGTCTTGGGAGCGCACCGGAAAATAGCGCTGGTGCTCGCGCATCGGCGTAATAATGACTTCATCCGGCATGGTCAGGTAGTCTGCGTCAAATGTCCCGCCCAAGGCGGTCGGCCACTCCAACAGATAAGTCACTTCATTCAGTAACTCTTCATCTTCTTCCACGTTCCCGCCGAGTTCCGCCGCCGTCGCTTGTATCTGCCGCCAGCATTCCGCACGGCGTTTTTCCTGGTCGGCGAGTACATACGCTTGCTCCAATTGCTCCAGATAGGACAGCGGGTCGGTGATCGTCAGACTTTCTTGGCCCAGGATACGGTGGCCCCGGGAAACCTGACCGGCAGTCAGCCCGGCCAGCTCAAAGGGGATGACTTCCCGGTCCAATAAGGAAACCAGCCAGCGGATGGGGCGGGCGAACCGCATCTCCTGGGCGGCCCAGCGCATTGGCTTGGGGAAATTTAAAGCGCCAATGAGCTGACAGGCAATTTCCGGCAAGACCTCCCGTGTGGCCTGTCCTTTGATTTCTTTTTGGGCATACACATATTCCGCACCGCCCAGATTCTTCAAATACAACGCTTCCACCGTCACGCCCTGGCCCCGGGCGAATCCTTCCGCCGCCTTGGTCGGCCGGCCGTCCGGCGCATAAGCCGCCTTTTTGGCCGGGCCCTTGACTTCTTCCGTGACGTCTTCTCCTTTATCCGCCAGACCATACGCCAATAAAGCAATGCGGCGCGGCGTGCCGTAAATCTTAATTTCCTGACAGGCGATGCGGCGTTCGCTGAACTGTTTCTCCGCCAAATCCTGCAGTTGTGTCAAAATGCCGCTCATAAATTTAGCCGGGATCTCTTCTGTGCCGATTTCCAATAAATAATTACTCCTCTTGTTGCTCATCTTGAAGCCTCCTCTTCCTGCCTGTCTAAGCCAAGCTCCGCACGCTTTGCCTTATCCTTCAGAAGCGGAAAACCTAAGTTTTCGCGCTGCTTTATGTATCCTTGCGCGCAGGACCGGGCCATATTTCTGACTCTGGTAATATAGCCGGTCCGTTCCGTCACGCTGATGGCGCCCCGGGCGTCCAGCAGGTTAAAGGTGTGCGAGCATTTTAAGACATAATCGTAAGCCGGCTGCACCAAACCCAGTTCAATCACGCGCAAAGCCTCTTTTTCATAGTCGTCGAAATGCTTGAACAGCATCGCTGTATCGGCTACCGTAAAATTGTAGTGGGAATAATCCACTTCTCCCTGGTGGTGGACGTCGCCATAGCTGATGCCTTCCACCCACGCAATATCATAAACGCTCTCCTTCTCCTGAATGAACATAGCGATTCTTTCCAGGCCGTAGGTGATCTCGCCGGAAACAGGCCGGCAGTCTAGTCCCCCACACTGCTGGAAATAGGTGAACTGGGTCACTTCCATCCCGTCCAGCCAGACTTCCCAGCCCAGCCCCCATGCGCCTAAAGTGGGGGACTCCCAATTATCCTCCACAAATCTGATATCATGCTGCAAAAGATCTATCCCTAATGCTTTCAGGCTTTCCAGGTAGATTTCCTGGATATTGTCGGGGGACGGCTTTAAGATGACCTGGTATTGATAATAGTGCTGCAAACGGTTGGGGTTTTCGCCGTAGCGTCCGTCCGTGGGACGGCGGGACGGCTCCACATAGGCGACATTCCACGGCTCCGGGCCCAGTGCCCGCAGAAAGGTGGCCGGGTTCATCGTGCCGGCGCCCTTCTCCAGATCGTACGGCTGCGTAATGATGCAGCCCCTCTTCCCCCAGAATTTGTTCAATGTTAGGATAATTTCCTGGAAATTCATATATCTCTCTCCTTTATTAAAATATATAATCCCGTCCACATGCAGCATATGCTGCAGGGACGGGATTATAATCCCGCGGTTCCACCCTGCTTGGCCGCCGGCTCATCCTCTGCCGGCCGCCCGCTTTAATATTTAATTGTCAGACTCCGGGGCGCCACAGCTCTTCCTCCCGGCCGGGCTTCCACCGTCCCCGGCTCGCTTTGTTCAGGACTCAAAAGAGACTCTCCCCTTCATTGTCTTAACACCCTTGTAATACTTTCATACATAATTTAACCTGCCTCACAGGGACTTGTCAACCGGAAAAAGGCCGTCAATTATCATCAATGTTCGGGCGGTTCATCCTCTTTTCCCAGGAAGTCCAAACCGTGCTCTTCCACTTTGCCGTCATCATAGACGATTTCCAGCCTGTAATTATTAATCAGGGCGGCTACCGTTCCCACCACGCCAATCAGCGCCAGCGGCGGAATCATAATCGCGCCGCCGATACCGAGAACACTTACGGTTGCGGACAGTTCAAAGACGACCTTATCTTCTTTTTTCAGCCGTACTTTGGTCACATTGCCCTTCTTCACCAGCTCTTTCATGTATTCATACAGTTGCTGGGTCTTTTCCTCCAGCTTGTTATCCTTTTTCCTGCTTTTCTCATTTTCCATTTCGATCAGGGTCTGCACTACATCGCCGTTATTACGGTCCAAAGCCTCTTTGGCCTGCTGATAAGAAACATTCATCCGCTCTCTGATGGCGTCGATTTTTTTCAATTCATCCACGGCTTACACCTCCATATCCTTACTGCTCTTACTTACTATAATATATCCCTTTTGCCGATTCGTCACTCATTCATTATCATTTTCATGATCGCCCGTGATTTCAGCGGGCGCTCCAGCTGTTCCAGCAAGACCTCCCCGATGGATTCTTCCAATATGCTCGAACCGCGCAGGGTAACCTTGATTCTCGCGGTTTTGGTTAAGTCCATTTTGGCTAATTGCTGCCAGACCAACAAGGCCTCCTGGGAAAAAACGCCCGGCGGATAAGGGCTTTGCACCTGCGAACAGGCTGGGCACAAGACTCCTCCTTGTCTCGCCGAAAAAAAGGGTTGCTGATCGCTTAGATCGCGGCCGCAGACCACGCACCTGTCCAGGCACGGCGCATATCCAAGGAGCGTCAACAGTTTAATTTCCATAGCCCGGACGGTCAAATCCGACGGAGACAGGCACAAGATATGAAATCCCGCCAGCGCCAGGTTGAAGACATCCGTATCCGCTTCCCCCTCTACTGTCAACGCTTCCAGGAGCTCGCTCCAGTAAGCGGCCGCCGTCATCGCCCGGATATCATCCTGCAGCGGCGTAAAGGCCTCCAGACTCTGGCTTTGGGTCACCACATCCAGATTGCGTCCGGCGGAAAGCAGCATATCATTTTGCGTAAAGGGCTGCACGCCTCCCCTTAATTTACTCTGGGGTTTGCGCGCCCCTTTGGCAATAGCGGGTACTTTTCCTTTTTCCCGGGTTAAAAGAGTAAGGAGGCTGTCTGCCTCCAGGTATTTTCTACTGCGTAAAATCAAAGCTTCCGTACGGTAGAGCGCCAACTTGTCTTCACCCCAATTTACGCTTAAAGCGCAGCTTTCCGGCATAATCATCTGTTTCCCCGATCAGATTCTTGAATAAAAGATAGGCGCCGATTCTGCCGGTGGAGCTAAAATAGCTCCAAAAAAATTTGTTTTTATTCATTTTGGCATCATATCCTTTCACGAAGAAAGCTTTCGTCTTCTATTATAACTGTATCAGCTAAAAACACAACTTTTGAGCCTTACCAAAAAAAGGCCTATTCGGCCTTTTTTGTTACGATCGCAACTCCGCTGCTGGCTCCAAGTCTATCTGCTCCGGCTTGAAGGAGTTCTTCCGCTGTCTCCCGTGTCCTGATGCCGCCGGAGGCTTTAATTTTGGCCCGTCCTTTTAACGCCGCCGCCAGCAGCCGGATGTCTTGCACTGTCGCTCCGCCGCCGCCCAGGCCGGTGGACGTTTTCACATAGTCCGCTCCGGCTTTTACAACCAGTTCGCAAGCCAGAACTTTTTCCTCATCTGTCAATAACGCTGTTTCAATAATCACTTTGAACGCGGTTCCGGGAAACTTTCGCGAAACCACCGTTACAGATCCGATTTCCCGTAGGAGATATTCCGTATTCTTGTCTTTTAAGGCGCCGATGTTCATGACCATATCTACTTCCGCCGCGCCTTGGGCAAAGGCTTTTTCCGCTTCAAAAACTTTAGTCTCTATCAGATTAGCTCCCAAGGGAAAGCCGATTACCGTCGCAGTCAGAACACCTGACCCCGCTAATTCCTGTCCGCATAATTCTACATAACAGGGTTGAACGCATACTGCCTTGAAGCCATATTGGCGTGCTTCAGCGCAAAGTTTTATGATCATCTCTGCAGTAGCCTCAGGCTTTAAAAGGGTATGATCGATGCGCTGAGCCAGCTCCTGATTCGTATAACCCATTACAGCACCCTCGCCTTATATCAGATATGCGATCAAAACGGTGGCCAGGGCGGAATAAATCACCAGCCCCGTGATATCAATCGCGGTAGAGATAAAGGGAGCCGAAGCCACCGCCGGGTCAATACCGATGCGGCGGAATAAAAGCGGGACCAGGGTACCCATCGTCGCCGCCGTCAGCATATTGCCCATCATGGCCAAACCGACCACCAGGCCCAGCATCGGCTTATGCTGCCACCACGAAGCAACCCCGCCCACAATGAGTCCCAGAATAGCCCCGATGGCCAGACCGGTCAGCGCTTCACGCAGTATAACTCTGACGATATCCTCATTCTTGATTTGCCCGGTGGCGATTCCGCGCACAGTCACCGTAGAGGATTGGGTGCCCACATTGCCGCCCATGCCGGTCAGCAAAGGAATGAAAAAGGCCAGTGCAACCACCGCGCTGATTTGACCGGAAAAGCGGCTCAGAATTTGCCCTGAAACCAGTCCCCCCAGCATAGTGATAAAGAGCCAGGGTAATCTTGCTTTCAAAGAGGACCTGAACCGCTCAAAAAATTCCTCTTCCTCCTCACCCGCTTCGCCGGCGGCGCCGGCCAAACGGTAGATATCCTCGGAGGCCTCTTCATGGATAACGTCGATAACGTCGTCAACCGTAATAATTCCCTGCAGGGATTTTTCGCGGTCGACTACCGGTACAGCCAAAAAGTTATATTTGGCAACAATGCGGGCGACTTCTTCCTGGTCCATATCCACCGGTACGCTGACCACATTGCGGCGCATAATCTCATGAATCAGGGATTCAGGCGCGGCAATAATCAGCTCGCGCAGCGAAATAACGCCCACCAGCTGATTCTCCACATTAATGACATAAACATAATAAACAGTCTCCGCGTCCGGCGCCGTCTCCCGGAGCACTTCTATGGCCTTGCCCGCAGTGATGTCTTCCCGAATGGCGACATACTCATACGTCATCAAGCCGCCGGCCGTATCCTCGGGATACCGCATCAATTCGCGGACGTCTTCCTGATCGCCGCTTTCCATCAGGTCCAGATACCGGTTCTGTTCCCGGTCAGGCATCTCGGAGAGCAAATCGGCCGCGTCATCCAGCGGCATCTCTTCGAGTATTTCCAAGGCGCGCTCTTCGTTCAGTAAAGCCAACAACTCGCTGCCCAACTCCGGGTCAAGTTCATTGATAACCAGCGCGGCTGTTTCATTATCCAATAAAGTAACCAGCCAATGCTGTTCTTCGGTCTCGTACTCTTCCAACAGCTCGGCGATATCAGCCGGCTGCAGGGCAGCCAGTTCTTCCTTTACCTGCTGAGCGGCTCTTTGCGCTACGAAATCATCCAGGCGCCGGAGCAACTCTTTGTCTTCAGTGTGCATCACGCATGCTTCCTCCTTTTACGGGAAGCATAAAAAAAGTGGCGTTCCGGAATTATGCCCCCCGCTGCTATTTTTCTTCCTGAAGTTTGAACGTATGACTACTAGGGGGGTATGCATCCACAAAAACCACCTCCGGCATATCTTCATAAAAAGCTTAATAACACAGGTTTACTCTACCAGACTTATATTTACAGTGTCAAGAAGTCCGGGTCTTTTTTTATCGGCGCTGTTACAGAAGCGCTGCCGTATTTTTAATAATATATTATCTATTTTTTCGATTTTACTTAAATATTTTTCTACATATTTAAAATATCTTAAAACTTTTAGTCAAATGTCTTCAGCGTTCATTAAAACTACCTTTCTTGAAAAATCCTGCCGCCTCTGCCTGCTTTCCGTTCCGGAAAGCGGCATAAAGCCGCGCTGAGAAGGGCCGTCGCCGGCACAGCCAAAAAAAGTCCGATACTGCCGGAAAAAGCACGGATTACCTCGCTCGCTATCGTATCCAAATTAATATATTTAAGATAGGGAATATTATTTGCCATCAAGAGCAGCATCAGGGAAAGCGAGCCGCCTGTATAAGCCAGAATCAAGGTATTGGACATCGTGCCGATGATATCCCGTCCGATATTCAATCCGCTTCTGAATAATTGCCCAAAAGTCAGCTCCGGTTTAACACAATGGATTTCACTGAGCGCAGAAGAAATGGACATGGCTACGTCCATGACCGCGCCCAAGGAACCGATAACGATACCGGCAAAAAGAATTCCTGTAAAATCAAGCTTCCCTTCCGCATAGGTAAAGAAAAAGAGCCGTCCTTCTTCCGAGCCGAGTCCGTTTACGCGGGTCAGATAAATCATGTACTTGGCCAAAAGCCCGCCCAATACGACCCCAATGATGGTTCCGGAAATGGCTGCCAGGGATTTTTTGGTGAAGCCGGAAATCAGCATATGGGTAATAATCGTAATCAGCGCACTGACTATAACCGAGACAACAATGGGATTTTTACCCGCCAAAATGGCAGGTAATAGTATTGTGATCACTGCCCACCCTGTAAAAATCAAAGACAGCAACGTTTTTACACCTTGCCTGTGCCCAATCAGGATAATGCATAAGGCAAATGCAACGATCAGGACATACAAGTATATTTCCCGGGAAGGGCTGGAAATATAGGCTTCCTTCAGGACAAAATCCTCCACTTCCAGGCTGAGCACAACCTCATCCCCCGTAAAAACGGAAAAATCATAGGCCGGATTACTGCCTTCATAATGAATACAGGTGACCTGACGCCCCCTGAACTCGCCTTTGCTGATTTCAACCTGCACCTCATACTGCTTTTCCTCAGGGACAAACCTTTCTTCTTCCGGAATGTCCATTTCCCGGACGCTTAGCACTTTTCCCTTGGTCAAAACTTCCGTTTCCATGTTTCCGCTGTACTGAAGATTCTCGCTATAAAAATAACCGGCTGCCAAAAGCACAATACAAATGATATAGGCAGCCGTTTTCTGCAATATTTCCCTCTTGGGCATGCTCAACACTCCTTATTCCCTGTACCCCAGCTCACGCAGGACAGCATCCTTGTTGCGCCAGTCGCTTTTTACCCTGACAAATAACTCCAGATAAGTTTTGCTGCCCAGGAGCCGCTCGATATCGACCCGCGCTCTCGAGCCGATTGCTTTCAGCCTTTCTCCGTTTTTGCCGATGATGATGCCTTTTTGCGAATCTCTTTCCACATAGATGCTGGCTGCAATGTACAGCAGTTGCTCACTGCGGCGCTCTAACTGCTCTATTGTTACCGCGACGGCATGAGGCACCTCATCACGGGTTGCCTCGATCACCTTTTCCCTGACTATTTCAGCCAAGAGGACGCTCTCCGGCTGGTCGGTGAGCGTATCCTCCGGATAATAACGCGGACCCGGCGTCAGATATTTGAGAGCAGCCTGCAATAAAGCCGGTACATTATCGCCTTTTAAAGCGGAGAGCGGGATGATCTCCTGCCATTCACGCATGTTCCGGTAAAAGTCCATCAGCGGCAGCAGCTTTTCTTTTTCCAGCAAGTCTACCTTATTTAAAAGCAAAAAAACCGGTGTCTCCACTGTTTGCAGTTTTTCCGCAAGATAGGCGTCCCCTGAGCCAAATGGCGCCGTAACGTCCACCAGGTAAAAGACGACATCCGTTTCATTCAGCGTATTCAGAGCGAGCCTTACCATGCTGTCGCCGAGTTTGTCCTTGGGCTTATGGATACCCGGCGTGTCCAACAGGACAAGCTGGTAATCCGTTCCGTTGATGATCCCGGCAATTCTATTTCTGGTCGTCTGGGGCTTATCGGAGGTTATGGCAATCTTAGCGCCGGTCATATAATTTAAAAGCGTGGATTTTCCGGCGTTGGGCCTACCCACCAGCGCCGCGAACCCGGAACGGAATTCTTTTTCTTTCGTCAAGCGTTTGGTCCTCCCTTGAGGAAATTTGCATCAAAATGCAGCGGCAATAATTCCCGGACTGTCGAAGCCACCACCTGACCCTTGGTATTGGCCATCAGGACACGCATTCCGGGAGAAAACTCAGCCAGTACCTGGCGGCAGCCGCCGCACGGCGAAGCAGGAATCTCTCCTTCACTGACGATGGCAATCGCCTTAAAGTTCCTGGCCCCGGCGCTCACAGCATTGAAAACTGCGGCCCGTTCAGCGCAGATAGTATGACTGTATGAAGCGTTCTCCACGTTGCAGCCGGTATAAACCTGCCCGTCTTCGGCTAAGAGCGCCGCCCCCACCTTAAAGCCGGAATAAGGCGCATATGCTTTCTCCCTGGCGGTAATGGCAGCTTCAATCAGCTTCTCATACGTCATTTCCTTCACCTCAATATTCAATCCGGGTCCCGTTGGGAACGACCTCAATCCAGGTCGGCCCCTCCACAAAAGAAAGGGTTTTACCCTTGGAGTCCGTATATTTGGTGAACTGGCCCGGCTGTTTTTCCCATAACCCATTGATGAATTTGCCTTCCCGGAAAATCAGCGCTTTGCCTTTACCGTGCATAATCAGACGCAGCCGGCCTTCGCCGTCCAGATACTGATAAGAGACAAATTGGATAATGATATTGGCGGCCTTAAGCTGTTCATTCTTAGCCGTCATGTGCGGCTCTTCGCCCATAAATCTTTCGAAATAGAGTTTTTCTTTATTGAACTGATAGCGAATCAGGCTGAGGCGGTTCGGATAAAAAATGGTAATATCACTGACTATCTCCCCCTCGCTCTCCTCCCCCTCCAACAAATAGGGCAGCTGGGTGGGGGGCGTAGTCAAATTATACTGCTTATTTACAGCCGCCTTTCTAAGGCTGTCGGAACTGGAGTAAAGATTATGGGGCTTAGCCCGTTCCGTCACCCGCCAGAAAGCGGTGGCCACGTTGCTGCCGCCGTTAATCTCATCCAGATTATTCAATTTTTCCGTCTTAATGGCGTCCAGAGCATCCATGGAACCACCCGCGTGCACCAGAATAGCCTTGTATTCTTTGGCTAAATCCACAAAATAGCTGCGGGCACTACGGATAGGACCCAATAGCTCCAGGTCCTCGCCGCTGATAATCGCCAACAGTCTGGTCATCCCGCCCTCCACCGGCATTTCGATAACCACATCGGCCAATTCCAGTCCGGACTGCGGCCGGGCGGCCGCAGCATTATCAATGACCACGGCCAGGGCGCGTTGTCTGTCTTTATCCCGCCAGCCGGGGAAGGGAATAACTTTCTCGGCTGGTTCTTCTATAACTTCCGGGGGCTTAACGATATTAAAGTTTATATTCTTTTGAAAATAAGGACGGAGAAGCACAAAGGCTGTCGAGCCGATCATGATGCTCACGGCCAGCGCCGCTAAGAGCGCGATATAATATTTGCGCCGCATCCCCCATCCTCCTTTGGACGTGTCATTTCTATTGATCATAGTGTTATTCCGTTCTCCAGATATGGAGCTTGCCGATTCTCCTTCCGGTTACTTTTTCCACGACCACATGCAGATTATCGATGTCCAGTTCCTGCCCCTCCTGCGGGAGTTTCCCCAGGTGATGAAAGACCAGCCCGCTGATGGTATCGAATTCTTCGTCCGGCAAATCCAGTTCCAACTGCTCATTGATATCATAGATGGAGGTGCGGGCG
Organism: Clostridia bacterium; assembly: GCA_034003745.1. Taxonomy (GTDB): domain Bacteria; phylum Bacillota; class Peptococcia; order DRI-13; family PHAD01; genus JAVEYA01. The sequence goes on from JAVEYA010000001.1 coordinate 20,282, forward strand.
CTGACCCGTAAGGAACCGTCCTCCAATATCTCAATCAGATTCTCTTCCTTATCAAATTCATCCTGAATATCTCCGACGATTTCCTCGATCAGGTCTTCAATCGTGACCAAGCCGGCGGTGCCGCCGTATTCATCCAAAACAATCGCCATATGCACCTTCTCTTTGCGCAGTTCCTCAAATAAATCCCGGACTTTTTTACTTTCCGGAACATAATGGGCCTGCCGCATCAAAGCCTTGATGGAAGGCCTCTTTTCCTCCGGCCTGGCCAGCGGCTGCAGGAGGTCCTTGGCATAAATCACGCCGACAATATTATCGACCGTTCCTTCATATACCGGGATCCGGGAGTGTCCGATCACCACCGCAATCTCGATGACTTCATCCAGGGTCCCTTCGGCATTCACCGCGAAAATATCGATACGCGGCACCATCACCTCGCGTACCAGCGTATCATCAAATTCAAAGATACTGTCGATCATTTCCCGCTCGTCCTCATCCAGAAGTCCTTCTTCCTGTCCGACGTTAACGAGCATCCGGATTTCTTCTTCAGTTACCTGCTGCTCCTGCTCATTCTTCCCGCCCAACAGTCTGACCAACATGCCGGTAATCAGGTTAAGAATACGCACCAGGGGATTCAGGAGGATCTGCACAACACGGATATACCCGCTGACATTCAGGGCAATCTTCTCCGGCTTCCTGGCCGTCAGCGTCTTTGGGGTGATTTCGCCAAAGACCAAGACGAGTATGGTCATTACTATCGTGGCAATTCCGGGTCCGTTTTCTTCGAAGATGCTAATGGCCAAAGAGGTGGCCAGTGCGGTTGCCCCAATATTGACAATGTTGTTGCCAACCAATATGGTGGAAATCAAACTTCCGGGCTGTTCCAACATACGCCGCACCGCTACGGCGCGCTTATCGCCTTCTTCGGCCAGGTGCCGGATTTTTATTTTATTGGCCGCAAAGAAAGCTGTCTCTGTTGCGGAAAAAAAGGCGGACAGTATCAGCAGACAGAACAATAAAAATAAAAGGGAAGTATGCGCAATTGACAAAACTTTTCCCTCCTGCAGGTGGTATCAGTTACGAGACAAATCAATCTCCGTCAGTATTTTCTCCTCAAAACGCCGCATTTGCACGGTCTCTTCTTCTTCATGATGATCGAAACCCAACAGATGCAACAGGCCGTGTACCGCCAGAAAACCCACTTCCCGGTCTAAGTCGTGCCCATATTCCTGGGCTTGGGCAGCGGCCCGTTCCAGGGATATGATGATATCGCCCAGGAGATGCGGTTCTCCATCCGGCGATAGCAAAGGAACCACCTCCGCCTCATCAAAGGCAAAGGATAAAACATCGGTAGGGCAATCCAAACCGCGGTAATCGCAGTTCAACGACTGAATTTGGGGATCGTCGACAAAGGTCACGCTGACTTCGGTATTTTCCGGGAGAGCAAAAATTTCCGTCGCCTTAACCCCTATCCTATATAGTATATCCTCAATCCTCCCGGTCAGACTCTGCTTCTGCCGGTTTCCGATCAGTATCCGCATGAGGGATTTCTCCTTCCTCCAACTTCTCCAGTACATTCTCCGGATACTCGATACGGGTGTGGAAAATGCCGCTTAAGATTCTGGTAAAAGCCTGGGCGATCAAATCCAGGTCCTTGAAAGTCAGCGCAGACTCATCAAGCTGACCATCCTGCAGCCTTTCTTTGATAATCCGGCGGACCAATCCTTCTATTTTCCCCGGCGTAGCCGTATTCATCGAACGCACAGCCGCCTCTACGTTATCCGCCAGCATGATAATGGCGGCTTCCTTCGATTGCGGTTTAGGCGCGTCATAGCGAAAATCGTTTTCTTTAATACTATCATGATTCCCCAATTCCAGCGCTTTATGATAGAAGTAGGTAACCAGGCTGGTACCGTGATGCTGGGCGATAAAATCATTGATCTCCGGCGGGATACCCGACTCCTGCGCTAAGCTCAGTCCATCCTTGACGTGGGAAGTAATAATCAATGTGCTTAAGGCCGGGGTCAGTTTGGAATGCGGATTTTCTCCGCCCAATTGGTTTTCAATGAAGAAATAGGGGCGTTTCAGTTTGCCGATATCATGGTAATAGGCGCCGACCCGGACCAGCATAGAATCTGCTCCGACCGCATCAGCCGCGGCTTCGGCCAGATTACCTACCAGAATGCTGTGGTGATACGTACCCGGCGCCTCCAAGAGCAGCCTTTTTAAGAGCGGCTGGTTCGGATTGGCCAGTTCCATCAGACGGACACTGGTGGTAATTTTAAAGGCCTGCTCGAAAAAGGGCAGACTGCCGTAAGCGAAGATCGCGGAAAAGAAACCGTTGAGTACGCCTAAACCCATCCCGATTAAAATTACATTAATGGTATAATTGTTCATTAAACCCAGCGCAAAAATAGAGACGAGATTCGCCGCGGCGATAAACAGGCCGGCCCGCACCCAATCCAGGCGCTGCGTAAACTTGGAGACGGAATAAATCCCCACCAGGCCGCCGACAAAAGCGTGGACCGCATGATATAACTGATTGTCGGAAAATATGCCGACAAAAATGGCCAGAACTACCGTTACAAAAACGGCGATCCGGGTATCCAACAAGATTGTAATCAGCATTGACCCCGCCGCCACAGGTACCAGGAGTCCCGCCAAATTGGCAATCTCCACCCGGTCGCTAATATTCACGGACAGAATCAGCTTGGCCAGCAGGATAATAACAAACACCGTTAAGCATAAGATAAACAGTTTCTTCTCTTCACGGTAAATATCCTGGCTGAAATATTTCAGGAAAAATATCGACAGCACCAACACCAAGAGCAAAAAGACGGACACACCGCCCAGGGCGGCAAAAGGCGAGGCTTTCTGATACCCCAGATACTGCAGAATTTCTATCTGGTCCTGAGTGACTACCTCACCCTCACTGACAATCCTTTGTCCCTTATGAATCGTAATCAGCACAGGACCCTCGGCGGCCGCAGCTTCTTCTTTGGCTTTTCCGGTGGCTTCCTCGTCGTAACTGTAGTTGGGGTAGAGCGTTATTTTATTGAAAACTGCCTTAATCAAATCACGGTACGGTTGATTATAGTTTAACAGTTCAATCTGATTGAGGATTTTCTCTTTTTTCTCGTTAATTTCAAAATCGCGTACACCCATCTGCCAGTTTGTCCGAAGCAGGTTTACGGCTTCGGCCGTCAAGGCACGCATCGTGTCCGACTCCATGGACACCAGGACATTCGCCGCCACCCCGGAGAGACGGTATTCGCTTTGTAAGAGTTTAAGTTTTTCGTTGGTATTAAGGTCCTGGCGTCTTACTGTAGTGTAATATTCATCAAAAGCCTCTTCTATGTCTTGTTCCATATTCAGCAGGACGACGCGGTCAAGGACATAGACCTCACCCACATTATTGGCCGCCTGTTCTCTTCTTAACTGGGTTTGCTCGGCGTCTTCGAAGGTGAAATCCTGCGACGCCCGAATCGTGCTGGGAGAGACTTGTCCCGCCCGGACAGGATATTCGGCCGGTAAGTAATGAAAAGCGAATATCGCAATTACGCCCAGATAGAATAGTAGAACCAATAAGAAAAACTTGATTTTCTTATGAAACAAACCGCCGGATTTAGATAAAAACTTGGCCGGTTTCTCGCTTTTGATGGAAATAACAATTCCCCCCTTCCGGCAGGTTCTTAATTGACAACCTGCTGTTCAACCGCTGCTTCCGATACCTTCTTCTCATCCGGTTCACGCGCTTCCTGGGCGCGCTGATATTCCTCATAGGCATGAATGATTTTTTGGACGACGGGGTGCCTGACCACGTCGGCCTGGGTAAGGTACTGGAAACTGATGCCCTTGATGCCTTTTAAAATATTTTGCACGACAACCAGCCCGGAATTAGCGTTCTTGGGCAGGTCCACCTGTGTTACATCCCCTGTGATTACGGCTTTGGAGCCAAAGCCTATTCTGGTCAGAAACATTTTCATCTGTTCGGGCGTTGTGTTTTGCGCCTCGTCCAGAATAATAAAAGAATCATCCAGTGTGCGGCCCCGCATGTAGGCCAACGGCGCAATTTCAATAATGGATTTATCCACATAACGCTGGGCCGTGTCGATGCCCAGAACATCATACAACCCGTCATACAAAGGGCGCAGGTAAGGATTAACTTTTTCCTGCAGATCGCCGGGCAGAAAACCCAGCTTTTCTCCCGCTTCCACCGCAGGCCGGGTCAGGATAATCCTGTTGACTTCCTTGTTCTTCAAGGCGGTTACCGCCATAATCACAGCCAGATAGGTTTTGCCTGTTCCGGCCGGTCCGATGCAAAAAACGATATCGTTGGCCTTGACCGCTTGGATATACTGGGATTGACCGATTGTTTTAGGCTTAATCTGTTTGCCCCGGGAAGTCACCTGAATCACTTCATGCAGGGTCTCGGACAAATGTTTTCCCTTGCCTTTCATCACGGTCTGGAGACAATAATTGATATCCGGAATCGAAAGTACGCTGCCTGTCCTGATCATGTCCACCAAATGCAAAATTACTTCTTTAGCCAGATCTACCTCTTCGGCGCTGCCGGAAAGATGAATCTCGCCGCCCCGCGCCACCAGTTTGGCGCCCAAATTATCCGCCAAAAACCTTAGGTTTGCATCCCGTAAACCGAATAAAGCCGCCGCTTCGTGATTATCCAAATGAAGATGTTCTTCCGTAATGGCTGCCAAGTAGTCAAGCCTCCAAACTCAAGTTATTTGTTAACTATTAATTATATCCGTACGCGCCGATATCTTCAACTGTTTCCAAAAAGTACCCCGTTTGAATCAAATCGGCTTTTTCCGCCGGAAGGGGTTCATGCCTTTCCGTTAAAATCCGGCAATCCTGCGGAAGCGATTCCATAGCCTCTGTCCTGGCCCGGCTTACTGCTTCCAGATAAGCGCCTTCTAAGCCCCATTCATGGATTTTCCGTTCTTGCTCAATATAGGTAACATTAATTATTTCGACAAGACCGTCCGGAATCCTGCCTGGTAAAAGCTTCTGACTGCGGCTGACCGTACGGTAATGCTCGTACGGCGCAAGCCTCGGCCCTTGTATAACGATATCCCAGCCTTTAAAACGGCATATTGTAATTTCCGCTTTTTTGCCCGTGTCGCGGTCAATTTCTTCCCGGATGGGGCATTGACCGATGACACGGCGCTCCACACGGGCCCGCACCAAAGCCCGCGCCTGGATATCCATCGTTTTTCCTGCGACCAGCACCTGGCCTTTTTGTACCAGGTCTCCTTCCCATACCAATGGAACCCCTTTCATGACCAGCAATTCCTCAATCCGGCCGTCCTGCGCTGCGACCAGGTCGGCTGCTTCGCTCTCCAATTCGGCTGGGACCAAGGCTTTTTCGGATACTTCGATGATAACGCCGCTTCCCCGGACCTGGATTCCGGCCCAGGCCAGACGGGGTATTTCGGCCAGCATCTGTTCCGTGACCTTATCTTTCATGAAGCCGCTTTTCGGCGCGCCTACCTTGACGCCGTGCATTGCCAGAAAATGCGTGATCTCCTCGGTTTTAACTTTTTCGTTGCCGGATATTTCGATAAACCAGATAAACGAACTCAGAAGATATAAAGTTACGCAAAATAATAAGAGCCCAGCCACCAACATCTTCCTTTGACCGAGCCGCATGAATAAAAATGGAGCGCCCTTTTTTTGGGTTATCTTCATACGGCAGCCGCAGCGTCTGACTAGCCGGCTTAAAGCTTTATACCCTCCCAAACGCGCCTTGAACGTAAATTTTCCCGCTTCATTCCGCCGGATATCCCAAAGATAAATACCGCGGCTCAAAGCCATATTGATGACTCTTTCCGGTTCACGCCCCCACATGGTTATTACCAGATAACCTGTGACTGCTCTATCCCAACGCATCGTCCTATCCGCCCTCCTGCCGGCTACTGATGATACCGGATGCCGTTAATCTGTCCATCCAGATAAATCTCTTCTCTTGATATGCTGCGTATAATCAGTTCCCGCCCAAGTATCTCCACTTCTCCGGTACTCGCGGCAATACGAATCGCTTCCGGGGCATAGGCGATAATTCCCCGGTGATTTTCAATATATAGCTGGAGATTGCCGATCAGGGTGATTTTGGGCAAATCATACAGGATATCCGAGGGGATTTCCAGAAAGCCGGCAATGTGCTGCAGTTTTTTATGGTCCTGCGGACTAACCATACGCATACCCCCGTTCCTAACTATTCTATGCATACGGGAAGCTAAACAGAACGAAACCCTGCCATCTGAAGACGGCAGGGTTTCATCCATATCGATTAAGTTATCTGTGTCATTGTTGAGTACAGCGAAGAATCTTTAAACCGGCAGTCTCTCCAGTTAAGATATCTTTCTATATCCGGGGTATTTATTTTTGAAGCGGGGTTTCTGCAGGATTTCGCTCCAGATAACCGCTCTTCTAAGGTCCTCCTGACCGGCAAATAGGGGAAGTGCTTCCGGCTCCGGCATATCTATCATCAGCACCGGCCCTATCTCCGCAGGGGCATGACAGGGATCCGCTCCTTCCATAATAGGCAGAGAATCGTACTCGCTGACGCCTTCCAGCGGATGCAAACGATCGTAATCGCTCAAACCTTCGTACCGGGGTTGCCTGTCGTACATGCTCATCCCTTCGCCGAGCGTCGCCGGCTGCAACGAAGGAGTAGGCTTTTTGCCGCCGGAAGCCCCAACCGGTTCCGGAGCTTTTCGCGCCGGCATAGCTTTTTCCGGTGCTTTTTTGACGGGAGCCGCGGCCGGACGGACTGGTTTTTGCGCCCGGGGCGGGGCAAGCGGACGGGTAGTAGTTCTCCCCGGTTCAGGCTGCTGCGCGTTCTTTTGATCCGGTTCCTTTTTCATGCCTTTTTTCCGGTCGCTCATAGCGCGTAAAGCTATAAAAACAATAAAAATTATGACGCCCAGAATATCTTCCAAAGGGGCCTCCCCCCTTTCTCTCAAATCAAGCTTTATTTTTTATCCGGGATTACGCTTCCGCCCTGGGATTGACCCGGCTTGGCAATAGATTCCCGCATCGAGGTATCAGCGATAACATTTTGCATGTTATAGTAGTCCATGACACCGAGCTTGCCTTCCCGTAAAGCCTGCGCCATCGCTTTGGGCACTTCGGCTTCCGCTTCGACGACCTTGGCCCGCTGCTCCTGGACGGAAGCTCTCATTTCCTGCTCCCGGGCCACCGCCAGCGCCCTGCGCTCTTCGGCCTTGGCCTGGGCGATGCGCTTGTCGGCTTCGGCCTGGTCGGTCTGCAACTGCGCTCCGATGTTACGCCCTACATCAACGTCGGCTATATCAATGGAAAGAATTTCAAAGGCGGTTCCGGCATCCAGCCCTTTGTTCAGGACAGTATGCGAAATCTTATCGGGATTCTCCAACACTTCCTTATGGGTTTCAGAACTTCCGACGGTGGTGACGATCCCTTCCCCGACGCGGGCAATTATCGTCTCTTCCCCGGCGCCTCCGACCAGGCGGTCGATATTGGCTCGCACCGTCACACGGGCTCTGGCCCTGACCTCAATCCCGTTTTTAGCCATCGCCGCAATAACCGGCGTTTCGATAACGCGGGGATTAACGCTCATCTGTACTGCTTCCAGCACATTACGCCCGGCCAGGTCAATCGCCGCGGCGCGCTCAAAGGGCAACGGAATATTGGCCCGTTCTGCGGCAATCAGGGCGTTGACGACACGGTCCACATTGCCGCCGGCCAGATAATGGGCTTCCAGCTGGTTGATATTCACGTTCAAACCGGCCTTATCCGATTTAATCAGGCTGGTGACGATTAAACTGGGCGGCACTCTTCTAAAGCGCATTCCCACCAGAGTAAAGATGCCGACCCGGACGCCCGCCGCCAATGCCGAAATCCACAGTCCCACAGGAATAAACGAAAACAGAATGGCTAATGCGACAAGAATGATTACAATCATAATAACGAATGAAACTAATGCTGCCATATTTCAACCTCCTAAAATTTTATTTATTCTATGCATTTCGCCGAATTCTCGGCGTTAACATCCAGGCAATTTTGTCCCTCAATCGTTTTTACCACAATCCTGATGCCTTCAACGGCAACCACCACAACCTTTTCTCCGCGGGCGATAAATTCTCCCCCGGTCACCACGTCCAAGCGTACGCCGTCTTCCATTACCACCGTACCGGATGGACGCAACGGGGTATAGGCAGTGCCCGTCTTGCCGACGAATCCGCTCAAATCCTGAGACTGCGGGATATAGCCGTCTTCTTTTTTATAGGTTGTGCTTAAGATCAGGCGGTCCCATAATTTGCGCTTGCGCAGAATTTTAAAGCTCAGCATCAAGAGAACAATCGTACCGACAATCGCAAAAATCAAGGAGATAATTCCTGTTTCCCAACTGGGCGCGGCCAGGACAATGCTCACAGTCATGCAGACAATCCCGCCGGCGCCGAACACGCCGAAGCCGGGCATAAAGGCTTCCACCGCTAAAAGAATCATCCCTAACAAGAATAAGAGTACCGCTTCCCAACCGGTAAACCCGGCCAGCAGGTTGCCGCCGAAATACAGCGCCAAAGATAAAATACCAATGGTGCCGGCAATGCCCCAACCGATGGTAAAGGCTTCAATGACAATTCCGGCGATGCCGATTGTCAGTAAAATAGGCGCCACATAAGGATTGGTCACCAGACGCATGAATTGTTCCGGCAGTGAGGGCGCAAATTCCTTCACGGCAGCGCCGCTTAAGTCCAGTTCAGTGAGCAGTTCCGCCCGGCTGTTCACAATATAATCCGCATAGCCATATTCCTGGGCTTCACGATAAGTCAGGGTCAGGAGCTTGCCCTTCTCGACCAGTCCTTCTATTTCTCTATCTACATCCACCATGGCTTCCGCAATATCGGTCCTTCTGCCGTTCACTTCGGCCGTGGCAGCCATTTCCTTGGCAAAATAGGAAACGAATTTTTCATCGGCTCTTTCCATTCCCACTCTGGGCTCCGCCGCTCCCATCGTCGCACCCGGGCGCATAGCAATTTGCTCACAGGCAATGGTAATCAGCGACCCGGCTGAGATGGCGCCTCCCTTAACAAAAGCAGTGGTAGGGACTTCGCTTTGCAGGATGGTATTCCTGATTTCCAGCGCAGCTTCAACCAGGCCTCCCGGTGTATCTACTTCCAGTATAACCATCGCCGCCTGCATTTCTGCGGCCTCTGCGAAGCTGCGTTCCACAAACTCAGCCTGCCCGGCGTCGACAACCCCGGTTATCGGGATAATATAGACGGTCTCCCCTGCCGCCGATACAGCCGGCAGCATCGAACACAGCAGCACTCCGAACAAGATGGCGCTGATTATTAATTTGACGAATTTCTTTCTCATCGCTTCACCTGCTTTCATCTTTAATTCTATCATATTGAGGAGAACCCCGCGAAAAAAATTTACATAATGTTCGTTGTCAAAATATTATTAATTCTATATAATGAACGACGTTACGGTATTGTATTTTCCAAATATTGGTACATGCTTGTCCCGCTTTACCGGTATCGAATGAGGTGATCGAATGAAAGCAGTAAATTTACGGGTGCCCCTTCTTATATTTGCATATGCTGCCATATTCCTCGCCGCAGTATTCTGCATCCTGACCCTTTACATGGAAAACGCCGCTATGCAGCAGGATTTGCTGGAATGGCAGCAACGAACCCATGAACTAAATCAAGAATTGGATAGAATCAACCGCTACAGCAGCAAATACGGCGCCACGCCGGAAATTACAGCCGCAGTATTCAGAGAAAGTGAAAGACATAATCTGGACCCTGGCGTTATGTTTGAACTGATCAAGCTGGAGAGCGACTTTGACGCCCGGGCTATCAGTTCCCACGACGCCCACGGTCTTTGCCAGATCCGCCCCATTACGGCGAGGGAACTCTCACAGGAATTGAACATACCCTATTCCGATGAGCTGCTTTTTAATACGGATTATAACATCATGCTGGGATCCTATTACTTATCTAAGCTGCTTCATTCCTACGGTTACGATTACCATCACGCCCTTACCGCTTACAACAGAGGTCCCGCCGGTCTGAAAAAGTACTTAAACCGCACCGGAACCGCCGTCAGCTCCTATTCCGCCAGAATATTTGAGGGAAGCCTGGCCGCCGTCATACAGTAACGCACAATCAATTCCTCCGTTGTCATAAGCCGCGAGTGTTTACTTGCGGCTTTTTTATTTAACCATTTGTTTTCCTGTGCCTAACCTTTTCGACATATTTTGGCAGGAAATTACCAAAATAAACAGAATTATTATTATCATTCCGATTTTATGTAAGATTATGTAAACGAGGTGTTGCCTGCAATGAATACTAAAGCGCGTAAAATCTTCGCCAGACTGGCTTTGCTGACCGCTCTGGCGTTTTTTGCCTGCGCCTTCCCCTTCTCGCTCCTGGCCGGAACAAATCCTATGGATATATTCGCCGGCAGCGGACTTCCGGGCAGCGCGGACGGTCCCCTGAACAAGGCGGGGTTGAACGTACCCTACGGCCTTGCCGTGAACAGCAAAGGACACCTTTATATAGCCGACTCTTATAATAACACTGTCCGGATGATAGCCAACGGCATTATGACCACCGTCGCCGGCGGCAATAAAGGCGGTGACGCCTATGGATTCCCCCGGGGCGGCTACAACGACGGGGAGGCCCTAAAGGCCCGTTTCAACCGGCCCCGCGCTGTGGCTGTAGATAAGTCCGGAGTCCTCTATGTGGCCGACACAGGCAATCATGCCATTCGCAAGATCGCCGGGGGAAAAGTAACTACCTTGGCGGGAACGGGACAACCCGGATATAAGGATGGAACAGGTAAAGACGCCCGCTTCAACTCTCCCGCCGGACTGGTCATAGACGCCAAAGGCAACCTCTATGTCGCCGATACTTTAAACCAGGTGATCCGGAAAATCACGCCTGCCGGTGTAGTCAGTACTTATGCCGGAAAAAGCGGGGACGGCGGCTATAAGGACGGTTCCGTTTCCTCCGCCTTGTTTAATGAACCTTCCGCCCTTGCCTTGGACAGCCGGGGAGACCTCTATATCGCCGATACGGGCAATCAATTGATCCGTAAAGTATCCTCCGGAGAAGTGACCACCGTGGCCGGCAGCCACGGCGCGCTGCTGGAAGACACGGGCTATTGCCGGGGCGCTTACCGGAACGGCCCGGCGTTAGCTGCCGCCTTCAATTTCCCCAAGGGGTTAACAGTCTTGGATAATGGCGTTATCATCATCGCCGACACCTGGAATTCCCGCATCCGGGCCATCACTGGGGACAAAGTTATTACCCTGGCGGGTACCGGTGAATACGGCAGCCGGGCTGATTCCCTCGATACGGCTATCCTGGCCGCCCCGGCGGGCGTAGTCTATAAAGATAAGCTGCTCTATATCTCCGATAGCGATAATCACCTGATCTGGCAGCTTCCCTTAGACCCGGATAACTTGCAGGCCCGGCCGGACTACACCCCGCCCGCGGAAGAAATTCAAATCTGGGTGGACGGTGAGAAACTGCTTACCGATGAGAATACCCGGCCGTACATCTTCAGTGACCGGACCATGCTGCCCCTTCGGGCTATCTGCGAGAAAGCGGGTTGGAGCGTAGATTGGGCGGAAGACGGCACGATTACGGTAACCCAGGAAGATAAGCAAAAGGCGTTTCTCCCCGGAGACGTCAACTTACAGAATAAAAACGGCTTTACTATGACAGGCGTGCGTTATCTGGCCGAGAGCATGGGCTGTACAGTGGATTGGCTGCCCGAATACCGGGCTGTCTCCGTGCGGTCCCGTTAGGAGTGAGTGAGATGAAAAGAATCCGTACAGTGTTGATATTAACGTTGATTCTGTCCCTGCTTCTGCCCGCCATGCCGCTTGTGGCGGCGGATACCCTGAAAGCGGCTAAGATCGTGTCCGTTACAGGGGACGTCAAGGTGCTCAGGGCCGGGGGGGAACGGCTTTTCCCCGCTTTCCAGGGCATGGGCCTGACCAAAGGAGACACTGTGGTTACCGGAGGGGACGGCAAGGCTGCTATTGATCTGGACCCGGATAAAGAGCTGATCATCGCGCCCAATTCCAAAGTAATGATCAGCGAGCTGATAGAATCATTAGAGACGAATACGGACCAAACCCTCTTAAATCTTAAAGCGGGGCAGGTCTATATCAATGTCAAAAAACCCCTGACTACGGGTTCTAAATATGAAATCAAAACCTCTACTGCCGTCATGGGGGTCAGAGGTACCAAGTTCTTTGTCAATCTGTCCGGGGGCGGTCAAGCCGAAATCGTCACCCTGGAAGGCGTGGTAACCGTCTCGATTCCGCAGACGGTCACGGGGCCCGATGGGACGCCTCTTACCCAGATGACGGAAATCCGCTTGGAGCCGAATCAGATGTTTGTGCAAACCGGCGAGGGTACCGGCCAATATGATTTGACCACCCTGACCGGTAATACATCTTTGAGCCTCTTTGTTCTGGAAACCCTTCAGCAAATCAGTTCACAGCAGCCGGACCTGATTAAGCCTGAACTGCTGCAAAACCTGGAACAGAAAATCGAGCAGGCCAGACAACAGGAACAGCAGCGTCAACAGCAGCTACAGCAGCAAGAAGAAGACGAAGCCAACAGCCCGGGTATTGACTACGGCAGCGGCGCCGGGGACGGAACCGGCAACCGCCGCGGCGGCAATGATAATCAGAACGATGAAGACGAGGATGAAGATGAAGACGACGAGGATGAGGATGAGGATGAGGATGGGGATGGGGAGGCGGTGGAAAACGGCTGGGTCAAGAGCGTTATTACTTCCATCGGAAGCCACTGGTATCCCTGGGGTGAAACGGATATCGCCGTAGATAGCGACGGCATGCCCCATGTTATCTATACGGCCGGTTCGATAAAATACCGCTATTGGGATGGAAGCTCCTGGCAGGATCGGGGCTTTCAGTCGGGTACTTCCCGCGGGGCGCTGACCATAGAACAATATGAGGACGGGCAAAATCGCATCCACGTTTCCTGTGCGGATGGCGGTCGTCTGGGATATTCAATGATTGAGGAAGGTGGGGGGCTTTACCATTCCTTTGGATCCGAAGAAGCGGAGGTGGAGGGCTCAGCTATTGCTGTGCTTCCCTACTACAATGACTATTCGGGTGTGGTGGGAATCAGCTATTATGACGGCACCGGGGGTGATTTGCGCTTCAGATTTGATACGGATACCGGCGATGTTTTACCGGATACTTGGAGTAATCCTATTCATGTAGCCGGAGTAGAAAGCGACGCCGGAAAGTATTCCTCCCTGGCCTTTACCGGGGAAGGGCAAGTTCTGATTGCCTACTATGATGACGACGGCGAAACAGGTTCCCTGAAGCTGGCTGCTATTGCCGATCCGTGGGAGGCTGAACCCCAAATAGAATTAATGGATATTGACGCAGAAGCGGGAGGGAATGTGGGTCAATACGTCTCTTTGGCTCTGGATAGTGAGGGGCAGCCTCACCTAGCTTACTACGACGAAAGCAATGGGGGCCTCAAGTATGCCACCAATCCTACCCTGCAGTATATTGAAGAGGAATGGAATATAGGCGATTGGCAGATCGACATCGTGGACACGGTGGGAGATGTAGGACAATACGCCTCCCTGGCCCTGGACAACGGCGGCAAGCCCCATATCAGCTACTATGATGCCACCAACGAGGACCTCAAATATGCTGCCAATACCGATGGGGCATGGCAGCTTACCCTTGTGGACAGCAAGGGGGACGCCGGGCGGTACAGCGCCATTGCCATCGAACCTGCCAATAACGTGCCGCAGATCGCCTATATGGCTCAAAAACATCACTGGGCGAGCTATAAAGTGAAATACGCCGCTCCGCTGGGGTTTATGAATAAAATTACGCCTGCTGCTATTACCAATGAAATCAGGAATTTCTCCGGGGATATGACCATAAGCTATGCGTCTTATGGTTCAGGGCTGTATTTTATGAAATGCGGTGAGTATACTTTAAAGGCTAATGAGCCTGATGATTTCGATATATCGACGGAATCCAAGACCATTACTTTTAAAAAGAACTATCTAAACAGCTTGGGAGTCGGTACTCATAAAATCAAGATTTTATTTGCTAATAACGGCCTTCCTGCTGTCCTTACCATCAATATAACCGACCATGATCATGGTATTTATACGATTGGCAGCATTCCCATCCCCCAAGACGAAGAAGATTTTGCCCAGTTTATAGCTGGAGCCGTCGATGGGGTGCTGCTGATTGAAGCTACCGGACATGACCCACTATCCATTGTTATGGGGAGCTACGATACAAGAGCGGAATTTCTGGAAAGCCTGAACAGCGCGTTGTTAGACGGGTTGGGAGTAAATGATTCCGAAGAACCGTATGTGGAAGCTTTCTTTACCGCCGGGGATTATCTTAAACTTGTTTATAATAATCACTATGGATCTGTGGTACCTCTCCGGATTGTGGAGCCCGGGGAAGTTCCAGACGGCTACGATATTTTTTTCGGGGACGACCTTTATATTAAAGAAAAAGCGTATTAGAAGGAGATCACCCATTATGCCAGCTGACTTTATTGTCACCTTTTGGGGAGTACGGGGCTCCCGGCCTGTGCCGGGGCCTGAGACAACAAAATACGGCGGCAATACGCCCTGCGTGGAAGTGCGAATTGGGGATAGATTAATAATTTTGGATGCGGGGACAGGTATCTGCGAACTGGGCTGCAAGCTGGACCGGACGGAGGAACCCCTGCAGGGGGATATTCTCCTGACCCATACCCATTGGGATCATATCCATGGCTTGCCCTTCTTTAAACCCGCTTATAAAGGGGATAATCGCTTTTGTCTGTACGGAGCCAGGCCAAAAGAGACCTCCCTGGAGTCGTTGCTGAAACGGGCTATACTGGCCCCCCTCTTTCCCATTCCCCTGGAGAAAATGGGAGCTGACTTTCGTTTCCGTGAGACTGCCCCGGGGGAGGAACTGGACCTGGGACAGGGAATCACCGTGCGGAGCGCTGCCAACAACCACCCCGACGGCGGTCTCTCTTACCGCGTGCAGTATGGGGATAAATCCTGCTGCTACGTGACGGATACGGAGCACGGAGGGAGCGCGGACCAGGCCCTTCAGGAGCTGTGCCGGGGCGCCGGGGCGATTATCTATGACGCCCATTTTACGGAGGACGAGTATCCCCGCTATAAAGGCTGGGGCCACTCCACCTGGCGTGAGGGCGTGAAGCTACTGGAAGCGTCCGGAGCCAAACAACTGCTCCTTTTTCATCATCACCCCGAGCGTACCGATCAGGAAATGGCTGAGCTGGAGGAGCTCCTCCGCGGACAGTATACCCATGTCCGGGCTGCCCGGGAAGGGCTGGTGCTCAGCCTGTGAACACGCTGAAAACTTATCGCAAATTCTTTCTTATCATTATACTGGGGATAGCCTTTTGTCTTTTAGCCTGGCTGGATACCTTTGAGACCCTGGAAAATAAGCTGCAGGATACTTTTCTTCAAAAAAGCGGTCCGGTAGATACTCAGATTGTTCTAATCGGTATCGACGACCAAAGTCTGACGGATTTGGGGCGCTTCCCCTGGTCCCGCTATGTCTACGCCGAATTATTCCGCATTCTGGCTCAGGGGGAGCCGGCGGCCGTCGGTATCGACCTGATCTTCAGCGAACCCTCGTCCGACCCGGCGGAAGACGCCGCTCTGGTAGAGTCTATCCAGGCGGCTGGGAACGTGATTCTTCCCGTCTATGCCAACCTGGAAGGCTATGCGGACGGGCGGGGCGCTATCCAGACGGATAATCTGGTCGTACCCTTCCCCGATTATCCGCCGGAATTTCTCACCGGCCATATCAATACCTTTCCCGATCCGGACGGCATCATCCGCAAGACCGCCCTCTACCTGGGCTACCGGGGCGAAACCGTACCCAGCTTTGCCTGGCGGATTTATGAACAGTTTTGCAAGTCCACCGGCCGTGTTCCAAGGTCATTGCATCAATTTCCTTTAGACCCTATCAAGCGTCTGGAAATCGCCTATACCGGTGTGCCCGGGGATTTCGAACATGTCGGCTTTTCCCAGGTTATTGCCGGGGAAATAGACCCGGAATTCTTTCGGAATCGCATCGTCCTGATTGGTCCCTACACCGTGGGGATTGACGATTATTATTTTACCCCGCTGCAACCCGAGACCCCCATGTACGGAGTGGAGATTCACGCCAATATTCTGCAGAATCTTCTTCATGATACCTATAAGGAACGTATCGCTTATCCGGTGATCCTCCTGGTCATTCTCTTTTTCGGTGCGGCCTCCGCCCTGGGCTTTAACCGGCTCAGCCCGTTTCAGGGACTTGCCCTGCTTGCCGGCCTGGCCGCCGCATATCTCTTTATAGCCAAGCAGTTGTACGCGCAAGGCTATATCCTTTCCCTGCTCTATCCCCTTACTTTCCTGGCCCTGGCTTACCTCGCAGCCCTGGGCGCCAACTATGTGACGGAGATGCTGGAACGCCGCCGCATTACCGGGGTTTTTTCCCGCTATGTGGCGCCCCAGGTCGTCAATAAGCTTCTGGCAGGAGGTGAGGCCGCCCTGCAGTTGGGTGGCTCCCGCAAAGAGATTTCCGTCTTGTTCGTAGATATCCGCGGCTTTACCCCCCTTTCTGAGGCGGCTGCGCCGGAGGAAGTGGTGGAAATCCTTAATGAATATCTGACCTTGGTGGCCAACGCCATCTTTCGGTACGGCGGGACCCTGGATAAATTTATCGGCGACGCGGCCATGGCCCTTTTCAACGCGCCCCTGGATCTGGACGATCACTGTTTTCAGGCGGTCCAAGCGGCCTGGGCTATGAAGGAAGGGGCTGTTCCCCTGCAGAAAAGGCTGCAGGAGAAGTTTGGGCGTAACGTGCAGTTCGGCATCGGGGTCAACACGGGCCCGGCGGTTATCGGCAATATCGGAGCCAGTTTCCGTATGGACTACACTGCCATTGGCGATACGGTGAACACGGCGGCCCGCCTGGAGAGCAACGCTCAGCCCGGACAAATTCTTATTTCCGAAGCTGTTTACGAACAAGTCAAAGAAAAAGTGGAGGCCGCCTCCCTTGGAGAAATCAAGGTCAAAGGCAAAGCCCAAGGAGTTCCGGTCTATCAGTTGGACGGCGTCAAAGATAATTAAGCGGAGGCGCCATCCTCTGCTTTCTTTTTTTTCAGACCTTTGCTATAATAAAGTGCGGACAAAGATGTTCTTTTTTTCGGGAATTTCTTTGTTTTTTCTTTATATTATTTCCAGGAAAATTCTGGCTTAAAAAATTGAGGAGTGATGTGGATGGATGTTAAAGCGATGATGCGGGCAATGGATGTGGCCCTGGGCAAAACACCGGCGGATCTGGCCATTACCAACGCTAAATTGGTCAACGTGGCCACTCGCCGGGTGGAAGAAGCGGATATCCTGGTTGCGGAAGGTATCATCGCGGCGATTCAGGAGCGCGGCAGTGCAAAAAAAGGCGCCGCCACACAGGAACTGGACGCAGGCGGCAGGTATCTTCTGCCCGGACTGCTGGACGCCCATACCCATATCGAGATGTCTTTTTTATCGGCCGTACCGTACGCTGAGTGCGTCTTACCCCTCGGCACGACGGGTATTATGGTCGATCCTCATGACATGGTGAACGCCACCGGCCTGGAAGGGCTCCGGCATTTTGCCGCAGAAATGGCTTCCACACCCCTTAAATGCTACCTGATGGTTCCCCCCTGTATTCCTTCTTCGCCGGATTTGGAAGACGCCGCTATCAATATGACCCTCCAAGACATGAAGAAAGCCTTCAATCTGCCCAGCGCCCACGGCATTGCGGAAACCATGGACTTTTCCCGGGTGCTGGCCCAAGAGCAGGAGCTCCTCCATATCCTGTCCTGGTCCCGTGAACAGAACCTTCTGGTGGACGGGCACTGCCCGGAATTGCGGGGGCGTGCCCTGCAGGCCTATGCCCTGACCGGTCCGGTTCTCACCGACCATGAATCCGTGACCGTTGAGGAAATGCAGGAGAAATACCGTCTGGGTATGCGGGTGATTATTCGCCGGGGTTCTTTGAGCGAATCCGCCTCCGCCGGCGACTTTGTCAATTCCCTGGCTGATACCAGCAATGTCCTGCTCTCCACCGACGGCTGCATTACCGTTCATGATATCCTCACCAAAGGCCATATGAACTATGCCCTGCGCTGCGTAGTGGAGGAAGGCGTCGACCCGCTGGTCGCCGTACAGATGGGCACCATCAACGTCGCCCGGGCCTATGGACTTTCCCATCGGGTCGGAATCATCGCGCCCGGCCGCGCCGCCGATCTGGTCCTCGTCAATAATCTGCATGAATTCAAGGTGGAGGCTGCATACCTTAACGGCCGGCGCCTTCCTGCGCCCGGGAAGTACCAACTACCGCGCTATGCGTATCCCCAGCAGGTTCTGGAAACGGTGAAGCTGAAGGAAGTCGCCGCAGAGGCCTTCCGTATTAAAACGCCTGCAGCCGGCGGTATGGTAAAAGTACGCGCTATCGCCATCATCGACGAAACCGTAGCCACAGCCGAGGAAATACATGAAATGCAGGCTGTGGGCGGCGAACTGCAGATTGACCCCTCCCGTGACTTACTCAAAGCGGCGGTCTTCGAAAGATATGGCCGCGCCGGAACCCACGCTACGGCCATAGTCAAAGGCTTTGGCCTGAAGAAAGGAGCTCTGGCCGGCAGTGTGGCCCAGGACACACAAAACATCGTCGCAGTGGGCGCTTCAGATGAAGATATGGCTTTGGCCGTCAATACCCTCAAAAAACAGCATGGCGGCATCGTCCTGGCCGAGGGAGGAAAAATTTTGGCCAATATCAAACTCCCCATCGGCGGTATCATGACCGACATCCCGCCTGAACAACTGCAGACTGCCATGGCCGACTTGAACCAAAAAGCGAAAGCCCTGGGCAGTACGCTTACCGACCCCATTTTTTCCTTATATATGCAAATTGCGCTGGCAGTTATCCCGGAAATACGCCTGACCAACCGCGGCCTGGTTCATGTCGCTTCGGCACAGTTTATCCCCTTATGGATAGATTAATTTATAAAAAGAGAATAGGAGAGGTGTTCACCATTGTTGGATTTACAGGATATCTTAAGTATTATTGGCGCCTTATTTGACGCCATTGCCTCTGGTTTAGTGGCCTTATACTATGGTTTTGCAGCGTTCCCGTCCGGGCTGGCCTTCGTGGTCGGCGTCATCGGAGCGCTGGCCTTCGGCCTGGTTACCCCCATTTCTTTTCAGGCGGAAACCCTCGTCCTCGTAGGCGGTCTGGGTAAGAACATCAAGGAACGGTTATCCATTGTTATCTTAGCCGGCATCATGATGGGCATTTTAGGCGCCTTCGGTTTTCTGGGAGCCGTCCTTGATTTTATCGGTGAGGATATCCTGTCCGGCATGCTGGCAGGGGTAGGCATCATTCTGGCCCGCGCCGGCCTGACCCTGATGAAGGAACATTATCCTTCCGGCATCGTGTCTATGATTGTAGCGCTCAGCGTCTTCTTCTTTCATGGGGATTTGGCCTACATGATTGCCGCTTCCATCCTGGCCGGCACCGCTGTCTATGTTTTCATGACCAAAGGCCGGACGAATGCCGGGCTGCAGGATTTAGACCCTGTCTTAACCGCCCGCAAACTAAACTTTACCAAGCCGATCTTCAACAATTGGGGCGTCTGGCGCGCCGCTTTGGCCGTCTGCACTCTGCAGATAGGGGCTAACATCAGTTACGGCACTATCACCGGACAGATTGCCAACCATCCCGTCGATATCGACAAGCTGACCGTGGTCTCGGCCCTGGCCGATTTTGTCAGCGCCCTCTTCGGCGGCGCCCCCATGGAATCCATCATTGCCGTTACAGCCACCGGGACACATCCGGTAACTGCCGGTATCATCTTTATGGCAATCATGGCCGTCATTCTCTTAAGCGGGCTCCTGCCCAAACTGGCCCGCTGGATCCCCATCAGTTCCACCTCCGGCTACTTGTTTGTATTGGGCGCCGTCCTGGTGGTTCCTGACAACATGGCTGCCGCTGTAGGGGGAAATCCGCTGGTCGGCAGCATTACCGCAGTCGTTACGGCCATTTCCGATCCTTTCATCGGCATGCTGGCCGGTATTATTGTGAGGATGATTACGGGATGAGCAGATTTTATATGCTGGAGATAGCCGGACTAAAAAGAGAACTGCCGGTTATCCCCATCAGTGAGAATTTATCTATCGCCAGCTTTGTTATCCTGGGTGATACGGAACTGGTCTGCGCGGCGGCGCCCCTGCTGGCCGCAAAGCTGCCGCCTGTGGACCTTTTGGTCACGGCCGAAGCTAAGGGCATCCCCCTTGTCTTCGAGCTTTCCCGTCTGTTGAACTTAAAGCAGTACATTGTCGCCCGCAAAAGCGTCAAACCCTACATGGAAGAACCTTTGATCGACCAAGTGATTTCTATCACCACACAAAAAAAGCAGACGCTATGCCTGGACCGTAAAGACGCCCGCGAGATCGCCGGAAAAAGAGTCGCTATCATCGATGATGTTATCAGCACCGGTGAATCCATTGAGGCAGTGGGCCGGCTGGTCAAAGAAGCCGGCGGCAAAGTAGCGGCCAAAGCGGCCATCCTGGCCGAAGGCGACGCCGCGAAAAGAGACGATATCCTCTTCCTGCAGGCGCTCCCGGTGTTTCCGCATTCTTGAATAATACAGGATTATAGGTTAATTTTTAAAAAGTAGGTGACGCATATGAGTACAGTTTACTATTGCCCCGAATGCCGCAATGAACTCGAAGAAATATCCGGCTGCGGCTCCGTAAGTTATTTTTGCCATACCTGCAAAAAGCTGATTTCCCGCAAGCAAATCATAACCAAAGAAGAAGCGCAAACAGCCGGGGCTGAACAGAGCGGCCCCGATAAAACAGGTAAAGAACAGTCGTCCTAAGTTTTCCCTAGTTATATTGTATACTTAAGAATTTACCCTTGCATAACCCGGATAACGTGCTACAATATCACTAAGTTTAGATAATTGAATAACCAATCGTCAAGAGATTACAATGATGTTTTCTCTGATTTCGGCGAAAAGCTGATGATGGAAACAAAGACGTTTTCTTCCGCAAGGGGAAAATGTCTTTTTTTTATTTAAATAACTTATTAAACAAAGGAGGAAAAAAAGATGGACTTTCAAGTAATGATTGACACTATGTGGGTATTGATCGCCGGTTTTTTGGTCTTTTTTATGAATCTTGGCTTCGCCTGCGTGGAAAGCGGTTTCGCCAGATCTAAGAACACAGTAAACATTTTATCCAAAAACTTTATCGTCTTTGCAGTATCGTCGCTGGGCTTCCTGCTCTTAGGCTGGGGCATTATGTTCGGTGACGGCGGCGGATTTATGGGTACTTCCGGCCTGTTCTTCGTAAGCGGCGCCGATAACTCTCCCGCCATCGGAGACGCTTATCAGGGCGTGTACTCCGCAATTGGCTGGACCGGCATTCCGCTATGGGCCAAATTCTTCTTCCAGCTGGTGTTCTGCGGGACGGCCGCCACCATCGTCTCCGGAGCAGTGGCGGAACGTGTTAAGTACATCTCCTTTATTGTCTTTTCATTTGTCCTGACCTTAATCATTTATCCCATCGTGGGCCATTGGATTTGGGGCGGCGGCTTCCTGGCGGACTTAGGCATGTGGGACTTCGCAGGCGGCACCGTAGTTCACTCCGTCGGCGGATGGGCAGCATTAGCCGGCATTATTGTTCTGGGTCCCCGGGTTGGTAAATATACCAAAGACGGAAAAATTCATCCTATCCCCGGTCACAGTATGGCTCTGGCTACCATAGGCGGTTTCATCCTCTGGCTCGGCTGGTTCGGATTCAACCCCGGCTCCACCATGGGTCTGGCGGATCCCGGCGCGGTCGCCCACATCGTTATAACCACGAATACCGCGGGTATTGTCGCCGTCTTAACTGCTACCGCTACTTCCTGGATTATCATCGGTAAGCCCGACCTCGGCATGTCCATCAACGGCTTGCTCGCCGGCTTGGTAGCGATCACTCCCTGCTGCGCTTTCGTCAGCGTTCCCAGTTCCCTGATTATCGGCGCAATTGCCGGTATCGTCGTAGTACTCTCCGTCATGGCTTTCGACCGCGCCAAGCTGGACGACCCGGTCGGCGCCACCTCCGTTCACCTGGTCTGCGGCGTAATGGGCACGATTATGGTCGGCCTCTTTGCAGAAAATGGCATCACCGGCGCTGCTACCGGCAACGGACTCTTCTTCGGCGGCGGAACTACCCTTTTAATTGCCCAGGTTATCGGTGTAATCGCTGCAGGGGCGTTTGTCTTTATCTCTTCTTTCATCGTTTGGAATATTATTAAGGTCGTCCTGGGCGCCCGGGTTCCGCTCAGCGAAGAAATTGCCGGCCTGGATATCGGCGAACACGGTAACTCCGCTTATCCTGACTTCATGACTCAGAGGGTCTCCTACGCTCTGATTTCCAAGGATATTAACGTCACTGCGGTAGAATCTGCAAAGGGGGTTAAAGCGTTATGAAACATATCAAAGCCGTAATCAAACCGGAAAAACTTTCCGATGTGCGTGACGCGTTAGAAAATCTAGGCTGCTATGGCGGCGCCATGATTACCGATATTATGGGCCAGGGTACGCAAAAAGGGATCACCCAGGCCTGGCGCGGCGAGAAATTCCAAATGGACCTGCTGCCCAAAGTATCCGTCGACATAATCGTTAAAGACGAAGACGCGGAAAGCGTGAAAAAAGCCATTCTGGAAAGCGCCTGCACAGGCTCCATCGGCGACGGCAAAATCTTTGTTTATAACGTAGAAGAAGTTATCAGAATCAGAACCGGCGAAAAAGACGACAAAGCAATCTAAATCCTGCTTGAAAACCCGCTCAAAAGAAAACTGCCCGGTTCAAATGCCGGGCAGTTTCTTTCTTGCTCTTGCTATTAGTCGCAGGAATCCTTGACGGAGCACGTGCAGCTATGGGGGCATCCGGAGCACTTCACGCCTCTTTTTTTATCACGGACGATTTTTAAAACAGCCAAACCGATAATAGCCGCTAATACAATGGCGACAACAATATTTACCGTATTCATGCTTTCACCACCCCTATTTCAGGAAGGGATTGTTCTTTTTTACTGCCCTTTCTCATCAGGTACCCGATGGTTCCCGCGATTACCGCCACCGCGATAAGTCCGCCGAGGAAGCCTGCGCCGAAAGAGCCGGTAGTGGCCAGTGTGCCAATCTGGTAAACCAGGAAAGCCAAGACATAACCCATAGAGAGCTGAAAAGCGATTGCGGCAGCCAGCCACTTCTTGGATTCCAACTCCGAGTTCATGGCGCCGATCGCCGCGAAGCACGGCGGCGTAAAGAGGTTAAAGACCAGGTAGGAAAGAGCGGCCACCGCGCCAATACCCATAACCGAACTGACGTCGGCAGCGCCGCCGACCAGGGCCAATTCCTCCGTATCGATAAAATTTGTAATACCAAAGCATACGGCCAAAGTACCCACCACGTTTTCCTTGGCGATAAATCCGGTTACGGCTGCCGCCGCGAACTGCCACATACCGAAACCAAGCGGGATGAACAAAAGCGCCAGGGGAGAAGCAATGGTAGCCAGGATGCTGGTTTCCGGCGCGGTCTCCGCGACGACCTGCAACTGCCAGTCAAAGGTCTGCAACATCTGCACCACTGCATTGCTGACCAGAATAATGGTTCCGGCTTTGATAATAAAGGCTTTCGCCCGCATCAGCATGGAGATGGCCGCCCGTTTCACGCTGGGAATTCTGTATTCGGGCAGTTCCATGATGAAATAGGAACGGGAGAAATCTCCGGTGATCTGCCGGATAATCAACGCACCCAGGAGAATGACGACGATGCCCAAAAAGTACATAGACGTGCCCACCCAGCTGTTGTCGGAAAAGAAAACGCCGGCGAACAGGGCAATAATCGGCAGCTTCGCTCCGCAGGGCATGAAGGGGGCCAGCATGGCCGTGGTGCGTCTTTGTCTTTCATTCTTGATTGTTCTGGTAGCCATGACGCCGGGAATACTGCAGCCGGTGCCGATAATCATCGGAATAATGGAACGGCCGGATAATCCCACCTTTTTGAAGAAGCGGTCCATCACCATCGCCACGCGGGCCATATAGCCACAGTCTTCCAAGAGAGCCAGACAGAAGAACAAAACCATGATCAGCGGCAAAAAGCCGATGACCGCGCCCACGCCGCCGATGATACCGTCCAGGAGCAAAGCGCCCAAAACCGGATTCACTTCTTCACCCAAAAGTGCGGCTACACTTTCGTACAATAAGTCGATCCAGCCCACAAAGGTATCGGCAAACCAGGGTCCGACCCAGGTCTGGGAGATGGAAAAGACCAGCCAGATAATAAGGGCAAAAATCGGGATGCCCAGCCACTTGTGGGCAACAATACGGTCAACCTTATCCTGCAGGGTTTGTTTTTCCGAGCTGACCTTTCTTCTTTCGACTTCCGCTACAATAGTATTGACAACGGCAAAGCGCTTTTTATCGGCTTTTTCAAATTGTTCTTTGGTAGAAGCGTTTCTTACTCCCCCGATATTCAAAGCAACCTGCTTTTTCCCTGACCTGACAACGGTGATGACCGCGTTAATCAGTTCCGGCAAGCCGTTATTGGCTGATTTTGCGGCCACGGTTTGTATGACAGGGCAGTGCAAAGCATCACTCAAGGCCGGGATATCGATGGCAATCCCTTTTTCTTCTGTCAAATCACTCTTATTGAGGGCAACCACGACGGGTATTCCCAGTTCCAATAATTGCGTGGTAAAAAACAAACTTCTGCTCAAATTGGTGGCATCGACAATATTGATAATCGCATCGGGTTTTTCAGTGAGGACAAAATCCTTGGTGATCGATTCTTCACTGGTATATGGCGACATGGAATAGGCGCCCGGCAGGTCCACTACGATCAAATTTTCCTTCTTGGGGTTCAGACTCTGCTTTATATCCCCTTCCTTTTTCTCCACGGTCACGCCGGGCCAATTGCCCACATGCTCCACCCGGCCCGTAATCGCGTTGAACAAAGTGGTTTTCCCGCTATTAGGATTTCCTGCTAAAGCTATTTTCATATTTATCCCTCCTCTGACAGTTAGGTCCTTCTAACTTTTACTCTAAAAAATATCTTTATTTTAATAAATGAATAGACCAGACCCGCCTAGACCATAATGGCATTGGCCAAATCTTCATCGATACTGTATCTGGCGTCTTTAATGTTGATAATATAGTTTGAAGCCAGTTTAGAAATAATCGTCACTTTTTCACCCGGATAACACCCCAAAGTAAACAAGAACTCCCGTAAATCTTCCTGTGACGTATTAATACAATTTACCGTATAAGGGGTATTGATTTTTCCTTTTGACAACGCCATCATGAGCACCTCCTCCTGGTTGAATATCCTTTATGTACTTATTGTGGAAGCGTTCACAGTAATGTTAGTTAAACCTAACTTCCTAATAATAATTTATACCCGTTTGCCGAAATTGTCAATAGCCTCTAAGGAAAAATATAGACGCGCACTTATCGAGAGGCTGTTAAAAACCCGCCCGGGTAATCCGGACGGGTTTTTGCATCAGAGCTGGCCGCTTAAGGCCCTTTTCACAATTTCATTGACAAGCTTGCCATCGGCTCTGCCTTTGGTCTCCGGCATTACTTTGCTCATCACGTTCCCCATCTCCTGGGGCGTCTGCGCGCCGGTTTCCTGCAGCGCCTTTTTGACAATGACGATGATTTCTTCCTCCGTCAACTGCCGGGGCAAATAGCCCATCAGGACCTCTATTTCTTCTTTGAGGGTTTCGACCGCTTCGGCCCGGCCGGCTTTCTCAAACTCAAGGAGAGATTCCCGGCGCAGCTTCGCCTCTTTGGTGAGAACCTGCGTTACTTCCTCATCGTTCAGTTCCCGACCTTTGTCAATCTCTTGATTCTTCACGGCCGCGCGTACCATCCGGATGACGGAGAGCCTGAGTTTGCCGGCTTCCTTAGCCTTCATGGCTTCTTTCATATCCTCTGTCAGCCTGTCTTTTAGACTCATAACAGAGACCCCCTATTTTACCCTATTTATATTTACGCTTTCTCGCGGCTTCGGACTTTTTCTTCCTTTTTACACTTGGCTTTTCATAATGCTCACGTTTTCTTACTTCTGAAAGAACTCCGGCCTTTTGGCACGTCCGTTTAAAACGACGAAGCGCGCTGTCCAGAGATTCGTTTTTACCCACTTTAACTTCGCTCATACATTTCCCTCCCTCCACTATGACCATCCTGGGACTTGAGCTTAAAAATGCACATTCTTTATTATAATCCAACAATGTAAGAGGGTCAAGGAATTTAAGACTGTAAAATCCTCAACCGGGCGGCCAGGTCATATTCCTCTGTCCGAGCAAATGAAAGTGCAGATGATCGACGGTTTGGCCGCCTTCTTCTCCGCAATTGATCACCACGCGATAGCCTTCCTGTAAACCAAGTTTTTGCGCCAAATCACGGATCACGCCCAAAATATGGCCGGCCAGGGCCAACTGGTCATCCTGCAATTGCGCCAAACTGCTGATATGGGCTTTCGGCATCACCAGCACGTGTACCGGCGCGGCGGGGCTGATATCATGAATCGCCAGCACCTGTTCATCCTCATAGGCCTTTTTGCCGGGGATGGTTCCGTCAATAATTTTGCAAAAAATACACTCCGACATCTCTACCACCTCCTTACTGTATGACAATGCCGGTCAGTCCGGGGGCTGTTTCCTGTAGTCTGACCCGGACAATTTCTCCTTTGGCAATAGTATTGCCGTCAAAATACACTTGCAGATAATTTTCGCTATGCCCTTCCCAGATTCCTGCATGATCTTGCTGTTCAGCCAGGACCTGCAGAATTTTTCCGTGAAAGCGCTTTGCGTACTGCGCTTCTATCTTATCGGCCAAAAGCCTTGCTTGACGGCTGCGCTCTTCCTTGACCCCGGCCGGCACTTGATGGGGAAAAGTGGCTGCGGGCGTGCCGCGGCGGGGGGAATATTTAAAAATATGCATACGGCTGAAAGCCATTTCCTCTATAAATTCCAGCGTCGCCGCAAAATGCTGTTCCGTCTCGCCAGGAAAACCTACTATCAGGTCGGTGGTAAGGGCAATATCGGGCAAAGCGGCCCTGGCCTTTTCCGCCGCTTGACGGTAATCCCCCGTCGTATAGGGACGGTTCATCGCCCGCAGGATTTCATCATGTCCGCTCTGCAGCGGCAGATGCAGGTGCGGGCAGAAATTATCATACTCCTGCATTTGCCTTAAGATCCCTGCGCTTAATTCCAGCGGTTCCAGCGAGCTCAAGCGCCAGCGTGTGTCTTTGGAGAGCGGCAAAAGCTGCGCCAGGAGCTTCTCCAGCGTTAGACCATCGCCCCTGTCCCGTCCGTACAGGCCCAGATGGATACCGGTTAGCACAATCTCCCGGCAGCCGGCGTCAATCAGCCGTCCGGCTTCATTCAGCGCGCTGTCCGGCGTTCTGCTCTTCAAGTGCCCGCGCGCATACGGGATAATACAATAAGCGCAATACTGCTCACAGCCGTCCTGAACCTTCAGATAAGCCCGCGCCCGTTCGGTGAGCGTATCGGAAGCGATCTCCGCAAAGGTATCTTCCTCCGGCAACGTTTCCGGCAACAAGCCCGGACGTGCTTCTTCCACCAATTCGACAATTCTTTTCTTACCGGGATTGCCGACTACCAAATGTACGCCCTCAATCTTTTCCACTTCCTGTGGAGCCACTTGGGCATAGCAGCCGGTCACCGCGATCAAAGCGTCGGGATTCAATTTATGACAGCGGCGGATGAGCTGGCGGGATTTACGGTCGGCCAGATGCGTCACCGTGCAGGTATTCAAAACATAAATATCCGCTTCCTGGGTGAACTCAACCACTTCATAGCCCGCGGCGGCAAACAATGCGGCCATAGCCGCGGTTTCATTCTGATTTACTTTGCAGCCCAGGGTAGCCAGAGCTGCCCGCCTGCGCGTCGCCTGGCTCATCCCCAATCACCCCATTGGTACATCAACGCTGCCGTCAGCGCCAGACCGGCCGTTTCCGTCCGCAGGATACGGGGACCGAGGGTAACCAGGCGGGCGCCGTTTTGCACCAGGAGGTCCGCCTCTTCCGTGCTCAATCCGCCTTCAGGGCCAATCAAGAGATAGACCGGGATTTTTCTAATCTCCTCCTGCGTAAATTGCTGAGCCAGCGCTTTCAATGGCTCCCCGCCTCCCTCCCAGGCTGCCAGGAGCATTTTCTCGGCCGGCAGATTTTGCAGGAATTCTGAAAGGCCGCAGCTCTCCGCTACTGTGGGAAGCCAGGAGCGTCCGCTCTGTTTGGCGGCCTCTGCAGCTATTTTCTGCCAGCGTTCCTGTTTGCCTGCTTTCTTTCCGCTATCCAGACGCACCACGGTCCGCCGGGTCTCCACCGGGATGATTCCCCAGACGCCCAGCTCCACCGCCTTTTGAATGATCAGGTCCATCTTTTCGCCTTTGGCGATACCCTGCGCCAGCCATAGTTCCAGCGGACTTTCTTTATTGATCAGGCTGCAGGCGCTCAAAGCTACCTCAGCCTGGTTCTTCCCGATTACAGTAATGACTCCTGCGGCTTCCCGCCCTTGACCGTCAAAAACAAGAACAGGGTCTCCGCTTTTCAGTCGTAACACCCTGGTTAAATGCTGTCCTTCTTCTCCCGTAATGATGGCCAGGCCATTTTCTATTCCCTGCGGGTCCACTATAAAACGATGCACCCATCTTACCCCTTTATGCGTTAATTCGGAAAGCCAGCGCCGCCCATTCTTCCTCTCCGCGCTCTTCCAGAAGGGAAAAACCGGCTTTTGCGGCAGCAGCGATAATTTCATCTTTGCGCTCGGCGATAATGCCGGAAGCAATGAAGACGCCTTGGGGCGCCAGACAAATTTTAACCTGAGGCAGGAGCGCCAGGATGACGTCGGCAATAATATTGGCTACGATCACATCAGCCTGCTCCGTAACCCCTTGGAGCAAATCATGCTGTTCGGCTTTCACCGTCTCCGCCAGCGCGTTCAACGTGATATTCTCCCGGGCCACCCGGACAGCCACCGGGTCATCATCCACAGCCCAGACCACACGCGCGCCCAGACGGGCGGCGCACATAGCCAGGATCCCCGTGCCCGTGCCCACATCAAAAACCTGCGCACCGGGCTGAATATATTTCTCCAAAAGCCGGATACACAGGCTGGTTGAAGCGTGGCTGCCCGTGCCAAAAGCCATGCCGGGGTCAATATCCAGAACGATTTCGCCTTCCTGGGGCTGATACGGCTCCCAAGTCGGACGGACGACAATTCTTTCGCCGATCTTTAACGGCTTAAAATATTTCTTCCAAGCGTTGGCCCAATCCTCTTCATTCATCACCAGACGGCCGATTTCATACGGTTTCTTGTTCAGGCGCCGGGCTATCTGGGCCAGCTCTTCCTGCAGTTCATCGAGCTTGCCGGATAAATGCTCATCCACCGGCAAATAGCCCTTTACCAGGGCATAGGGCAGCTTATGCGTGTCCTGGTCCTCGACCACAACGCCGCCCGCGCCAAGCTGATGAAATACCGAGGCAATAGCTTCCACCGCCTCATTTCCTGTCTTGATGGTGATTTCCTGCCACTCCATCCAACTTCTCCTTACCCTTTGATACTATCCCAGATTTTTTCAAAAAAACCTTTGTCCCGGTCCTTTTCGAAAGGCTTATAATTCCCTTTATTGCTAAGGCTGCTGAATTGCTCCAAAAGCTTTTTCTGCTCCTCGTTCAATTTGGTCGGCGTGGCGATAATTACCCGGATATGCTGGTCCCCCCGGCCGCCGCCGCGCAAATGCGGAATGCCCTGTCCCTTCAGGCGGAAGGTGGTATGGGTCTGGGTACCTTCGGGAACCTTCAGGTCGGCTTTCCCTTCCAGCGTCGGCACCTTGATGGTATCCCCCAGAGCCGCCTGCACAAAGGTGATCGGCATCTCCATAAAAATATCGTCATCCTGGCGTTTAAAAATCTTATGGGGCTTTACTTGAATATATACGTAGAGGTCGCCGCGGGGTCCGCCTTTGGAGCCCGGTTCCCCTTCCCCGCCGAGACGGATGCGCGAACCGGAATCCACCCCTGCCGGAATCTTGATATGCAGGCTGCGGTTCTTCCTGACTTTACCCCGGCCGCGGCATTCCGGACAAGGATTTTTGATGACGGTCCCTTCACCGCCGCAGTCAGGACAGGTCCGGACCGTCTGGAAATGACCCAGCGGCGTCCGCTGGGTCGATCTGACCTGCCCGGCGCCATTGCATTTGGGGCATTTCTCCGGCTGTGTACCGGGTTTGGCTCCGCTGCCCTGGCAGGTGGGACAATTCTCCAGACTGGGAACGTCAATGTCCTTCTCTACCCCAAAAGCGGCCTCTTCGAAACTAAGGTCGATATCCAGCCGCAAATCCGAGCCCTTTTGCGGGCCGCGGGGCTGCCGCGCGCCTGTTCCGCCGAAGAAAGCCTCAAAGATATCCTCAAACCCGCCGAAGCCCGCCGCTCCGCCAAAGCCCCCGCCGAAACCGGCGTTAGGGTCCGTGCCGGCATGGCCGAACTGGTCGTAGCGGCCCCGTTTTTCCGAGTCGCTTAGAACTTCGTAGGCTTCATTTACTTCCTTGAACTTCTCCTCCGCTGACTTATCTCCCGGGTTCACGTCCGGGTGATACTGACGGGCCAATTTGCGGAATGCTTTTTTTATCTCTGTCTCTGAGGCATTTTTTTCAACGCCCAATACCTCGTAATAGTCCCTTTTAGCCACGTATCACACCTCTAATAATAGCATTAGTAAGGGCTGGTTCCCTCGCCATATACTGTCATTCTGAGACGATATCGCTGTCGAAGAATCTTTTTGCAGTAACTCATTAAGATTCTTCGTTGCACTCAGAATGACAATAGGGAGCCTATTTCTCGTCATTAACCTCGTAATCGGCATCCACCACATTATCATCCTGCTGCGGGGCGTCCTGCTGCTGCCCGGCCTCCGCTCCCGCGGCGCCGGCCTGCTGATACATTTTAGAGGTCAGCGCATGCAGTTCCGTCTGCAGGGTCTCGGTCTTCTGCCGGATGTTTTCCGAATCGCCCGCCGATACGGCAGCCTGCAAATCTTCCTTCGCCCGGTTGATTTTATCGGTTTCTTCAGCAGAGGCTTTGTCCCCGGCTTCTTTTAAAATCTTTTCCGTCTGGTAAATAAGGTTGTCGGCCTGGTTTTTGACCTCCGCCTCTTCTTTTTTCTGCTTATCGTCCGAGGCATGCTGTTCCGCTTCCTTGACCATGCGCTCGATTTCATCCTTCGCCAGATTGGTGGAGGCGGTAATCGTAATGTTCTGCTGCTTGCCCGTGCCCAAATCCTTGGCCGAGACTTCGAAAATACCGTTGGCGTCGATATCGAACTTCACTTCGATTTGCGGAATGCCGCGCGGCGCGGGGGGAATCCCGGTCAGCTGGAATTTGCCCAAGGTCTTGTTATAGGCGGCCATTTCCCGTTCTCCCTGCAGCACGTGAATCTCCACCGTGGTCTGGTTATCCCCGGCGGTGGAGAAAATCTGGCTCTTGGAAGTGGGAATGGTCGTATTTCTTTCAATCAGCCTGGTAAATACGCCGCCTAAAGTTTCAATCCCCAAAGAAAGCGGCGTCACATCCAACAAGAGGACGTCTTTTACTTCGCCGGCCAGCACGCCGGCCTGAATGGCAGCCCCAACGGCAACGCACTCGTCCGGGTTGATGCCCTTGAAGGGTTCTTTGCCGATAATTTTCTTGATGGCTTCCTGTACCGCCGGGGTGCGGGTCGAACCGCCCACCAGGAGAACCTTATTGATTTTGGACGGGTCCAATCCGGCGTCTTTTAAGGCTTGGCGCGTAGGTCCCACCGTCGCCTCCACCAGGTCGGCCGTCAATTCGTCGAATTTGGCGCGGGTCAGGTTGAGGTCCAAATGCAGCGGGCCTTCCGCCGTCGCCGTAATAAAAGGCAGATTGATATTGGATGTAACCACCGAAGACAGCTCGTGCTTAGCCTTCTCCGCCGCTTCCCGCAGTCTTTGCAGGGCCATTTTATCATTCTTTAGATCCACACCCGAGGACTTCTTAAATTCCTCATTCATCCAGTTGACGACCCGCTCGTCGAAATCGTCCCCGCCTAAATTATTATTACCGCTGGTGGCCTTGACTTCGAAGACCCCGTCGCCTAACTCCAGAATGGAGACGTCGAAAGTGCCGCCGCCTAAGTCAAAAACCAGAATCGTCTGGTCCTCTTCCTTATCAATCCCATAAGCCAGCGCGGCTGCCGTGGGCTCGTTGATAATGCGCAGGACCTCCAGGCCGGCGATTTTTCCGGCGTCTTTGGTAGCCTGGCGCTGGGAATCGTTAAAATAAGCCGGGACAGTGATAACGGCCTGGGTCACTTTTTCCCCCAGGTAGCTTTCCGCATCCGCTTTCAGCTTTTGCAGAATCATTGCGGAAATCTCCTGCGGCGTATAGTGCTTATCGTCAATTTTCACCTTATAATCGCTGCCCATTTTTCTTTTGATGGATTGCACGGTGCGCTCCGAGTTGGTCACGGCCTGACGTTTGGCTACCTGACCCACCAGCCTTTCGCCGGTCTTGGAAAAGGCCACAACCGAGGGCGTTGTCCTGTTGCCTTCCGAATTGGCGATGACCACCGGCTCACCGCCTTCAATCACTGCCACGCATGAATTTGTCGTACCCAAATCTATTCCAATTACTTTCGCCATTTAACGTTCCCTCCTAAATCAGTAATTTTCCTTACTTATGTTCATTTCTTGTTTACTTCTTGGCGACTTTGACCATAGCCGCCCGGAGCAATTTATCCCTGAAAAGATAGCCTTTGCGCAGCACGCCCGTAATCTCGTTATCCGCTTCCCCGTATTGGGCCGGCTCACTCATTACCGCCTCGTGCAGCGTGGGGTCAAAACTCTTGCCCAGGTCTTCTACACTGCTTAAGCCCTCGTTTTGCAGCACATCCAGCAATTGCCGCTGTATCATGACCACGCCGGAGAAAATCCCCTTGACTTCTTCCCCTTGATTCTGCACATTCTCCAAAGCCCGCTCCAGATTATCGAGCACCGGCAGAAGCTTCTCCATTAAATTCATGGCCCCATAGCGGGTCCAGTCTTCTTTTTCCCGCTGGATCCGTTTTCTGTAATTATCAAAATCAGCCATCAGCCGGACAACCCTATCGTTGGCTTCCTTCAATTGCATGTCCTTGGAATCTCCCTGCGGTTTTTCCGGAGGCGCGTCGTCCAATCCGGCTTCATCCAATATTTTATCAACGATTTCGTCCATTTCTTCCGGCGTAGTTTCGCGGATATCCTCCCGTTCTACATGATGTTTCTTTGCATTCATTTTATCACCACCCTAATATAAATCTGTGTGTTCTTGTAATGCTTTGGTTTCTTTCTTCTTGATAATCGTATCAATGCGCAGGATCGCTTCGGCGACCTCGCCGGCTGCCTTCAGCGCATATTTTTTGACCAAGGCCGGGTCATAGACGCCCAGCTCCGTCAAATCCCGGATTTCTCCACTGTCGGAATCGATCCCCAGGGAGTCCTTACCGCTTTCTACCTGCGCGGCGGAGACGTCACCCAGCTTTTCCAGCGGATTGAAGCCTGCATTTAAAACTATTTGCGAAAAGGGCGCTTTTAATGCGGCAATGACACAATCCAAACCATAGGCCGCCATCCCTTTGGCTTCCCTTCTTAAAGACTCTATCTCGCGGGCTACGGCCAATTCCACCGTGCCGCCGCCGGGGATAATTCCTCCCCGCACTGCCGCCTGTACCGCCGAGGCCGCATCTTTGGCAATTCTTTCCCGTTCCCCGGCGACTTCCTCGGTAGAGGCCCCCACCAGGATGGTCGCCTGGGCTTTCGCACTTCCGCCGATAATGCGGACATGCTCCAGCTTTTCATCGAAGACAGCCTCTTGGGCTTGACCAAAATACTTTTCCAGCTCCGCCGGCGCCTTCTTTAAGGCGGACTTTTTAAGAAGCTTGGCGCCGCAGTGCTCCGCCGCCCGGCGCAGTTCCTTGTTCATCACCCGGGACAAGACCATAACCCCGGCGTCGGTCAGAATCTCTTCAGCCCGGTCGTGAACGCCTCGGTCCGCCAGGACAAGGTTCATCCCTAATTGCGCGATTTTTTGGATGTTCTCCTTAAATTCTTCCTGCAGCAGGATGTACCGGTTGAAACCGGATTCAGTAGTCAGCGCTTCTTCTTCAATTTCTTCCGGCTCCAGCGCGTCGTCTATAATCAAGAGTTTAACCGGGGTAAGCTGTTTGGGCATTTCCGCATTCAGAGGCTCCTTGCCGATAATTACGCCGGATATCACCTCATTAACTGCGCCAACTTCAGCCTGCACCAGCTCAGAGAGCTTAAACGTTACTTCTTTTAATTTCTCCGGGCCAATCAACCGGGCTGCTTCAATCACCAATTGGGCAATATCCGTATGGCCCCGCCCTGCTACCAACGCCACATCCCATAAGGCCGGATCATTCAGATCGGAGATTTCCCGCTTCTTTTCATCCAGGACTTGCAGGGCCTTAGCAACGCCGGTACGCATTCCTTCAATTACTTTTATTACAGGGACGCCTTTTAAAACCTGCGCTACCCCTTCACTGATCAGATGCCCCGCCATAATTGTCGCCGTGGTCGTACCGTCGCCGATTTCCGCCTGCTGGGCTTTAGCGATATTAATCAGCATACGCGCGGCCGGATGATTCACATCCATCAGCTCCAGAATCGTCACGCCGTCATTGGTGATGACCACGTTCCCGAACTGGTCGACCAGCATGGTATCCAGACCTTTGGGGCCCAAAGTGCCTTCCACGGCCTGGTTGACCGCCCGGATCGCATTGGCGTTGGTCATTAAAGCCGCCAACTTTTCATCCACTTCGGAATTTGGCGCGGCCTGTTGTTTAACATTCACAGCTTATTCATTCCTTCCTTTAAGGTAGCTGTTAAAAATTCCACAATGCCGACGGCTTTGGAATATTCCATTCGGGTGGGACCCAGGAGGCCCAGCGTCCCAATCAATTTGCCGTTCAGATGATACGTTGCCGTAATCAGGCTGCAATCTTTCATGACCTCATACCTGTTTTCGGAACCTATTTTGATAATTACGCCATTTTCTTTATCCGGCGACAGCACCTCTTTTAAGGCATTTTTCTCCTCCAGAAGTTCCAAGAGGGACCTGACCTTTTCAATTTGCTTGAATTCCGGCTGGTTCAGGATGTTCAGCGTGCCCCCCAGAAAAACTTTCTGCGCCTGTTCCAGCGCCAGCGTATCACTGATTTGTTCCATCAGATAAGACAGGAATTTCATGCGGTCGGCCAGTTTGGCGAATATCGAATTCATCAGGCCGGTCTGCCACTGTTCCAGCGAGAGACCGCGCAAATTTTCATTCAACAAAGAGGTAAACGCGGCATACTCTTCCTCCCGGATGGATTCCGGCACCTCGATGACCCGGTGTTCCACATGGCCGTTCTCCAGGACAATCATCAGCACCGCCCGGCCGTTTTCAATCGGCAGGAGCTGAATATGCTTGAGCCGGTGTTTGGCCAGCACAGGCGATAAGATCAAGGCTGTATAGTTTGTCAACTCCGAGAGGAGTTTCCCGGTTATCTGAATCAGAGCATCCGTTTCCCGGATACGGTTTAAGAGTTCTCCGCAAATCAAATCCCTGGCCTCGTCGGCAACAGGTTCCTTCTGCATCAGGCAGTCCACATAATAGCGGTAGCCCAACTGGGAAGGTACCCGGCCCGCTGAAGTATGGGGCTGCTCAATCAGGCCCATCTCTTCTAAGTCGGCCATTTCATTACGAACCGTCGCCGGGCTGACGCCCAGGTTGTATTTACGGGCAATCGTGCGTGAGCCCACAGGATCTGCGGTAGCAATGTAATCCAGGATGATTGCGTGTAAAATCATCCTCTTGCGTTCATCCATCTGCATTCTGGGGCCACCTCCCTTGTTAGCACTCTCCTTCTTCGAGTGCTAATTATATCTCTTTAAAAATATCATTAACCCTTTTTTTTGTCAACGATATAAGGCTATTTTCATTTGGGGACAGGTCTCTCGTCCCATTTTTATAGGCTCTCTTGTTAAAGGGGAGGCGCCAGGCGAAGCTGATGAAAGGATTCTTATCAAGGCAAAAATTCCATGAAGACTACATTGGCCAAAAACAGTCCTTTTTTAGTGAGCTTTACCTGCGCGGGCGTTTTCTCAAGCAAGCCGTCCGCATAAAGCTTTTGCAGCGTTTCTCCATAAACGCTTTCCAGAGACTGCCCAAATTTTTGCCGGAATATTTCTTTATTGACACCCTCTAAAAGCCGCAAGCCCAAAAACATCTGCTCCGCCATCGCCAATCTTTGGTCAATTGCTTCCTCCCCGGCGGTGGGTCTTCTTCCCTGGGAAACTTTATCCGCATATACTGCCAAATCCGCCTCGTTAGTGTAACGAACGCCTTGCAGATAGCCGCTTGCACCCGCGCCCAATCCGATGTATTCGCGGTTTTGCCAGTACAGCGTATTATGCCGGCTCATCCTGCCGGGCTGCGCAAAATTGCTGATTTCATAATGATGATAGCCCTGCCGGGTCAGATATTCTATCGTCTCTTCAACCATCCGGCGGGCTGTTTCTTCCGCAGCCTCTTGCAATTCTCCCTTTTGCCGCCGCATAAAAAAGGGCGTACCCTCTTCGATATGCAGCTGATACAGGGATAGATGCTCCGGTGAAAGCGCCACCGCAGCCTGCAGATTCTTTTTCCAATCCTTTATAGTCTGTCCAGGCAGACCATACATCAAATCCAGGCTGATATTCGTAAAACCGGCTTGCCGGGCCAAGCGGCAAGCTAAAGACACATCCTGGGGCGAATGAATCCGTCCCAGTGCCTGCAACTCGCCCACAGAAAAGCTCTGTATCCCTATGGATAAGCGGTTAACGCCGCCTTCCTTCAGCCTTTCCAGCTTCTCCCGGTCTACCGTGCCGGGATTGGCTTCCGCCGTAATTTCCGCGTCAGGGAGAAATACAAACATCTGCTGCAATGACTGCAACAGATGAAATAGCTGCCCGCCCGCCAAGCAGGTGGGCGTTCCGCCGCCCAGATACAGGCTTTCGTGGGACAGAGGGACAGGTCCCTTGTCCCACTGATATAGCGCGGCTTCTTCCAGCAACAGCCGGACATAGCGCTCCTGCTCCGCTAAGCGCGCCGTCTCATCTGCCGGCACCACGTAAGAAGTAAAATCACAGTAGGGGCATTTGCGAACGCAGAAAGGAATATGCACATAGATCCCCAGGCTCATTTATCTTCCAGACTAAGCACAGCGACAAAGGCTTCCTGCGGGATCTCCACGCTGCCCACCATCTTCATGCGCTTCTTGCCTTCCTTCTGCTTCTCCAGGAGCTTGCGTTTACGCGTGATGTCGCCGCCGTAGCATTTATCGATAACGTTCTTGCGCAGGGCTTTGATGGATTCCCGGGCAATGATTTTATTGCCGATGGCCGCCTGTATCGGCACCTCAAACATCTGCCGGGGAATCAGGCTGCGCAGTTTTTCCACCATGGCCCGCCCGCGATAATAGGATTTCTCCCGGTGCGCAATGAAGGATAAAGCGTCCACCACCTCGTTGTTCACCAGGATGTCCAGCTTGACCAGGCTCGACTCCTTATAGCCGCTCAATTCATAATCCAGCGAGGCATACCCGCGTGTGCGCGATTTCAGCGCGTCAAAAAAATCATAAATTATCTCAGCCAGCGGTAGCTCATATTTCAGCATCACCCGGTTGGCCGAAAGGTAATCCATATTTTTAAAGACGCCGCGCTTCTCCTGGGCCAGTTCCATGATGCCGCCGACATATTCGCTCGGCGTCATCACCGTAGCCAGGATATAGGGTTCCTCAATCGTCTCGATTTCCTGTACGGTCGGAAGCTTCGTGGGATTATCTATCTCCAGGGTTTCGCCATTGGTCTTATTCACCCGGTACACCACGGAGGGCGCGGTAATCAGCAAATCCAGCGAATACTCCCGCTCCAGACGTTCCCGGATAATCTCCATATGCAAAAGCCCCAAAAAGCCACAGCGATAACCAAAGCCCAAAGCCACCGAAGTTTCCGCTTCATAGACTAAGGAGGCGTCGTTCAGCTTCAGTTTTTCCAATGCGTCGCGCAGATTCTCGTAGTCGCTGGTCTCGATGGGATACAGCCCGCAATAGACCATGGGTTTAACCGTGCGGTAGCCCGGCAGCGGGGTATCCACGATATTATCCGCCGAGGTGATAGTATCACCCACCCGGGTATCTTTCACATTCTTGGCGCTGGCCGCCAGAAAACCGACCATACCCGCTGAGAGTTCTTCCACGCCGCGCATCGCGGGTGTAAATACGCCGACCTCTGTTACGTCGAAGACTTTCCCGGTAGCCATCATTTTAATCTTCATATCTTTGGCGACTTTGCCGTCCACCACGCGCAGATAGGAAATGGCGCCTTTATAGGAATCGAAATGAGAATCAAAAATCAGCGCCTTCAGCGGGGCTTCCGGATCCCCCTGGGGCGGCGGAATCTTCGCGATTACAGCTTCCAGAATCTCTTCAATGCCGACGCCTTCTTTGGCGGAGGCCAAAATAGCCTCGCTGCAGTCCAGTCCGATAACGTCCTCCAGTTCCTGCCTGACCCGCTCCGGTTCGGCGCTGGGTAAATCGATCTTATTGATGACGGGAATCAATTCCAGATCATGTTCCAGGGCCAGATAAATATTGGCCAGCGTCTGGGCTTCAATCCCCTGAGAAGCGTCCACCACCAGGATGGCCCCCTCGCAGGCGGCCAGACTCCGCGAGACCTCATAGGTAAAGTCGACATGGCCGGGGGTATCAATCAGATTCAAAAGATATTCCTGCCCGTTTCTGGCCTGGTAGTTCATGCGGACAGCCTTCAGCTTGATGGTAATGCCGCGTTCCCGTTCCAGATCCATATGGTCTAAGACCTGCGACGTCATTTCCCGTGCGGACAAAGCCCCGGTATATTCCAGCAGGCGGTCGGCCAGGGTGGACTTCCCGTGGTCGATATGGGCGATGATGCAAAAATTACGGATGTTACTCTGACTCATATACTCCTCCAATGCAGACTGTGGATAAGCACTCCTTGGAGTACTTCTGAAAAGTCCGGTATATTCAATGCCGTGGTCTTAACTTTCTTAAAAACAGTTTCTTAGCCAGTTCGCTTTCTTCCATTTTCAACAGCAGGGCCAGCCCGATAAAGAGAACGACGCCGACCGCGATGGCGACCGCTACCTGGATCACCTGGCCGGTTTTCGTACCCACGTCCAGGAAGGCTTCCAGCCAGGCCGCCGTTTGATACGCGGCCAGCCCCATGATCACGGAAACACCTGTAGTCTTCAGAAACGAAGCCAGCATTTTTCTGCCGTCAATGGAGCCGATCCGGATCCTTAACACTACCAATAGCCCAATCATGTTGACAATCCCGGCCAAAGAATAGGCCAGCGCCAGCCCGCCGTGCGCCAGTGAGCCAATCAGCCAGAAATTCAGCGCGATATTAATTAAGATGGTGAGAATCCCCACCGTCACCGGGGTCCTGGTATCCTGCAGGGCATAAAAGACCCTGTTTAAAAGCTGAATAGCCGAATAGGCAAAAAGACCGATACAGTAGAATAATAAAGCGTAGGCGGTAGCTTCCGTATCTTCCGGCGTAAAAAGCCCCTGCTGGAACAAGAGCCGGATTACCGGCGTCCGTAAGGCCATCAGGCCGATCGCCGAGGGGATGGTGATAAAAAGAATCGTCCGTACGCCCAAAGACATGGTTTGCTTAAATTGCTGTTTCTCCTCCCGGGCCGCGTGCCCGGTCAGTGTTGGGAAGACCGCCACGGCAATAGCGATGGCAAAGACGCCGATAGGCAGCTGCATAATCCGCTGGGCTGCCCTCAGCGCTGAAATCATTCCCTCCGGCAGCGTGGAACCGAGATTCTGATTGACGAAAAGATTGAAATGCGTCACCGACAGGCCGATTAAAACGGGCAAAATCAGGGCGCCAATCTTTCTGA
Organism: Clostridia bacterium; assembly: GCA_034003745.1. Taxonomy (GTDB): domain Bacteria; phylum Bacillota; class Peptococcia; order DRI-13; family PHAD01; genus JAVEYA01. The sequence goes on from JAVEYA010000001.1 coordinate 60,450, forward strand.
CGCCGGGATGGTTTAAATCGATGACTGGCCGATAGCGCAGGCCTAAACGTATTAAAGCCGGCAGCTGCACCGCGAAATTTAAGGCGGCGCCCGCTACCACGCCGACGGCGAAACCAACAATACCCAGATAAGGCGACAGCAGGAGGCCGATGGCGATAATCCCGAAGTTATATAAAACCGCGCCCACCGCCGGCGCCATAAACTGCTGATAGGAGTTCAGTATTCCCATGGAAATGCCGTTTAGCGCCATAAAGAACGTCTGCACAAACATGATCCTGGTCATGCTTACCGTAAGCGCCATATTGACCTCGTCAAAACCGGGAACCAGGAGACGAATCAGGGCAGGGGCAAAAATCATCCCGATGGCAATGCCGATCAGCATTAAAATAATTATAATATTAAAAATCGTGCTGGCAACAATCCAACCTTCTTTTTCTTTCTTCGTGGCAATCAAAGAGGAAAATACTGGGATAAAGGCCGAGGAGAGCGCCCCCCCTACCAGCAGGTAATACAGGAAATCCGGGATGGAAAAGGCTGCGTTATAGGCGTCCGTAAAACTGTTTTGCCCGAAACGGGCATAAATAACCATATCCCGCACATAACCGAGGATGCGGGACAGGACCATCGCTATCATTAAAATACCCGCCGCTTGGGCTACCTTTTTCCCTGTGGACATTTAACACTCCTGCTTATCCAGAATCCGACAATTAGTATAACCTAATTTATATTCAGCATGTTTTGCAGATATTCCTTTATTGTTTGCGACTTTATTTCTACAAACGGTCCTATGCCGGAAAAGATATCCACAACACCCCGCGCCTGCTTATCCAGATTCAGTCCCAGGAACCTGACCTCGATCCCCTCCGGACCCCCCTTAAAAACCAAAGGGTCTTCTCCCGGCCATAAAGTCATCGTCTTCATATTAAAATTGGTTGCATAAATGCCGCAGCAGATTAAAATCACAGACAGCAGCATGACCAAAATGAGTTTTCTTCTGAAAATGCGCATCGCCTACGCCCCCTTCTCCATAAATTGCCCGTAATAGAGAGGATTTAAACTTACGGCCTGTCCCTTTGAGCAGACAACCGGTTAAATCAGAAAGCTGTCATCCGGAGCTCTGCAAAGGATGACAAATAGAAAAGCCGCCCCTGATTCAGGCGGCGGCCGGCCCTGCCAATCTTTACTGTCCTTCCCTTAGAATGCCGTTCATGATTCCGGCCAGCGCAGCGGCGGAATTCAGCGCATCTTCTTCTTTATTCAGGTCGCTGCCGAATTCCAGTAAAATCGAACGGGGGTGCAAGTGCTGGTTATAACGGCGTTCTTCCCGGATGCGGATGGTCTTGATTAATCCCGGATAAAGTTCGTTGGCTTTGGCTTCTACTTTCTGGGCGAAGGTCAGGTTCTGTCTCCAATTCTTATGTTCATTTCCGATGACAATCATCACTTTAGCATATTCCTTATCGCCGATTTTCACCAGCGTGTCCGAGCGTGAGGATAATCCTGCGTCCCGGTGGATATCCAGCACCAATTGGATGGAAGGATATTTTTTCAGGAGCTGCTGCACCGTATTTAAAGAATTGTTGTAGGCCTTGGCAAAATCGGGATAATCATGGATCACGTCGCAATAATAGGTCTTCACGCCATATTTGTTCTCCAACTGCTGCGAAAAATATCGTGATACTCTGGCCACGCCGGCATTCTTCCCTTCAAACTTGGAGGCCCCATCCGTCGGTTTATACGATTCGGCGTTATGCGTGGTATAAATCAGGACCGCAGGGTCCCCGCTCAAATTCGAAGGATAGGACGGCTCTTCCGGAATCAGCCATTCTCTCAGCCCTTCTTCCTGGCCCGGCAAATAATAATCCTCCTCTCCTACTTCAGGAGGTTCCACTACAGGCGCAGCAGCCAGGAAGGAAGCCAGTGCAGCTTGATGGTGGAGCAGATTTAACTCCGTACCGATGATGCTCATCGGGTTTTGAGCGTCAAAACCGGTAATACTGTAAATAAACTGAGCGGCCCAATATTCCGGCAACCCCGTCAGTCCCCCGTCAGGTCCGTTTGGGCCCAAAGGCAGGGCCTCCTTCACAATGGCATCGCAACTGTTATCCGGATTAACCATAGCATATACCGTTTTGATGTTGGCAGACGAACCGGTCAGCGACGAGAACCCTATGAACAGCACAATCAGCAGAATGGGCAGGACAAACTTAATTTGACCTATATGAATCATTTTTTGTCTTCTTCGCAAAAACAACATGCTTCCCCATCCTCCACATCAGACCCTAATCTCTAATGTATATGAACAGGGAAGCATTTATATAACCGTTACCTCAATTCCGTCGGCACAAAAGCATCGACTAAGCCAATGACCAGCGAAGCCAGCAGCGCCCCGATGATGCTTACACTGATGCTGCCGGGAACAATGTACTGCGCTGCATAAATAACTACCGCAGCGGAGATAAATCCCGATAAACCTCTGGACTGCGGCGTGGCCTTCTTGCCCAACAACATTTCGATGACCCATCCGAGGATGGCAATGACAACCGCAGCGATAAGCGCGCCCCCAAACCCTGCTACCGAAATCCCCGGCAAGAGCCAGCTCACCAACATCAAAACCAGCGCCGAAACAATAAAACGGATAATTGCCCTGATCATGCTGATATTTCACCTCCTTTTTTTAAGGTGAGGATGTACATCCTCACCTGATAATAGGTTAGACTTTTTTACAGATTCTTATACTTTTTCACGTTAATTATCCTTGCCTTTTATGAATATTAATGGTATTATTTAATTCGTGACTTTTTCCATTTAGATTTACAGTTCCAAAGGAGGTGAACTTAAATTGGCAAATATCAAATCCGCCTTAAAAAGAGCACAAATAGCCCGCGTTCGTACCGTAAAGAATGCTGCATATAAATCGATGATGAAAACATCCATCCGCCGTTTTGAGACATCTCTGAAGGACAACAACCCGGATACGGCGAAAGATACCCTGAAAAAGGCGCTGCGCATTATTGACAAACTTGCCGGCAAAGGCATTATTCATAAAAATACGGCAGCCCGCAAGAAATCACAGCTGACCAGAAAGCTCAACAAGACAGCCAGCTGATTCCGTAAAAAAACGAAAGAAGCCTCCAATAGTAATAGTGGAAGCTTCTTTTTTTGTTTTATGATGATGGTTTACCCGGCTATTGCAGGGTCATCTCCGCCAAAAGTCTCTCCAGCTCGGTTTTATCGAAAAAATAACGTTCGTTGCAGAAATGGCAGCGCAATTCGGCCTGCCCCTCTTTTCCCAGCATATCCTCCAGTTCTTCCCGGCCCAGGCTGATTAATAACTTCTCCAGTCGTTCCTTATTGCAGCCGCAGTCAAAAGACCATTCTTCCTCCGCCAAATATTCCAGCTCCACCCCGCCGAAAACTTTCTCCAGGATATCCTGAGGCGACAGTCCCCCTGCGATAAGCTGGGTGACCGAGGGGATCCCCTGAATGATCTCCTCCAGGCCTGCCAGAACATCGTCGGCAGCCCCGGGCAGGGCCTGCAGAAAAAAGCCTCCGGCGGCGATACAGCTATGGTCCGTATCAATCAGCACGCCTACCGCCACCACAGCCGGCGTCTGTTCGGACTGGTTCAGGTAGAGGGCGATATCCTCGCCGATTTCTCCGCTGACCAGGGCGCTGCAACCGGTATAGGGCCCGCCGAAGCTCAGATCTTTCGTTACATAAACAAAGCCATTCTTGCCTACGGCCCCGCCCACATCCAGCTTACCCTGCGGCGTCGGGGGCAAATGGGTATCCGCTTCCTGCACATAACCGCGCACCATATGCCTGGCGTCGGCCTGGGTGATAATAGCCCCCAGAGGCCCGTCACCAATGATGCGCAGGGTTACCAGATCGTCGCCCTTCAGATCCAGCGCTAAAAAGATATTGGCAATGAGCGCCCGGCCCAGAGCGGCTGTGGCGGTGGGCGCGGCGCCGTGCTTTTGCCGGGCCGTCTCCACCAGCTCTGTAGCGACACAGGCCGCAGCGCGGATCGTTTTGTCGGTTGTGGCTGCTCTTAAGATCTTATTTTTCAAATTTAAAGCCTCCATTTTTCCTCTGCAAATATTGTCATTTTGAGTCCTGCGAAGAATCTTAATCCCTTACACTGCAGAAAGATTCTTCAGCAGTGATACCGTCTCAGAGTGACAGCTTTTTGAAGTCCTCTATCTTCATTTAATTAATTTCAGAATCAAATCTTCCATGGTCTGTCTGTGGGGCGCACCCGTCTTCATGGCTACGTCGCACTCCAGAATCAGGCGCAGCGCGTCTTCCAGTTCGGCGAAGCTGAAATTCCGGGCCTGCCGCAGGATTTTAGCGGTCACAAAAGGCTGCTGGGAAAGCTCTGCGCTGATTTGCTTTTCGGTAAAGCCCGCTCTGGCCAAATCCTTGGCCAAAAGCAGCAACCTGAATTGGCGGGCAATCATAAACAGCGCCCGGATAGCCGGTTCTCCCGCCGTCAGCAGACCGCGCAGCTCGAGGAGGGCCTTCTCCCCTTTCTTCAGACCGATGCTGTCCACCAGCGTAAAAATATTGGCTTCCACGCTCCTGGTCAAGAGCATCTCAACCATCGGCAAAGTAATGGTTACCTCATTGCCCGCATAGAGGGCAATTTTTTTTAATTCATTAGAAAGGGCGCGCAGTTCATCGCCCCCGTTTAAAACGATATACTCCAGCGCCCTGGGCTCCAGCTTCTTCCCCAGTGCCCGCGTTTCCTCCTGGAGCCAATTGGACAGCTCCGCGCCTTTGAGCCTGTCCAGCTGGACGATTTGCCCCGACTTCTCAATGGCCTTGACAATTTTTTTCCCTTTGTGCGCCGCTCCTGTGAGGGCAAAGATCAAACAGGTCGAAGGCAGGGGGTTGTGCAGATAATTAATAAGTCCGCTGAGTTCCGGGCTGTCTTTAGCCTCCTTGCTCTCCGCCGCCTCTGCCGCATCACCGGCTTCTTCATCCTTAGTTTGATCTTTATCCTTATCTTTATCCCTTTTCGCTTTTTGCAAAAAAGGAGCGTTCTTCACAATAACCAGCCTTTTCTCCGCAAATACAGGCAGCGTATTGGCGGAATCAACAATTTCTCCGGGCGCAGCCTTTTCGCCGTTGATTTCTTCAAAATTAAAGGCGCCGATACCGGGATCGACGAGCTTATCCTTAAAGGCGGACAGAAGATGCTCCTGCAGATACTCTTCTTCCCCGCACAGCAAATAAACAGGAGAAAGCACTCCCCTGTTAATACTGTTTAAAACGGTATGATATTGCATTGGCCGGTAGTCCATAGGTTCCTCCGCAGCTTGAAATCAGTCCTTTAGTATTCCCGGTTCATATTATACACACTACTGCCTCCGCCGTAACTGTAGCCGCGGTTGCGGCGCTGCTTTCTGGCAGTCAGGCGGTAAAGTCTCCACAGCACCTGCAGGCAGAATAGCCCGGCCAGACCGTACAGGATGGTCTGAAGATAATTATACGGCTGGATAAAGGTATCGGCATAAACCAGCTCCAGCGCTCCTACTTCCCGGTCATCCAGATAATAGACGATGCTTCCGGCATGATCTCCTTCCCGGATATCTCCCGTCAGCGGCTTTAAGCTGACCTTTGGCTGCAGTTTGTTGACGTCTTCATTGACAGGCAAGGAAATAACCAACTCCTGCTGGGGCGCCAACCGCAGCTGGGTTTCTTCATCCAGGGAAAGCGTCGTCATGACTTCGCCCGGCTGCGCCAGCTTTACCTGCTGGAAGCCGTCAAAGCCCAAATCCAATAGTTTTTGGGCATCGCTCCAGGTGGCAGTGCCGGAACTGCCTAAGACCGCAGCAATGTAACTCCTGCCGCCGCGCTCCGCCGAAGCGACAATAGTATTTTTAGCGTCTTTGGTATAGCCGGTCTTGACGCCTGTAGCCCCATTATAGGACCATAGAATTTCATTTTTATTAATCAGCCGGGTTTGCCAAGCCTGCCCGGCCCAATCATACACTTTCATCTGGACAATTTCTTTAAAAGTCTCATTTTGCATAGCATAGCGCCCCAATAGCGCCAGGTCATAGGCCGTGGAATAATGACCTTCCGCCGTCAAGCCGTGCGGATTGACAAAATTGCTGTTTTGGGCGCCGATTTCCGCTGCCTTCTGATTCATCAGCACGGCAAAGTCGCTTTGCGTCCCTGCAATATACTCGGCAATCGCCGCAGCCGCATCATTGGCGGAAAAGATCAGGGCCGCCTGCACCAAATCGCGCAGTTTTACCCGTTCCCCTTCCTCCAGATAAACAGCAGTGCCTTCCGTCTTAGGCGGGGTCGGTCCGATGGTCACCGTCTCTTCCAGCTTGCCGCTTTCGATAGCGATAATGGCGGTAAGCATCTTGGTCGTGCTGGCGGGGGAGAGCCGTTCATCCTTAGCCTGCTCAAAGAGCACCTGACCCGACTGCATATCCAAGAGCACCGCGCCGGTCCCGCCCAGTTGGGTCGCGGCCCAGGCCGGGGAGCGTCCCGCAATCAGAAAAAGAAAAAACAATACCGCCAAACAGACATATTTAATTTTATGATTATGTAAGGTTCCTCGCATTTGCAGCGCTCGCTCCATATTCGGTGATAAATTTAACAATACTTATATATTATAACATAATTAAACAGCAAGAAAATTAGCATATTTTTCTAACATTTTAATTCGTTTATCCAGCGATCGGGAGGATTTTGGCATTTTATGTAGAATATTGGAAAATAAGCTAAATATAAGTTGGTGTGGAATATGTTTACTGAGAAGCCGGACCGGAAACAAATCATTGCTCTGGCCGTCTTGCTGGGGGTAATTCTTTTCTTTGGCGGGGTCAAATACTATGAACTGCGGCTGGATAAGATTGAGATTCAAACGGGGATTATCCCGGTTGAAGAGGGCGGCATCGTCCAGGCGGCCGAACCCGCAGAAGCCGATCCTCCGCTGCTGTCTGTCCATGTAGTCGGCGCGGTGGAAAAGCCGGGAGTATATACACTGGAAGGAGGCCTGCGCGTGGATGATGCAGTTAAATTGGCCGTACCCGCGGAAAAGGCCGATCTCTCCCAGATTAATCTGGCGGTGCTTCTGGAAGACGGTAAGCAGATTTATGTGCCGGCTAAGGGCGAGGCCCCTGCTTTGCCGGAGAACCTGAACCGTATCGGGGCCCCTAAGAGCAACGGTGTGGTGAATATCAATACGGCCTCTTCCGCCGAGTTGGAAACCCTGTCCGGAATCGGACCGGCGCTGGCCGGAAGAATTATTGATTACCGTACTGCAAACGGCGCCTTTGCGGAAGTGGATGACCTGACCAAAGTATCGGGCATCGGACCGGCCGTGCTGAATAAAATAAGAAGTAAAATTACGGTGCGGTAGAAATATGCGCCGACGGTTTTTGGAAGCGGTTATCGGTTTTGGCGCAGGAATTATCGCGGGACGGTATTTTCCGGTAAGTCTGGAGATATGGGCGGCGGCAGCCTGCTGCGCAATTTTGCTAACGCTGGGATGTTATCTTTTTATTAAAAAATATGATCTTCAGGGCAGGGGCCGGGCAATTCTGCTGTCCGCCTTATTGCTCGGCGCTTTCTGGTATGCCCTGGGCCAGTATCCGGGCGCGTTGTATCCGGAGTTGGCCGGACAGAACGTATCCGGTCAGGGCATGATTATCAGCTATCCGAAGAGCAGCGGCTATAGCCTCTCTTTTGCGGTCAGCGTCGATAAGCTGCAGACCGGGCAGACTCCGCTGAAAAACCTGAAGAAGCTGCAACTGCGGGTCAGGACGAAGAAAACGGAAGACTTTATGCCCGGCACGGTCATCTCTTTCCGGGGCACGGCTGAAATCCCTTCGGTTGCACGCAATCCCGGCGGCTTTGATTATCGCGGTTATTTGGCTAATCAGGGGATTTTCTATCAGGTGGACTGCGCGGCGTCCGACGTGTGCGCTATCGCGGAAAGCGGGGGCTTACGGCGAATGGCTGCAGGAGCCAGGCAGCGCATGCATGATGGTGTCATCAAGATGTTGCCGCCCCGGGAAAGCGGGCTTTTGCTGGGCTTCTTATTCGGCGATACAGCCGGCATCTCCGCTGCAGAGTGGGAGATTTATCAGCGGGCCGGCGTATTGCATTTATTTTCCGTCTCCGGCCTGCATGTAGCCTTCCTGCTGGGAACGGTTTATTTTCTATTGTCTTTTTTGACGGCGGGCCTGCTGCCCCGGGCGGTATGCGGCACGGCAGCGCTCATTCTCTATTACTTTCTGCTGGGTTGGAAAGTTTCTTTTGTTCGCGCTGCGGTGATGGTTTTTCTGGGTTTGTCGGCCGCGTTGACGGGCAGGAGGAAGGATGCCTTCACCAGTATGGCGCTGGCAGCGGCGGTCATTCTGATCATCCAGCCGGGTGAGCTGTTCCAGATCGGCTTTCAGCTTTCTTTTGCCGCCACGGCGGGGATCGTCTATTTTGCTCCGTGGCTGGAGTCCTATCGTCTGGGGAAGGCCTTATCCATAGCGCTGGCTGCCCAAGCTTTTACGCTGCCCCTGATTGCCTGGTATTTCAATCTTATTTCTTTGGTGTCGCCGCTTTTAAATATTGTGGCTGTAGCGGCCAGTGCACTGATTGCCGCGCTGGGTCTGATCGGCGCTTTACTTTTATGTATATTTCCTATGCCGGCCGAGCCCTTTTTGGCAGCGGCCGGTTTTCTCTTATATCTCCTAAGCGAACTTGTCCTAAAAGCGGCTTCTTTTGAATGGGCCGCTCTGGTGGTCCGTTCGCCGTCCTTACCGCTGGTTGTTGCTTGCTATGCGCTTTTGACGATATTGCCTAAATTACCCCACCGGCGTCCTTACCTCCGCTTCCTCGGGCAACAATATTTGTCCGGGCTCCTACCCAAAGCGCGCAGGCCCTGGGCGGCAGCCGGAGCCGCGCTCGTCTTGCTGGTTGTCTTACTGGGCGGATTGGGCACAAGAGGCGGCGGAATGGAAGTCATCTTTTTGGACGTGGGACAGGGCGACAGCATCTTTATCCGTACACCCCAGGGGATAACCATGCTGATTGACGGCGGTGGGACGCCTGCGTCCGATTATTCCGTAGGACAAAGGGTCATCCGGCCTTTCCTGCAAAAACAGGGTCTGGAAAAAATCGACCTGATGGTGATGACGCACAAGGATTTAGACCACAGCGAAGGACTGTTGGAACTGCTGCCTACATTGAAGGTCGGCGCTTTTCTAATGCCTCCGCGCGAAGGGAATGACGAGACTGAAGTAAAGTTGCTGGCTGCCTGTCAGGAATACGCAGTCCCGGTAAAGGAACTGACTGTAGGCGAAAAAGTCCAGCTGGGCCGGACAGCCTGGCTGGAAGTTTTAAATCCGGAAAAAGGAGACAAAGATAAAGGCAACAACCACTCCCTGGTGCTCCGGCTTGTTTACGGTGAAACAGCATGGCTTTTAACCGGTGATGTGGAAAAGAAGGTTCTGGCCGAGATGATGAGCCGGCCGGGTACGCTTGGGGCCGATGTACTGAAGCTGCCGCACCATGGCAGCGTTGGCTCCTTTGACCCGGACTTTTACGAGGCGGTATCGCCACGGGCGGTGGTCGTCTCAGCCGGCGTCAATAACTATAACCATCCCCACCCCCAGGTTCTTCAATACTTTACCGACAAAGGCATCCCCTTTTATCTGACCAAAAATAGCGGAGCAGTGATCACTCGAAGCGACGGCGCCACGCTATCTATTGAGACATACCTGCAGCAATAGCCGCGCCGATGCCCGACCCATCCTTCGTCAGCCTGAGGCTGATTTTTTCTTTTTTCTCCCCTAAAAGTTCAGCCAGGGCCTCTTCCATGACAGCGGCATACCCCGGCATTTTTTCGTAGAGCGACCCATCTACGGCAATGATGTGCCTCTGCTCCAAGCGCGGGTCTATCCGCCGCAAGACTCCTGCGTACACAGCGGCGGCAAGCCGGGCTGAACGGTCCCGGACAGCCCGGGAAATCAGGTGAAGCGCCGCATAATCATCTTCCTTCAGATTCAGGAGCCCCCATTTCTCACCCGGCTTCAACTGCGCCAGAAAGTTTCCCGGCGCCGGGTTCTCCAGCACGCGGCTGAGATCCGCCGAATCCCATGCGCCCCGTTTGCTAAAGCCGCTCAGGTTCTCGCAGCGAAAGATCAGGTCACGCCGATGCAGGTCTAATAAGACCAATCTGGCCAATTCCCCCAGGTATTTTCCGGAGATCATTTTTTCCAGCAGGTGCTTCCCCGGCCGCTCGGAGGATTCATCCAACATGAAGTCATATTTGCTGCAGGGAGCTTGGTCAAAGGCGCCGGCCTCAATATTGATGATCATCGGCGTATCCCGCCAGGGATTATGCGGCTCTGCATAGCAGACATTATATCCTGTCCCCAGAATGCCGGCGATATTACAGTTCCGTTCCCTGTATGCGCCGGTCAGCAACGTGGCTATCGTATCATTGACAATGGCGGCAAGGCTGATATTTTCTATTTTTGCATGCCGAAGGGCCTCCCGCAGGAGTTCCCCCACATCGCGTCCTTCCACGCCGGAAGTCTCGATTTCCTTACTCCAGTTCAACAAAATCGCCTGGTTCAGCCCCCTGTGCTCACAAGTAAAAGAAAACGTAAAGCCCAGGGGGTAATGCTGCGTTCCTCCGATGAACCGCTTTATTTCCCCGGCAATAAAAGAAAAAAGCGCCCCTCCAGTCGCGGTAGCCCGGGTATAATCATACCCGGCCGCCGCACCCCTTAAGGGAAAGGACGTTTTCTTCAAGATTTCATACCCACCGCCGCATAATTCGGCCAAGAGTACCCGAACATGGGTGCCGCCAAAATCGAGCGCGGCAAATGTGCCTGTCTCCGTGCCGTCCGGTTTACCCACATAAGCAGGCAACATAGGCAAGGAGGCGTCTTTTCCGGCAAGACCCTTTTCCATTTCCTTGAGAAAAGCAGAGGCCATCTCCTGTAGAGCAGACAGGGACAGCCCCAGTTCCCCCAATAATATTTTTTCAACTCTCTTCTCAGCAGAAAGCATACGCTGTTCTCCTTACCGTTCCAGTTCCTGCAGCCATGCGGAGGCATCCGCATCACTGGGCATCCGCCAGTCCCCCCGCGGCGAAAGGTTAATGGAACCGACCTTGGGCCCGTCAGGCAGGCAGGAACGCTTGAATTGGCTCTTAAAGAAGCGCCGGTAAAATCCGGTGAGCCACTCCTTGATTGCCTGGGGAGTATACACGCCGGCATAAGCCTGTTCCGCCAGGAAGAGAATTTTTTTCGGCTCCATGCCATAGCGCAGCATATAGAAGAGAAAAAAGTCATGCAGAACGTAGGGTCCGATCACTTCCTCGGTTTTTTGCTGAATTTTGCCTTCTTTATCAGGCGGCAACAGTTCCGGGCTGATGGGCGTCGCGCTAATCCGGTGCAACACCTCGCGGGCCGGGCCGGCAAAAATATTATCCGCCGCCCATTCCACCAGAAAGCGTACCAGTGTTTTGGGAATCCCGGCGTTGACGCCGTACATGGACATATGGTCTCCGTTATAGGTGGCCCAGCCCAGAGCCAGCTCGGATAAATCTCCTGTTCCCACAACCAGGCCGCCTTCCTTGTTGGCCAAGTCCATCAGGATTTGTGTACGCTCCCTCGCCTGAACATTTTCATAAGTGATATCGAAAACAGCAGGATCATGCCCAATATCGGCAAAATGCTGCAGACAAGCCTTTTTGATATCGATCTCCCGGCTTTCCACCCGCAATTCTTTCATTAACGTCAACGCGTTGCCCAAAGTCTGGTCCGAAGTCCCAAATCCCGGCATGGTAATGGCCAGGACGCTTTGCGGCGGCCTTTTTAAAACTTCCGCGGTTTTCACCGCCACCAGGAGCGCCAGCGTGGAATCCAGGCCCCCGGAGATGCCCAGCACGGCGCGTCTGGAGCCGGTATGCTCCATCCGCTTGGCCAGGCCCGTTACCTGGATATTGAAAATTTCACGGCATCTTTCCGCAAAGATCTCCTTGTTCTGGGGTACAAAGGGGTTTTTATTAAAGGTTCGCCGCAAATTTTCTATTTTAAACGGGATTTCCTTCGTGAAATAAAAGGGTACCGTCCGGTATTTCCCAAAGCCATCCTCCAGTTCGCCCGTATCCGCAAAACTCTTGTTGGTCTGACGGTCATAGTTAAGAATATCCAGGTCAATATCCGCGAAATACAACTTGCTCTCCC
>JAVEYA010000002.1:0-69996 GCA_034003745.1 Clostridia bacterium
TTTATCATTTACAAAACTTAATTATAATTATCTTCGTCAGTCATTAAAACGGTTAGTAGATGACGGGAAATTGATGCGCTATATAGAAGGAGTCTATTATATACCTAAAAAATCTTCGTTATTAGGGAAAGCGCTGTTAGATGTAAATAAAGTAATTATGAAGAAGTATATACGTAATGATAAGGACATTTACGGTTATTACACAGGATTAACTTTCGCCAATCAAATAGGTCTTACCACACAAGTCCCCTTTGTCAAGGATATCGCAACAAACAAAGAATCCAGCAGAAGCCGAAAGGTGGAGATCAAAAAATTCCCTATCAATTTAAAATCTCCACGGGTATTGATCAATAAGGAAAATTATAAGATCCTGCAAGTATTGGATGTTATTAATGAATGGGAAAAATGGTCGGAGTATAATACTCAAGAAACATTTAAGATACTTAATAGATATATTGCTTCAAGCAATATTGATTCCCAAAAGCTGCGTGAATATCTACGTTTTTACCCCGCCAAAGTATCCAAAAAAGCAATAGAAAGCGGGTTAATTTAATGTATTTATATCAAAATCCTGAAGATTTACAGGAATACAATTAATTATTAACTCTAATGTTTTTAGTTAAATAGGGAAAAACACCATAGGCCTCAGATACTGCTTAAAAACAATATCCCCATGAATAATCACGGGGATATTTTTATTTATGATGAAATAATAGGCATTTGTTCAACGTTATTATAATAAAGGCGAAAACAGCCGGACCACGGACTCCAGAATGCGCCGGGGCAGGGGGCGTTCTTTGAAACTCTCCAGCAAGAGCTGTTCCGAGTGCAGCAGGTCGTTCTTAAAATCTTCTTCCAGCCGCCGGGTGGTCTCTTTATCATAGACCAGCGCGTTGACCTCAAAATTTAGTTTAAAACTGCGCTGGTCCATATTGGCGGAGCCCACCGAGGAAACGAGGCCGTCTACGGTCAGCACTTTGGCGTGGATAAAGCCGTTCTGATAGAGGTAGATTTCCGCCCCCGCTTCCAGGAGTTCCTCCAGGTAAGACATCGCCGCCCAGAGCAGAAACTTGTGGTCGGGATTGGCCGGGAGCAGCATTTTCACTTCCACCCCGCTTAAGGCCGCCGTTTTCAGCGCTGTCAGAATACTTTCATTGGGGATAAAATAGGGGGAAGTCAGATAAATGGACTTCTCCGCGGTGGCAATAGCATAGTAGAAAACCTGCATAATAGCCTCCCAGGGCGTATCAGGCCCGCTGGAAGTTATCTGCACCGGTTTGCCGCCGGTTTGGCGGGGCGGGGCGCAGGGCATATCCTTGACAGGTTCCTTGCTGATAAAGTGCCAGTCCTGCAAAAAAATCCTATGGAGATAACAAACGGCGTCGCCGTTGATTTGCAGGTGCGTATCCCGCCAGTTGCCGAACTGCGGATCGCGTCCGAGGTATTCATCTCCGATATTGATGCCCCCCAGGAAGCCGGTTGTATCGTCCACCACCAGGATTTTGCGGTGATTGCGATAATTGATGGTGTTATGGAAATAGGGCACCCTCACCGGGAAAAAAGGCTTGATCTGCACGCCATGCTCCCGCAGGTTCTGCAGGTAGGCGGGGCTCAGTTCCCGGGAGCCCAGGCCGTCGTAAATGACCCGCACATCCACCCCTTGGGCCGCCTTGGCCAGCAGGATTTCGGTGAATTTCATCCCGATACTGTCGCTCCTCAAGATATAGGTTTCCAGGTGAATCAGCCTTTCGGCCTTTTCTATAGCTGCAAGCATGGCGGGGAAGATTTCGTCCCCGTCGGTCAGCACCTGGATTTCATTGTTTAAGGTAACCGGGAAAGAGGCGTTATTCAAAATCAGCTGCATCAGCCGTGCTTTGGAAGCCGGTATATCCTTTAATATAGCGGAATGCTCGAGCGTTAGGTCCGGTGGGTCGAAGCATTCGTTTAATTTTCTTTTTTTGGCGGTCAGATGACGCTTGCGAAATTGCCGGCCAATGGTCAGATACAGGATAAAGCCGATGACAGGCAAGAAGATCAACACCAAGAGCCAGGCCAGCGTGCGGGCCGGGTCGCGCCTTTCCAGCACGATGACGATCCCTGTAAAAATGACCAGCGCCGCCATCAGCACAGAAAGAATATCTGTGGTCGCCTGGAAGAACGGCGAGGGCGTCAAATTGCGGAAAAAAGTGAAAATAGCTTTATAGGCGGTGTTTAGGATGATGCCGTTTACCGCCAGCAGGATCAGAATAAAGACGATGATAAGGGGAGTTCCGGCCTTTTTCATAGGCACCTCCTAAATCAAGCGCTTATACATATTTTACTATTGTTTGGATAATTATTATAGAGTATGCTTGCTTGTTAAAATCCTTTTAAACGAGATTAAAATAAGATTAAATGAGCTTAAATTCCCTTGACAACCAGAATTCAGCGAAATAGAATTGGTATGTATACTGACCGACTGTTCGGTCGGAATGAGCCGGGAGGGAAAGAAATGCGAAAAAGAAGAATTGTACTAATCATCATGCTCTTGTTTACAATAGCGCTGGCAGCGGGATGCGGCGGCCAACAGCCGGCGTCCGCGCCGGAAGAGGAAGCGAAAATACCGGTCAGGACAACCGCTGTTCTGAAGAGTTCGCTGCAAAAGTCCATTAACCTCGGCGGTCTTTTAGCACCCCAGGATGAAATCTATTTAAGCGCCAAAAGCCCCGCTTTCAAAGTTTTACATAACCTGGCCGCCGTCGGCGACGAAGTTTCCGCGGGCCAGACTTTGATTACCTTTGACGGTCGGGAAATTGACCTGCAGCTGGAGCAGGCCAGGCTCAGCTACCAGCGCAATCTGGCTTTATTCGAGGCGGGCGCCGTTTCCCAGGCGCAGCTGGAACAGCTGAAACTGGCCCTCGATAATCTGGAACTGCAAAAAGAAAGCCTTCTTCTCACCAGCCCGATCAACGGCGTCATCGCCAGCTTCACGGCCGTGGAAGGGCAGTTGGCCGGCGCTCAGCCCCTCGCTTCGGTGGTGAATATCGATAAACTGAAACTAAAGGTACAGGTGGGGGAAGCCAATATCGGCAAGCTCCGCCTGGGGGAGGAAATGGAAGTCGTCATCCCGGCCGCGGACCGGACGTTTACCGGTCTGATTACAGCCATCGCCCCGCAGATTGACAATATGACCAAAGCCTATCCCGTCACTTTGGAAATGGATAACCCGGACAGAGCCGTGAAGGGCGGTATGTACGCCGAAATCAAGCTGGTGGTGGAAAGTAAAGACGACGTCATCGTCATTCCCCAGAGCGCCATTTTGGAGCAGGACCGGCAGCAGATCGTCTTTGTGGTGGAAAATGATATCGCGAAAATGAAGACAGTGCAGGTTGGACTGACCCTGGGCAACGCTGCGGAAATCACCGAGGGGCTCTCCGCCGGCGAGCAGATCATCGTGGAAGGGCAATACGCGGTGAAAGACGGGAGCCCGGTAGAGATCACGCGAGGTGAAAAATAATGAAATTCCCGGATATATCCGTCAAAAGACCTGTCGCGGTAATGATGGTCTTTCTGATTGTCATTCTGTTGGGTTCTGTTTCGGTGGGCAGGCTGAACATGGATTTACTGCCGCAGCTGGAACTGCCCATGGCCATAGCGGTAACCAGCTACGACGGGGTCGGCCCGGAGGAAATGGAGAACCTGATCACCCGGCCGCTGGAGGGCGTGCTTGGGACAGTCAGCGGGATTGAGAATATCAGTTCCACCTCCAGCCTGGGCTCTTCCATGATCATGCTGGAGTTTGCCTGGGGTACGGATATGAACTTTGCCGTCAACCAGATGCGGGAAAAGCTGGATTTAATCACAGCGGCTTTACCTGCTGACGCCGGTAAGACAACGATTATTAAAATGGATATCAACTTGATGCCGGTGATGGTCCTGGGCTTCGGCGGCGACATGACGCTGAATGAGCTGGATGATCTGGCCAACGATATTATCCGGCCGCACCTGGAAAGAGTGAACGGGGTCGCTACCGTCGATGTGACGGGCGGCGTGGAAAGAGAAATCCGTATTTCCGTAGCGCCCCAGCGTCTGCAAGCTTACGGACTAAGCCTGAATACGCTGATCAATTATCTGCGCGCCGAGAACCGCAATACTTCGGCCGGGATTGTGGAAGAAGGATTGCGTGAGCATGTGGTGCGCATCACCGGTCAGTTTGAAAATATACAGGAAATCGAGAGTCTGCAGATCCCCCTGCCCACCGGCGGCTATATCCGCCTGGCGGAACTGGCCAAGGTGGAAGATACTTTAAAAGATAATAATACGATCGTTTTTATGAACGGTAAGCCCAGCGTAATGCTCTCCATTCAGAAACAAACCGACGCCAATACGGTCCGGGTATCCGACGCGGTCAACAAGAAGCTGGAGGAAATAAAGAAGCTCTTGCCGGCCAATACGGAGATCAATTCCGGTTTTGACCAGGCTGATTTTATCCGGCTGTCTATTGGCAATGTCACGAAAAATGCTCTGGTTGGCGCATTATTAGCCGTCTTTGTGCTGCTGTTATTCCTGCGGAATTTCCGCAGTACCCTGATTATCGGTACCGCGATTCCTATTTCGATTATTTCCACCTTCATCCTGATGTATTTCGGCGGCCTGACGCTAAACATGATTTCCATGGGCGGATTGGCGCTGGGCGTCGGGATGATGGTCGACAACGCCATTGTTATTCTGGAAAATATCTACCGCCACCAGCAGGAAGGATACTCCCGGCTGGAAGCGGCCCGCCGGGGCGCCAACGAGGTGGGCATGGCCATCACTGCCTCCACCTTGACTTCCATTATTGTTTTCCTGCCCATTGTTTTTGTGCAGGGCATGGCTTCGCAGATTTTCCGGCCGATGGCTTTGACCGTTTCCTTTTCCCTGATTTCCTCCTTGTTTGTGGCCCTTACGCTGGTGCCGATGCTTTCCTCCAAGATTTTGAAAGTGGACGACGCCGGCAACGGCTTTGGCGGCAGTATCGTTAAAGGCAAAGGCCCGATAAGCCGCCTGGCCGACAAATGGTACCGTATGATTGACGGGCTGGAAGGCAAATACCGGATACTCCTGAACTGGGCCATCCATAATAAGATTAAAATCAGCCTTTTTACCGTTGTACTTTTAATTGCCAGCCTCTGCCTGCTGCCTTTCATCGGTATGGAATTCATTCCCCAGCAGGATTCCGGCGAATATGTGGTGAATATCGAGCTGCCGGCGGGTAGTGCGCTGGAGGAAACCCAGCGTGTCACCGATATCGTGGAAGGATATATTATGGCACTGCCCGAGCATGAATGGGTCTTCTACGCGGTGGGTACCAGCGGCTCGATGATGGGTTTCGGCTCCAGTTCCGAGCAGGCCGTCTTGCAGGGCAAACTGAAAGATAAGAGCGAACGTACCCGGGATATTAATCAGGTTATGGATGATTTACGGGAGAAGTGTGCGAAAATTCCGGGGGCGGAAATTGAAGTCAGCGCCTCGCAAATGACCATGGGCGGAGGCGACGCTATCAGCGTAAGACTGACCGGCGATAATCTCGACGTTCTGCGCGCCTTTTCCGCTGACCTGGCCGGGAGAATCAGGACCGTCCCGGGCGCCCGGGAAGTACAGACCAGCTTTGAATCCGGCGGTCCGGAACTGCACATTAAATTAAACCGGCAAAAGGCCGACCTGTACGGTATTAGCGGGGCGCAGCTTTCTTCCCTGGTAGCCGCGGCCATCAACGGCTCGACGGCAACGCAGCTGAGAACCGCCGGGGAAGAAATTAAAGTGAATGTTATTCTCGCGGAAGAATACCGTGAAAATGTCAACGATCTGAAAACCTTGACCATTGTTTCGCCCACCGGGGCGCTCGTTGCCCTGGGCGAGATCGCGGATTTTGAGATAACCACCGGCCCGACCCAGATTAACCGGATCAATCAAACCCGGCAGGTCTCCATCAGCGGCTCCATCTCCGGACGGGACCTGCTGAGCGTCAGCCGGGATATCCAGGCAACCATTGCTTCCATGAATATTCCCCAGGGCGTCCAGGTGGAATTGGGCGGCGCCAATCAGGAAATGACCGACGCTTTTACCGATTTGGGCATGGCGCTTGTGCTGGCGGTTATCCTGGTCTATATGGTTTTGGCCGCCCAGTATGAATCCCTTTTGTATCCCTTTGTAATTATGTTTGCCATACCGCCTACCATCGTCGGGGTAATCCTTTCCCTGTTAATTACCGGACGCACCTTTAATGTCCCGGCCTTCATCGGCGTCATTATGCTGGCCGGCATCGTGGTCAACAACGCCATCGTGCTGGTGGACTATATCAATACATTGCGCAGCCGTGACGGGCTTTCCCGTAAAGAAGCCATCCTGCAAGCGGGACCGACCAGACTGCGGCCAATTCTGATGACCACGCTGACCACTATTTTGGCTATGCTGCCGCTGGTTTTAGGGCTTGGCGAAGGGGCGGAAATGTCCGCGCCGATGGCCACGGCCATTTTCGGCGGCCTGACCTTCTCTACCTTGATTACGCTGGTAATGGTACCGAGCATGTATATTTTGCTGGAGGATTTGAAAGCCTTTTTCCTGAGACTCTTTAGAATCAAGCCGCGGCAGGATGGGGCTATCAGCGGCTCCTGGGGCGGGGGTGAGCGGAATGTTTGAGCCTGGCGTCACCGGCAAGCGTAAGCTGATTCTGAAGGCCGCCACGGAAGTATTCTCCGACAAAGGATTTTACGGGGCCAAGATCGAAGATATCGCCCAAGCCGCGGCCATCGGCAAGGGAACCGTTTACGAATATTTTCGCAGCAAGGAGCAGCTGTTTACCGAACTGATCAAAGAAGGGGTACAAGGCTTTGAGAATATGCTGGCCGCGGAGATCCAGAAGGCGCAGACGGCGCGGGAAAAACTGCGCTGCCTGATACGCGTGCAGATCAAATTCGGCCAGCGCTACCGGCTGTTGGCCAAGTCTATTATGAATGACTATATCCCTTTGGATGACGCTTTCCGCAGCTGGCTGCGGCAGTTGCACACACATCATCTGGACATGATTGAAGAAATCATCCGGGGCGGGATGGCCGCCCGGGAAATCCGCCCCATTGACCCCGGGATCTTTGCCTTGCTGTTTTACGGCGGCATGGGGATGATTTGCAGCCCCTTGCAGGAAAAGGAGTTCACCGAAGAAGAATTGGAAAAGACCGCCGGGCAGATTCTGGACTATTATTTTACGGGTCTGGCCGCGGCAGGAGGCTGTTGATCAAGATGAGTCAGAAAACTTTTGTCGCCCTGGGCGCCTCGATTACCGCAGGCTACCCCTATAAGCACAAGGATTCCTGGGTGGAGCAGGTGGGCCGGGCCACAGGCTGGCGGACAATCAACGCCGGCGTTCCGGGGGATACCTTCGCCGATTTATACGAGCGCCTGGAGGATGATGTGTTCTATCATTACCCCCATATTGTCAGCGTGATGGCCGGAACGAATGATTGCTTTCAGGGCTTTTCCCAGTCCGAGATGCAGCAGAATTTTTTGCGGATCCTGGAGAAATTGACCGCGCAGAAGATTCAGGTTATCGTGGGCCTGCCTTTACCGGTGGATACGCCGCAAGAAGCCCAGCTGAAAGTATTGCGGTCTTGGCTCAGAGCGTATGCCGCTGAAAACGGCTTCGTTATAATTGATTTTGCTCAGGATTTTTTTAATGAAAAAGGTGAAATACAAGAAGAACTGCTTTTGGACGGTTGTCATCCGACCCGGGAGGGCTATGCTTTAATGGGCGAGCGGGCCATTTCGTCCTTGCGCGCACAGGGGTTATTTGCTTAAATAAGGGCGCATCCGGGCTTTATGTATACTTGCAAAATATACTTGCCAAAGTGAGAAGGACTTGGGATAATATTCTTAAACCGTTTTTGGCAAGGATAAATACTGGAAGGAGTGATCCGTATGACTTCTGACGGGAAAGAGAAAATCAAAGCCAAATTCCAGGAATTAATTAATTTGATTAAAGACGAAGCCACCACCGAAAGCCAGGACTTCAAGCAGGACGTCATCAAGGCTGTTACGGAGATTAAGGATAATCTCGAGGAAAATTGGGATAAAACCATTGATATCAAGGACAAAACCCAGGAGAACCTGAACGAACTGATGAAGGACCTGGAAGCCAAAGCCCTGAAGGTCCAGTATACCGTACAGGAAAAATATTCCCAAGGCGTGGATAAGAAGGACGAATACGTGGTGAAAACCGCCGACGCGCTGGTAGAGGCCATCACCAAAACAAAGCAGGCGCTGGTTAAAGGCAAATAATCCGGACCAAATATTGTTCGCAAATTTTAGGTAGCTGCGAACATGGGATACGCTTGCCGTATCCCATGTTGCATTGTAGGAAAGGAGAGACGATCCCATGGCGCTTAATCTGATACAGAAAATTATTCAGGCTCATCTGATCTCAGGAACCTTGGAGCCCGGCCGGGAAATCGGACTCAAAATCGACCAGACCCTCACCCAGGACGCCACCGGTACGATGGCTTATCTGGAATTTGAAGCCATTGGCCTGCCCCGGGTGAAGACGGAGCTTTCGGTGAGCTATGTAGACCATAATACCCTGCAGACAGGCTTTGAAAACGCCGATGACCACCGTTTTCTGCAGACGGCGGCGGCGAAGTACGGCGTCTATTTTTCCCGTCCCGGCAACGGGATCTGTCATCAGGTGCATCTGGAACGCTTCGGCAAGCCGGGGAAGACTTTGCTCGGCTCGGACAGCCATACCCCCACCGGCGGGGGCCTGGGGATGCTGGCTATTGGCGCCGGCGGCCTGGATGTCGCGTTGGCCATGGCGGGGGAGCCCTTTTACCTGACCATGCCCAGGGTAGTCAATGTCTATTTGACCGGGGAGCTGAGCCCTTGGGTGTCCGCCAAGGAAATCATCCTGGAACTCCTGCGTCTTTTGACTGTCAAGGGCGGCGTAGGAAAAGTCTTTGAATACTCCGGACCGGGCGTGAAAGGCTTAAGCATTCCCGAACGGGCCACCATCACCAATATGGGCGCCGAACTGGGCGCTACCTCCTCCGTTTTCCCCAGCGACGAGACCACCCGGAAGTTTCTGGCCGCCCAGGAGCGGGAAGAGGATTTCATAAAAATTTCCGCTGATGAGGGCGCAACTTATGATGAAACGATAAAAATAGATCTCTCCACCCTGGTTCCTTTGGTGGCCAAACCGCACAGCCCCGATAACGTCGTGCCGGTCACAGAAGTGGAGAAAGTAAAGGTCGATCAGGTTTTCATCGGCAGCTGCACCAACTCTTCGCTGACCGATATGCTGAAAGTAGCCGCTATCCTGCGCGGCAAGGTCGTCCATCCGGACGTCAGCCTATGTATTGCGCCCGGTTCCAAACAGGTGCTGCAGATGCTGGCTGCCAACGGCGCGCTGGCCGATCTGGTGGCCGCCGGGGCGCGCATCCTTGAATCGGCCTGCGGACCTTGCGTCGGCGTAGGCCAGGCGCCCGCCTCCCAGGCAGTATCTTTACGGACTTCCAATCGTAATTTCGAAGCCCGCAGCGGTACCGCCGACGCGGAAATATATCTCGCCAGCGCCGAGACCTGCGCGGCCTCGGCTTTGACCGGACATATCACCGATGCCCGCACCTTGGGAGCTGCTGTTCAACTGAACCTGCCCGACAAATTTACCGTGGACGACCGCATGATTATCCCGCCGCCCCAGGATGGCAGCGCAGTGGAGATTGTCCGCGGGCCCAATATCCGGCCGCTGCCCCAGTTTAACGAGCTGCCGGCCTCCCTTTCCGGCGAAGCGGTCATCAAAGTGGGCGATAATATTACCACCGACCATATCATGCCGGCCGGCGCGAAGATCCTGCCGTTCCGCTCCAATATCCCCGAAATCTCCAAGC
This sequence comes from Clostridia bacterium, assembly GCA_034003745.1. Classification (GTDB taxonomy): domain Bacteria; phylum Bacillota; class Peptococcia; order DRI-13; family PHAD01; genus JAVEYA01. Next base: position 9,894 of record JAVEYA010000002.1, read on the forward strand.
ATGTCTTTGCCCCGGTGGATAAGGAATTTTACAGCCGCGCCACCGCTAAAGGCGGCGGTTTCATCATCGGCGGGCATAACTACGGGCAGGGTTCCAGCCGCGAGCACGCCGCGCTGGCCCCCAAGCACCTGGGCATCAAGGCGGTCATTGTCAAGTCCTTTGCCCGCATTCATCTGCAGAATCTGATCAACTTCGGCATTTTGCCCCTGACCTTTGCCGAGGAGAAAGACTACGACGGTATTGCCTCCGGCGATACGCTGGAGATACAGAATTTGCTGCAGGATATCGAGACCAACAGTATCCAAGTTTATAACCGGACGAAAAATCAACAGTATGCGGTAAAACACTCCCTCAGCGTCCGGCAGCTGGAGATGCTCAAGGCCGGAGGTCTCTTGAATTTCGTGGGAATAAATAAATCTACTTTGGCAAGATAAAGGAGCTGTGAGACAATGGCGGAAAAAATAACCGTGCAAGACGGCAGGCTGGCTGTGCCGGATCATCCCATTATCCCCTATATCGAAGGCGACGGCACCGGTCCGGATATCTGGCGCGCCTCCCAGGCAGTCATCGAAGCCGCGGTGGAAAAAGCCTATGGCGGTAAAAGAAAGATAGAATGGCTGGAAATCCTGGCCGGAGAGAAATCCTTTAACCTGAACGGTTCCTGGCTGCCCGCAGAAACGGTGGAAGCTATCCGGGAATACATTGTAGCCATCAAGGGCCCGCTGACCACCCCGGTGGGCGGCGGTATCCGCAGCATCAATGTGACCCTGCGCCAGCTCCTGGACTTATATGCCTGCGTACGCCCGGTCAAGTGGATTCAGGGAGTGCCCAGTCCGCTGGTCAATCCCCAGTGGGTCGACGTTATTATTTTCCGTGAAAATAACGAAGATATTTATGTAGGCATTGAATGGGAAAGAGGCAGTAACGAGGCCCGAAAAGTGGCGGATTTCCTGCGGACACAGATGTCCTGTGAGATTCCCGACGACGCCGGCATCGGCATCAAATATATGGGACAGCGCGCCTCCGAGCGTATCATGCGCAAGGCCATGCGCTACGCCGTAGAGAATCACAAGCAGAAAGTTACGATTGTCCATAAGGGCAACATTATGAAATATACTGAAGGCGCTTATAAGAAGTGGTGCTATGATCTGGCAAAGAAAGAGTTTGCCGACGTCATCATCCTGGAAGACGAACTGGCTCAGCATGGCGGCGGGATTCCGGCCGGGAAAATTCTGGTCAATGACCGCATCGCCGACAACATGTTCCAGCAGCTGATTATCCGCAGCAACGAATATGAGGTGCTGGTCTGCCCCAATTTGAACGGGGACTATATTTCCGACGCTGCCGCCGCTTTGGTGGGCGGGCTGGGGATGGCCCCGGGGGCGAACATTTCCGATCATCTGGCCCTCTTTGAGGCCACCCACGGGACAGCGCCCAAATATGCGGGAATGGACAAGGTCAACCCCGGCTCGTTTTTGCTTTCGGCCGTGATGATGCTCGAATATATCGGCTGGAAGGAAGCGGCCGCGCTGATTGAAAAAGGACTGGGGCAGGCTGTGCTGGATAAGCAGGTCACCTACGACCTGGCCCGGCAGCTCGAAGGCGCCCGGGAGCTGAAAAGCTCCGAATTTGCCCAGGCACTCATCGCGAGAATGTAAGGTAAGAATATCATGTATACTGTATACTTTCTGAAATCGTTTAGAATGATGGTATAATTGCTTCAATAAAGGAGGGAATAACAATGATAGAAAAAAGAAAAATCGGCATTACCGATACCAGTTTTCGGGATGCACACCAGTCTCTTCTGGCCACCAGAATGAAGACGGAAGATATGATTCCCATCGCTGCGAAAATGGATGAGGTCGGCTTTCACTCCATGGAGGTTTGGGGCGGCGCTACTTTTGATACATGCATGCGCTTCTTGAACGAAGACCCCTGGGAGCGTCTGGACAAACTGAGGAAGGTCATCAAGAAAACCAAGCTGCAAATGCTCCTGCGCGGCCAGAACCTCGTAGGTTACAAGCATTATGCCGACGACGTGGTGGAGGACTTTGTCAAGAAGACCGTGGCCCATGGTATGGATATCTTTCGTATTTTTGACGCCATGAACGACGTCCGGAACCTGCAGAAGGCCGTGGAAGTCGCCAAAAAAGAAGGCGCCCATGTCCAGGCCACCTTCAGCTACACCATCAGTCCCGTTCATGATCTGAACTACTATTTGAACATGGCCCGGCAGCTGGCTGATATCGGCGCGGACTCCTTCTGTATCAAGGACATGGCCGGTATTCTGAAGCCTTATGTTGCTGCCGAACTGGTCAGCGAGCTGAAGAAGAAATTTAAAAATATCCCGGTCCAGCTGCATACCCATTATACCAGCGGGATGGCCTCCATGATGTATATGAAAGGTATTGAAGCCGGCGCCGACGTGGTGGATACGGCCATTTCTTCCATGGCGCTGGGCACTTCCCAGCCGCCCACAGAATCCATTGTGGCCTCTTTGGCGGATTCTCCCTATGATACCGGACTGGACCTCCCCAAGCTGTCCGAGATTGCCGAATACTTCAAGGATGTCCGCAAGAAATACCAGGCTTTCGACGTCTACAAATCCGGCGTCGATACCAATGTGCTGCTTTACCAGATTCCTGGCGGCATGCTTTCCAACTTTATCACCCAGTTGCAGGAGCAGAACGCTGTGGATAAATTGCAGGATGTGCTGGATGAAGTACCGCGGGTCCGGGAAGACCTGGGCTACCCGCCGCTGGTCACCCCCACTTCCCAGATCGTCGGCACCCAGGCCGTGATGAACGTGCTTCTGGGACGTTACAAAATGGTCACCAATGAAGTCAGAAGCTACATGAAAGGCATGTACGGCGCGACGCCCGCCCCGGTCAATGAAGATATCCGCAAAATGATTATCAAAGACGAGCAGCCCATTACAGGCCGTCCGGCCGATTTTATCGAGCCGGAAATGGAGAAAGCCCGCCGGGAGATCGGCATCTATCTGCAGAAGGAAGAAGATGTCCTTTCCTACGTTATCTTCCCGCAGGTAGCCAGGCAGTTCCTGGAAGAGCGGTACGCGGCCAAGACCCATGTCGACTACAAAATCGCCAACGAGAACGAAGACACCATGGGTGCGAAAGTCTATCCCCTATAAGTAAATACTAACAAAATAAGACGGGTACCGTAATGTACCCGTCTTTTTGACGCCTTTTCAGTATCATGACCCCTATAAAATCGCCTCTTTCGACGAAATATCTATGGTTAGAGAAATATTTTACTCCTTATAATACCCTTTACAAATTCTGCTGTTCGAGCATGTCCAGATAACAGCGCGGGCATAATTCGCCTTTTTCGGATACGCTCACGCTCTTGTCTTCAGCCCAGATTTCGTCGATTAAAGCCAGCGGCTGCCCGCAGCGCGCACAACAACCAGACTCCATCAGAAATACCTCCTTATATTCAGATAATATTATTCTTTCCGTATTTGCGGAAAGAATGCAGGAGTTATGAGGGGAGAAAAAGAATAATAAGGTACGGTAATTTTAAAAGTATGCTTAATTTAAGAAATATGGTGAGCTGAAGATGCGCATGCCGAGCTTAGAAAAGGTAATCTCCGATACCCTTTCGGTCATTGAAAAAAGCAAGGGCCAGATTTATGACATCGCCGAGAATGCGCGAGGCGAATGCGACCGGGTCAAGAATGAGCTGCAGGAGATTCAGCGGCAGATCATCTGCACCATTGATAAGGTGGATAATCTGGAGCGGTTGGAGCGTTCCGCGCGTGTGCGGCTGATGGAAGTAAGCCGCAGTTTCGATAAATATACGGAAGACGATATTCGTATATCCTATGATAAGGCCCGGGAACTGCAGGTCGAACTGGGCTCGCTGAAAGAGCGGGAAAGACAGCTTCGTCTCCGGCGGGACGGTCTGGAACGCAGCTTGCGCAGACTGGGCAGTACCGTAGAAAAGGCTGAGGGGCTGATGACCCAGATTAATGTCGTTTTCGACTATTTAGGCGGCAATTTAACCCTGATCAATAACGAGCTGGAGCTCGTTAACCAAAGAAGGCTCCTGGCGCCGCGGATCATTCACGCGCAGGAAGAGGAAAGAAAGCGGGTAGCCCGGGAGATTCACGACGGCCCGGCCCAATCCATGGCCAATGTGGTGCTGCGGACGGAATTTTGTGAAAAGCTGATGGAGTCCGATCAGGTGGCGGCCAAGAAGGAACTGCAGGAACTGCGCAATACGGTCAAGAGCAGCCTGCAGGATGTGCGGCGGATTATCTTTGATTTGCGCCCGATGGCCTTGGATGACCTGGGGTTGGTCCCCGCGCTGACGCGTTATCTGGAGACGCTGAAAGACAGATATAAGATTGACTTTGAAATTCATTGCAATGATAAGCAAAAAAGATTGAATTCCATTCTGGAAGTAGCTATTTACCGGGTCATCCAGGAAGCGGTGGCCAATACCATCAAACATGCGCGGGCGGCTCATATTATGGTGCAACTGGAGTTTGGAGACAAGAGCGTCATGGTGATGATCAAAGACGACGGCGTGGGCTTTGAGCCCGGTGAGATCATGGACACGCCCCGGGCCGACAGTTACGGTTTGCTGGGTATGCAGGAGAGACTGGATATCTTAGGGGGGAAATTATCGGTTAAATCCAATCCCGGAGCGGGTACGGAGATAATGGCGATTCTCCCGCTAGATTGATGGAGGAAAAGAAGATGTCTGAAAAGAAAATAAGATTAGTTCTTGTTGACGACCACCATCTGGTCAGGGAAGGACTCCGCAAGATTCTGGAGCTGGAAAAAGAATTCGAAATTATTGATGAAGCCGGCGACGGGCAAGGGGCCATCAATATCGTCCGGGTACATAGACCCGACGTGGTCCTCATGGACATCAATATGCCCGGAACCAACGGTATTGAGGCCACCCGGGTCATCAAAAGGGAACTGCCGCAGGTAGGCGTCATTGCCCTGACTATCCACGAAGAAGAGGAGTATGTCCTGGAACTGGTAAGGGCGGGGGTGTCGGGCTATGTTTTAAAGGATATCGCGCCGGCCAAGCTGGTGGAAACCATCAAAACCGTCGCCAACGGTCACTCCATTATCGATCCCAGTATCACCAATAAGCTCTTTGGGGAAATCAGCCGCCTGGGTAATCGCAACCGGCGCATCAAAGAGGATTGGGAAACGCTGACCGACCGGGAAATGGACGTCTTAAACCTCATCTCCCGGGGCCAAAGCAACAAGGAAATTGCCCGTAGCCTGACTATCAGCGAAAAAACGGTCAAGAACCATATCACCAATATCTTCAGAAAGCTGCAGGTCGATGACCGCACCCAGGCGGTGCTTTTTGCCATTAAACACCGTCTGGTGGAAGTCTAATATATTTGTCATTCTGAACGCAGTGAAGAATGACAGGAGTCGCCGAACCGCCCCCTTGTCCCGCTTTATCCTCTGTGCTCACTGCCCCCGCTCGCGCATATAGTATAGTATGATATGCGAAGCGGGGGATTTATTTTGGCATTGCTCATGCTGGCAGCGATAAATCTGGGCCTGATCATCTATGGGATACGGCGGATTTTGGAAGAACGCCGGGGTTCCGGCCTGCCCGCTTTCTTTATTCTTCTCGCCGAAGAAGACGATTATCTGGAAGGGATGCTGCGTTTTCTGGTAGGACAAATGAAACAGGAAGAAATCGCCAATCCGCTGATCGTCACCTATGAACTTTCCGGGTATCAGAGCAAGGCAATTGCCGATCGATGCGCCCGGGATTTGTCATTTATTGCCTGGGAAATACAAAAAGGGGAGAATGCGGAGCCATCCGGGCCCAATCTGTTGGATTTACGGGAACGGGGGACCCGGCAAGAGAAGCTATGCTTGATCAAGCTGTTCCTGCGCCGCCAAAAATACCTTACCGCAACATAACTGTCATTCTGAGATAGCGCAGCTATCGAAGAATCTGGCTTTTACAGCAATAGAAAGATCCTTCATTACATTCTTAAATGACATGTTCCGAGACTGTGGTCTTAGGACGAATGACTGCCAAAAACAGGCGTGCAGCCCGATGGTGAGCCCGGGGCGGCATGCTTTACAATTTAAGCACAATGGACGAGCTATCTATTATTGACGAGTACCCAGACCGGCTAAGGAGAGATGGGAAATGGATAAATTCATAAAACAATTGTTGATTGAAGAAAAAGGGCAGGGCATGGTTGAATACGGGCTCATTATTACCCTGATCTCCTTGGCGGCAGTTTCTGTCATGGGGACAGTGGGAGAAAGATTACTCGAAATGTTTACCGATATAGGCACTGAACTGCAAACCCACCTGCCTTAAAAAGCAAGAAAACATGGGACAGGGGGACAGGTCCCTTGTCCCCCCCACGCTATGAAGAAACAAGGAAATGGTTTTTGTTGAACACAACAGAAGTCATTTCCTTTTTCTATTCCAGAGTATCTAAGACCAGGGTCTCTTATTTATTGGGATTTATCTCCACGGTTAAAGTTAGGACGATTTTCTGGAAAAAACAGGATTGCAGACGGATGTTCGAAGATTGCAACAGGCCTTACAATATGAACTACAACGGCTAGCTGTCAATTATCCAGCATATACAAATTTGTAAAGGAGAGATGAAAATGTTAAAACTCATGAAAAACTTGTTAACCGAAGAAAAAGGACAAGGTCTGGCTGAATACGGTCTCATCCTGGCGCTGATTTCCTTGGCGGCGATAGCGACGATGGGCCCGCTGGGAACACAAATAAAAACCATTTTTGACAACGTCCGAGTCGAGTTGGGCGGCACTCCTACCCCCCCGTAAAAAGAAACAGGAATAAAAGGGTAATCAACGGCCCTGCTTAAGGATACTTACGCAGGGCCGCTTTTTACCAAGAACCTTAATAATAAACAAGAAAAGGGAGTGATTTTCTTGTTGCTGATAGATTATCTCCTGCTGCTGGTACTGGCAGTTTCCATCTATACCGATATCCGAGAGCAGAAAATCTATAACATCGTGCTTTTCCCGGCTTTCCTTCTGGCCTGGGCTTTTCATTTCCGGACGGGCGGAGGGACGGGCCTCCTCACCTCTCTTCACGGCGCAGGCTTAGGGTTGGGTTTGTTCTTAATTCCCTATGTCGCCGGCGGATTGGGAGCGGGTGATGTGAAGCTTTTGGCCCTGGTGGGGGCCTGCAAAGGGAGCGCGTTCGTTTTTACGGCCTTTTTCCTGACCGCTTTGCTGGGCGGAATAATCGCCCTGGCGCTCCTCATTTATCGCGGAGAATTATTGAAAGTATGGGTCCGCCTGAAAGACGCCCTGATCGTTTGTATTTTTTCAAGCTTTAAGGTTTGGAATCTAGGCAGTCTGAAGGATGCGGGCAGCGTTAGTTTCCCCTATGGCGTGGCCATTGCCCTAGGCTCCATGATAACTTACGTGGTGATGTGAAATGCTGCGGAAATTTTGTCGGGAGAAAAAAGGACAGGGCCTGGTGGAAATGGCTTTGGTTATTCCTATCCTCCTGATGCTGGTCTTCGGCATTATCGAATTCGGCCGGATTTTCGGCGCCGACCTGGTGGTTAAATATAGCGCGCGGGAAGGGGCCCGGATTGGAGCCGTCGGCGGTACGGACGCCAATATCCGTTCCCAGATTCGCGACTCGGCTGTCAGCCTGGACCCGGACAAGCTGACTATTACGATTTCTCCGGGGGAAGCGGCGAGGACGCGGGGCCGGCAAGTCAGCGTGCAGGTTGCCTATCCTCTGGAGATCATGATGCCCCTTTTACCCATGGTGACCGGAGACACGCTTACCGTGCGCACCACCTGTGTGATGCGGGTAGAATAGAATTTTACAGCATGGATGGAGGAGAAATCCTTGAGGAGCAAACTAATATTCTTAATTTCCTTAATATTGGGATTAGTTACAGCTTACCTGATTTATGATTTTCTTAATAAAACCGAACAATCTGCCGTCAATATCCAATACGGCGAGGTTGTGGTAGCTGCCGTGGATATCCTGGAAAAGACCCAGATTAATAATGACATGATTCAGGTCAATAAGCTCCCTGTTGAATATATTCATCCCCAGGCGATCCGGAATAAGAATGAAATTGCCGGCCGCATTACCACTTCAGCTATCGCGGCGGGAGAACAGCTCTTAAATCAGAAACTGGCGGCGCCGGGAGAAACCGCTTACGGATTGGCTTACGCCATCCCGCAAGGCAAGCGCGCTCTGACGATCGCGGTGGATACTATCAGCGGAATTGCCGGCTTAATCAAGCCCGGCGATGAAGTGGACGTCGTGGCGGTAATCGATCTGCCCGACCCGGGTTCTTCCCGGGATCTCCCTTTCTCCCTGATTGCCCTGCAGGATATCCGGGTTCTGGCCGTTGGATCGCAGATGAAGGATACTCATAAAAGCAGCGCCCCGCTGGAATACAGTAATATTACCTTGGCGGTTACGGCGGAGGAAGCCAGGCCGTTGACTTTGGCCGCTGAAAGAGGCTCCATCCGCCTGATGCTGCGCTCGCCGGTTGATGACAGTAAGGTCAATACCGTTCCCTTTAAAGCGGAGCATTTCCGGCAGCAGCATCAAGATGCCAATTATTAAATAGAAGGTGGTGGCCAACATGCAAGCTATCCGTGTCCTGGTGGTCGATGATGTGGAAGAAACCAGAAATAATATCCGCCGTATCCTCTCTTTTGATAAGGATATCGCCGTGATCGGCGAAGGGGGGGACGGCCTGGAAGCATTGCAGAAAGTCAAGGCGCTGGAACCCGATATTGTCCTGATGGACGTCAATATGCCTAAGCTGAATGGGATTGCCGCCACGGAGAAAATCAGCGCGGAACATCCCGGCGCCGCCGTGATCTTCTTAAGCGTGCAGGGGGAGCCTGAATATATGCGCAAGGCGATGATGGCCGGGGCGCGTGATTTTATGGTCAAACCTTTCAGCGGAGACGAACTGGTGGAGACGATCAAGCGGGTTTATCAAATGGAAAGCATCCGGGCAGTTCCCGGCGGTAAGAAGCCGGTAAAGGCCCACAAGCCGCAGGTCGTAACTATTTTTGGCACCAAGGGCGGGGTGGGCAAGACGACGATCGCCGTCAACACGGCTATCCAATTGGCCCAGGCTAAGAAGAAAGTGGCTATGGTCGACCTGGACCTGCAGTTCGGCGATATTTCGATCTTTCTGAATCTTGCGCCGAAACGGACTATTGCCGAGTTGGCCCAGGAAGGGAGCCGGCCGGATATTGACCTGATCGAGTCCTACATGATCCCCCATTTATCCGGCATCAGGATCCTGCCGGCGCCGGGCCGTCCGGAGTATGCCGAATTGATCACCGCCGGACAGATTGAAAATATCCTGACGGTCTTAAAAAGCCATTATGATTATGTGGTGATCGATACGCCGCCCACGTTCAATGAAACGAACCTGACGGCGCTGGACTTGTCTTCGCAGATCTTTCTGGTTCTTTCCCTGGATCTGGCCACCATTAAAAATGTCAAACTCAGCCTGGAACTGATGCAGACACTCCACCATATCGGCCGGACCAAGCTCATTCTGAACCGGGCTTCGGAAGATATGGGCATCAAAGTGAACAATGCCGAGGAAACCCTGGATTTTCTCATTGCGGCGCAATTGCCCAGCGACGGCAAGACCTGCGTTTCCGCGCTGAATAAAGGGATTCCTTTTGTACTTTCGGAACCGAACGCCCGGATCAGCCAGGCCATTCGCACAGTCAGCGATTTGATTATAGAGGACAAGGGCTATCAGACGGAACTGAAGGAAAAAAGAATGGGCAGCTTCTTAGGCCGGCTGTTTAAAGGCGGCTCTTTGCAGCCGGCCAGGAAAGTATCCGGCGGTGGGGAGTGATGAAGGATGTCTTTGCTGCAGCGTCTGGAGAAGGAGAAGGGCAATAAGATCATCATCGGCGCCGGTGAGACCAAGGCGCAGATTTCCAAAGACCAGGACCCTTATGAGCAGTTTAAGGCCAAAGTCCATGAAGAAATCATCGAAAAAATCGACAACATCATGCCGCTGGAAGAAATGAGCGCGCAGATTGAGGAATTGGTCGACGCCGTCATTGAACGGGAAGGCGCCCATTTTACCCGCCTGGAGAGGCAGAAAATCACCTCCGAGCTGCTGGATGAAGTGGTCGGCTTGGGACCTATCGAGCAGCTCTTAAAGGACCCGGAAGTTTCCGAAATCATGGTCAACGGGCCCAAGCAGATTTACGTGGAAAAGAGCGGCAGGCTGGAACGGGTCAATTTTACTTTCCGTGATACCGATCATGTGCTGCACATTATTGATAAGATCGTTTCGCCCATCGGCCGGCGTATCGACGAATCCATGCCCATGGTGGACGCCCGCCTGCCGGACGGTTCCCGCGTCAATGCGATCATTCCGCCCCTTTCTCTGGTGGGACCGGCGATTACCATCCGCAAGTTCTCCCGGGACCCGCTGACGATACAGGATTTAGTGCGCTTCGGCACACTGACCCCGAAGATGTCCGCCTTTTTAGAAGCCTGTGTCAAAGCCCGCCTGAATATCTTCATTTCCGGCGGTACCGGCAGCGGTAAGACCAGTACCCTGAATGTGCTGTCCTCGTTCATTCCCAATAATGAGCGGATCATTACCATTGAGGACGCGGCGGAATTGCAGCTCAGGCAAGACCATGTCATTACTCTGGAAAGCCGCCCGCCCAATATTGAGGGGAAGGGCGCCATCACGATCCGCGACCTGGTGCGCAACTCGCTCAGGATGCGGCCGGAGCGGATTGTCGTCGGCGAGGTGCGCTCGGGGGAAGCGCTGGATATGCTGCAGGCTATGAACACCGGCCATGACGGTTCCCTGACCACGGGCCACGCCAACTCCCCCCGGGATATTCTCTCCCGGGTAGAGACAATGGTCCTGATGGCGGGGGTAGACCTGCCGGTGCGGGCCATCCGCGAGCAAATGACTTCGGCTATAGACTTGATTGTGCAGCAGGCCCGTCTGCGCGACGGCAGCCGCAAAATCATCAACATTACCGAAGTCCTGGGGATGGAAGGCGACGTGATCACCTTGCAGGATATTTTCAGTTTTGAAGCGGAAGGCATCGATGAGCGCGGCAGGCTGCGCGGCCGCTTCAAGGCCTCCGGCGTCCGGCCCAAGTGCATGGAAAAGCTCCTGCTGGCGGGGATATCCTTGCCTGATGATGTATTTATTTAGACTTCTGATAAGACTCAATGGAATACCCGTAAGCATTTAGATCGACCCCAGATTAATGTAGTCTCATACTGTACTACATTAGGTCATATCCAAGGTTTACACGGATAGAGATTACACAGGGTAATGAGGTAAACTTGCATGAGTACTTCAATCGTTATTAGCTTAACCGCCTGCCTGACGATTGTTCTGGCGCTGAGCAGCCTTAATGCTATGGCCACTGCCGGAAAAAGGAATTTGAACAAGCGTCTGGAGGATGTCGCCGGCGGTCTGAAAATCAAGCCGGAGATAGAAAGCCCGCTGGAGCTGAAGCAGAAAAAAAGTATTTTTCATAAAATTGGCGCGGTCTTATTTAAGAAAAGCATGACCAAACAAATCGAGGAACAGCTCTCCCGCGCCGACCTGCCGCTTAGGGCGGAAGAATTTCTGGCAATCTGGATGTTTGCAGGCATCTTGCCGGTTGTCTTTGTGACTATGGCCACGGAGAATATCGGTTTGACGATTCTCGTTTATGTACTGGGCATCGGCCTGACCCCTTTTTTGGTTCTGCGGGCCCAGAAAAAGAGGCTGCATACCATCAACTGGCAGTTGGGCGACGCCCTTTCCATCATGTCCAATTCCCTGCGCGCCGGGTTTAGTTTTCAGCAGGCTATGGAAATGGTCGGGCGGGAAATGCCTGCCCCCATTGGCAAAGAATTCTCCCGCGCTTTCCGGGAAATCAATTTGGGCGTGCCCACCGAAGAAGCGCTGCAAAAGATGGTCAAACGGGTCAACAGCGATGATCTGGATTTATTGGTTACAGCAGTCTTGATCCAGCGGCAGGTCGGAGGCAACCTGGCGGAGATTCTGGACAATATCTCTCATACCATTCGTGAACGCATCCGCATCCAGGGAGAGATCAAGACCCTGACCGCTCAGGGCCGTATTTCCGGGATTATTATCGGTATTCTCCCGCCTGCGATTGCCCTGATTATGATGGTAATTAATCCCGGCTACATTCTGCCCTTTTTTAAAAACACCCTCGGTCAGGCCCTTTTGGCGGCAGGCGTTTTTATTGAAATCATCGGTATCCTGCTGATCAGGAAGATCGTTAACATTGACTATTGAGTGGGAGTGAGCACATGCTGCAGATCGCCGCGCTTGGTTTTCTCTTTGTCTTCAGCTGCTCCATGCTGATGATTCGTTTTATTTTTCGTAAAAGAATCCAGCTGGAAAAGCGTTTGCGGGATGTTAAAAACAATCTGACTACGAAAAAAAGACATGAGGAAGAAATCTTAAACAAACCTTTCGCCGAGCGTGTGCTCAGCCCCCTGCTGGCCTTTACCGCCAAGGCGCTGGCGCGTTTTACGCCTGCGCGGAGCCGTCAGAAACTGCAGCATACCCTGCAGCTGGCCGGTAATCCGGGCAGCCTGAAGCCCCATGAATACCAATCTGTCTATGTATTCGTCGCTCTTATCAGCGGTATGGCAGTCCTGTTATTGGGCCGGCTGACCCGTAAGAGCATCGTGGAACAGTTTCCTTTCGCCGCGGTTGCCGTCTTGGCAGTAATATTGCTTAATAAACTCTTTCTGCAAAGCCGCATGCGGATTAGAAGAGCAAACTTTTTAAGAGAACTGCCCGATGTGCTGGATCTTCTGACAGTCAGTGTGGAAGCCGGTCTGGGTTTCGACGGCGCGCTGCTGCATGTTATTGATAAATCCAAAGGCACTTTGGCGGAAGAATTTAAGATTACGCTAAGAGAGCTGCAGATGGGTAAAAGCCGCCGGGAGGCCCTGCGGGATTTGGGAGAACGCACCAATGTCGACGATATCCTAACCTTTGTCGGCGCGATGATTCAGGCCGACCAGCTGGGTGTGCCGGTCAGCAAAATTCTGCGCACCCAGGCGGAACAGGTGCGCATTAAAAGACGCCAGCGGGTGGAAGAGAAAGCGATGAAGGCTCCGGTAAAGATGCTCCTGCCGCTGGTGTTCTTTATCTTCCCCACGGTCTTCATTGTTTTATTAGGGCCGGCAGCGATCAGAGTTTATGATACGCTCGTTGCGCGATGATTTTTGGAACAGGAGAAGGAGAGAATATGCACAGAGAATTTGCGCTGATCAAAGACCATATCATCATGGTCCCGCGCGTGCGGCTGGCCGATACCTTTCTCCAGCGCTTCCTTGGCCTGATGGGGAAAAAGAGCCTGTCCCGGGAGGAGGGCCTCCTCTTAAAGGGCTGCCGCCAGATTCATACCTTTTTCATGCGTATGACCATCGACGTGTTGTTCCTGGATAAAGACGGGCAAATTATTGCCGTACTGCCGGAGCTGGCTCCGGGGAAGATCAGTCCCCTGGTCAAAGGGGCCGGTTATGTGCTGGAACTGCCGGCGGGCAGTATCCGGGAATATGATTTCAGGGAAGGGCAGCAGTTAAAATTAATCCCGCAAACGACAAAAAGCTCGAATGTACCACAAAATTAACAATATATGAATATAATACTAAATGATGGGAATACTACTAACAACAACCTAAATAATAAGGAGGAATTAAATCAAGTGGAAATGCAGTTGTTGTTAGAAAAAACCAGAATCCTGCATCAATTGCTGCAGAAATCAGCCAGTCAGGTTCTGGACTTCAGCGGTATTGCCGAGGAGCTTTCCGGAATGCTGGACTGCAACGTTTACATCGTCGGGAAAAAAGGCAAGCTTCTGGGCCGTGGGGAGACAGACAGTATTTATGGCGGCTTGTTCCATACCGATGAACTGAAAGACGGCCAGTTCAGCGACACCACCCAGCAGTGGCTTCTGGGCTTTACACACACGGAGGTTAACGTGACGCCGCAGGATACCGGTTTTATCTGCATCATGGCGCCGGTCTTCGGCAGCGGTGAGCGCCTGGGCACAGTGGTCTATGCCCGTGAAGGCAAAGCCTATAGCCCGGCGGAAACTATCCTGGCCGAGTACGGCGCCAGCGTAGCCGGGATGCAAATTCTCAGGAACGCCAGCGACCGCCAGGAAAACGAAGCCCGCAAGAAGACGGTTGTGCAGCTGGCTCTGGAAGTGCTGTCCTATTCCGAGCTCGAGGCTGTCAAGTACATCTTCAGCGAAATTGAAGGCAGCGAAGGCTTCCTGGTCGCCAGCAAGCTGGCCGAGGAGTATAAGCTGACCCGCTCGGTCATCGTCAATGCGCTCAGGAAACTGGAAAGCGCCGGCGTCATCGACGCGCGGTCGTTAGGCATGAAAGGTACCTACATCAAAATTTTAAACGATTACTTATACGAGCAACTGGCGCACATCTAAATTACTCAGGGGAATCCAGGAGACGGGTCAGATTCCTGTACTCGACCCTTCTGAATCCCCCTGCGGATTGTCATCCGCTTCCCCCCTTTAACAAGGGGGGCTTTTATTTTGTGCCTCCCTTGTTAAAGGGAGGGGGACCACGTCAGTGGTGGAGGGATTCTGTGTCGAAAAAGAGGAAAATCCTGTCTCATAGCTAATATAACATACCAGATCGTTTCTACAGCAAATGAGGTATTTGCAGGTGCTCCAGAAACTGTTTAGAATTGTACTGGACTTACTTTTTCCTATAGCAAGGCATTGTATTTTTTGTTGGCGCAAAACAGAGGGGACGAGGGGCAGCCTTTGCGCCGACTGCGCCGCACAAATATTGCAATACGGAGATGAAAATGAGGCTTGTCCCCGCTGCGGACGCTTTATTGCCGCCGGGTGCTGTCCGAACTGTTTTGACTGGCCGCCTGAAATGTTGGCCCGGGTCGTCAGCGTGGTCCCCTATGACGGAATTTATAAAGACAAAATTTTTGACTTGAAATATAACGGACAAGAAGGACTCGCTTCCCGGTTGGGGTATTTGATGGCGCGCAAAGCCAAAGCCCTCCTGCCCCTGGATAAGGATATGCTGACGGTACCCGTCCCTCTGCATGGGTTGCGGGAGGACGAGCGGGGCTATAACCAGAGCGCCTTGCTGGCCAAAGCGGTGGCCGGTGAATTGTCCCTTGTTTATGAAGATAAAGCGCTGGAACGGATCCGGTATGACTGCAGCCAGACGGCGCTGGGCCGTTGCGAAAGAAGGGCGAACATGGACGGCGTTTTTACCGTTAAAAATACCGCCCTCCTGGCCGGTAAAAAGGTGTTGCTGGTGGATGATATTATCACCACCGGAGCCACTATGCTGGCTGCAGCCGCGGCCTTAAAGGCAGCCGGCGTGCAGGAAATATATGGATTGACTTGGGCGGCGGGATTTGATAAAGTGAAAAAGAATTAGCTAATCTTTCGAATATTTAGATATGCTTACACAAGGGAGGCAGGATTATGGAACTGCGCAATTGCCCGGAATGCGGCGGCGTCTTCACTTATTACAGTGTGAATCTGTGCCCTGCCTGCATGAATAAAGATGAAGAGGAATTCAAAAAGGTGCGCGGCTTTATTATTAGAAACCGTCATTTGGGTATTCCGAAAATAGCCGAAGGGACCGGCGTCAGCGAAGAAAAAATTCTCCGCTACATCCGGGAGGGCCGCATTAATATTACCTCCGCCAATGCAGAAATGGTGCTGAAATGCGAGGTCTGCGGCAAGGGCATCACCAGCGGCCGTCTGTGCGAGATTTGCAGTACGAAACTTTCTGCCGGACTCAAAAAACAAATTGCCGAAGAGAACAAAAAAATTCTGGCAGAGGATAGCAACCCCATGAAGAGTACGTCTCCGCAGCCCCAGACCAAAGGGCAGTCCGCTCCCCGCATGCACGTCGTCGATTACCTGAAAAAATTACGCTGAACAGTCCTGAAAAGTATTGCCAAAGAACGTTTAAAAAACGTTCTTTTTTATGCAAAAGACTAAAAAATTTACTTTTTTTTTCGATTAATTAAGTGATAGTCTTATTTATATTTATTGGAGGATTGACCATGAGAATCGAAAATCAGCAAATATCTGCGATTCAAAAGCTCTTCAACCAAAAAAGCCAGAGTGAAAAGCTGGGAGGGCCTAAAAGCGGCCGGGAAGACGGCGTGAACATCTCCCCCGAAGCGCGCCTGTTTTCCGTCGCCCTGAAGGCGGCTCAGGCGCTGCCGCCCCGGGATATCAAGGAACTGGAAGCTTTGAAGGGGCAGATTAAAGCGGATTCTTATGAAGTAAATAATGAAGATATTGCGGCCAAACTTTTCGATGAGACGCTATTTTAAGAATAAAGAGGTGCCGGCATGGAACTCACTTTTAACGCTTTGGCTTCCGTATTGAAGAAGCAGGAAGAGATTTACCGGGAATTGCTCAGCCTCGGCAAGATGAAGCAGGCCGAGCTGGTCCAAGGAACCCTGGAAGCCATTGAAAGCCTGAACCGGCAGGAAGAACTGCTGATAGTGCAGGCAGGACGCCTGGAAGAAGAGCGCTTCAATCACGCTGCCGCGCTGATTAAGCATTACAGTATGGGTGAAGACGCCTCGCTGGAGGAAATCATCAGTGTGGCCCCGGAGGTGATGCAAGGCGCATTGACGTCTTTGAAGAATTCCCTGACCGCATTGTTGAAGGATATGCAGAAAATCAACAGTGAGAATACCTTGCTGATTCAGCAGACCTTGCAGTTTATTCAGTTCACCCTGGGAGCGATGACCCAGGAAACACAGACCACGTATACGTCCGACCGGGCGATGAAAGTGGAGAATCTGACCAGGATCTTAGATAAGAAAGTGTGATCATATGCGTTCGACCTTTTCCGGATTAAATATAGGGGCAAGCGCCCTGGCCGCGCAACAGCGGGCGCTGGACGTCACAGGCCACAATATCGCCAATGCCAATACCCAGGGCTATTCGCGCCAGAGTGTGTCTATGGTAACGACCAGGCCTATCAGAACATATTCAGGCTTTGTCGGCACGGGGGTGCAAATCAACAACATTACGCGTATCCGCGACCAGTTCGTGGATGCCCAGATCCGAAACGAGATTAATCTCACCGGGGAATGGGAAACCAAATACGATATTTTGTCCAAGCTGGAATTGATTATCAACGAACCTTCCGATAATAGCCTGCGCTCCGTGCTGGATGAATACTGGGCCGCCTGGCAGCAGCTTTCCAAGAATCCGGAGAGTTCAGCGGTGCGGGCCGCCGTCATGCAGAGCGGCATCACGCTGTCCGATACTTTAAACCATATGTCCCGGCAATTTACCGACCTGCAGGACGATCTCAACAACGAAATCACCGTGAAAGTCACCGAGATCAATTCTTATGGCCGCCAGATCCGTGACCTGAACGTGCAGATCGTTAAGGCCGAGACGGAAGGCTTCCCGGCCAATGACCTCCGCGACAGGCGGGACTATCTGGTGGACCAGCTTGCGCGCATTGCCGATATCGGGGTCAATGAAGACTCAGTGGGAGCGCTGCAGATCACCATTGGCGGCCGGGCCCTGGTAGCCAGGGAAGAATTAACCGAGATGAAGTGTATCCAGAATCAATTTGACCCCTCCCGGACGGCCATCGTCTGGCTGGACCGCTCCACCGGGAATCCGCTGGGCGAAGTCTCTATAAAGGGCGGGGAACTCAAGGGTTATCTGGATATGCTAAAAACCACGGTGCCCCAGTTAAAAGAAGAAATTGACGAACTGACCCGGCGTATCGCCACCGAAGTGAACGAATTGCACCGCCAGGGTTATGGCGCGGATAAAAGCACCGGACTTGATTTTTTCACCAGGCTGGATGATAATGTGCCGTTCAGCGCCGCCAATATCCGGGTGAATCAGGATATTATCGACGATATCACCAAAATTGCCGCCGCTATCACCGACGATCCGGACGCCTTGGCCGGCGACGGGGCCAACGCCTTATTGCTGGCCCAGTTGAAGAGCAAGAAGGCCATTAATCCGGGCGTTTTTTCCCCACCGCTGTCGGTCACAGGGACAACCCTTCCCGCCACTGTGGAAATCAGCGCAGCCTCGGGCAATAACCGCTTGTATGTTACCATTGACGGGACTACCCGGACTTTGACCTTGGCGGACGGGATCTATGACACTACGGATACGACGCAAATGGACGCGCTGGCCGCGGATATCCAGGCCCAGCTCGATGCAGAATTCGGACCTCTTGCGGCGGCGGCTTCATTTAGCGGCGGCAGGTTGCAAATCAGCAGTCTCGGCGGCGAAAGCCACAGCGGCATTTACGAGATTTCCGGCTCCGCCGCCTCCGTTCTTGGCTTGAAGACCGGTTATAACACGACGTTCGACGACTTTTTCCGCTCCTCCGTGGCCCAGCTGGGGGTGATTACCATGGAGGCGGAGCGGATGACCGATAACCAGAACCTGCTCCTGAATCAGCTGCAGAATAAGCGGGAGACCATTTCCGGGGTGTCCCTCGATGAAGAAATGACCAATATGATCCGATACCAGCATGCCTATACCGCCGCGGCGCGGCTGATCACCACCATGGACGAAATGCTGGATTTAATCGTTAACCGGCTGGGGCTGGTAGGAAGGTAGAGTGAGCGCTTATGCGTATGACCAACAATATTATGATTAACAACCTCAAGCATAATATCAGCCGGAACATGTATAGGCTAAGCACCCTGGATACGATGCTGTCCACGGGCAAGCGCATCAATAAACCCTCCGACGATCCCACCGGCATTGTCAACAGCCTGCGTCTCTCCTCCCGTCTCAAAGAGACAACTCAATACCAGGGAAATGTGGCTGACGCCAAGAGCTGGCTGGAGAGTACGGACAGCGCCCTGGGCAGCCTGAACGCCGTCCTGAACCGCGTCTATGAACTGACGGTAAAGGCCGCCAACGGGCCGTTGAGTGTGGAGGACCGGGGCACTATCATGGAAGAGCTTAGCCAGCTGAAGAATGAAGTCATTACCATTGCCAATACCAGTCATGGAGACAGATATGTCTTCGGCGGGCGCAATACCACCGAGCCGCCTTACCAGGGGACGGACTGGATTACTCCGCTGAATACGGCGCAGATAAATTATGAGATTGGCGTGGGGATCACCGTTCCGGTGAATGTCACCGCCGACCAGGTCTTTTCAGCCGGTCAGCCCGGTGACCCGGATGATCCCGCTGCTCCCCAGGACTTGCTGACCACGCTGCAGCAGATTATCGACCACATGAGCTCGGGTGTCACGGAAGATATTAACAAACTCGGGAATGAAGACCTGGAAAGATTAAAGCTGAACATTGATACGGTACTGTCGGCCCGCGCCCAGATCGGCGCCCGGGTCAACCGTCTGGAGATGGCCAGTGACCGTCTCTATGAACTGGAGATTAACTTAACCTCCCTGAAGGAAGACGTGGAAGGCGTCGATCCCGCCAAAGTTATCCTGGATATGAAGAACCAGGAGAACGTCTATACCGCGGCTTTGGCTGTGGGGGCGCGCATCATCCAGCCCACCTTGATGAACTTCCTGAATTAAAGCCCTGCCGGAGGGATTGAAATGGACCTGAAAATCAGGCAAACCTGGCCGCAGATCAGGCTGAGGACTACCTCCCCCGAACTCCGGCTGCAAGTTACAGAATCTCAGTTAAATATCCGGCAGCGCAACGCCCAGGTCAGATGCGACGCCACGCAGTGCCGGGAAGAAATCGGCCTGCGCTCGCCGGTGTCTTTTGCCCGGGATAATGCCCACAAGGGCTATGAAACCGTCATGCAACATATCGGTCAAGTAGCGCGGAACGGGGACATGATGGCGCAGATTGACCGGTATGATATGTCCGCCGTAGTGACCGCGTTAAGCGCCCAGACGCTGGAATTGCCGCGTTTTATTCTTGCCCGTGTGCCCAATTCTCCGGTGGATATGGATGTCCTCCCCGCTGAATTAAAGATCGATTACCGCGTGGGAGAAGTTATTTCCCAGCCTATCCGGGGCGAGATCAGCCTTTACATGCAGCCACAGGGAAGTGTGGAAACGGAGTATGTGGGGAGGAACGTAGATATCCGGGGCTAGCAACCGAAGCTTCCCGGATAGCCGGCAGACAGAAAATAGATAGGAGGCTTTTGCCATGATTTTGAAAACCCTGCGTTTCGGTGAAATAGAGATTGCCGAAGAGCAAATTATACACTTTGCCTGGGGCTTGCCCGGATTCCCCGAGCAGCGGAGATTTGTACCCATTCATTCCGGCTCCGGCGACAGCTTATTTTTCCTGCAGGCAGTGGATTTGCCTGATTTGACCTTTATCCTGGCCGATCCTTTTCACCTGAACGGCAATTATGTGGCCGATATTCCCGAAGAAGACCTGGAGGCGCTGCAAATCAAGATGCCGGAGGAAGCGGCCGTCTATGTGATTCTGACTGTCCGTCAGGGCGGCCAAGAAATCACCGCCAATCTGGTCGCGCCGCTTGTGATCAATACGGCCAAAAAAATGGGACGGCAGGTCATTCTCTTCAACAGTCCCTATAGCGCCCGCTTCCCCTTAATGGCCCGGCAAGAGAATGCGGCTAAGGGAGGGAAGGCGCATGCTGGCCTTAACCCGTAAAGCCGGACAAAGCATTATCATCGGTGAAATTATCGAGGTCACCGTGGTGGAAGTCAGCGGAGAGCATGTTAAGCTCGCTGTGAAGGCGCCCCGGGAAGTACCCATCCACCGGAAAGAAATCTATGAGCAGATCCAGGCAGAGAACCGCGCGGCGGCCAGCCTGCCTGTGGAAATGAACGTGCAGGAGCTGCTGGATTTAGATAAGAAAAAATAATTGGGAAAAGTATAAAAAATATCCTAAATAATTCGATAATTATAGTAGGTAGCAATGCTTGCCGTCCCTTTTAGGCGCGGCCGAGCTAAAAGAGAGGACAAGCGTTCTATATAAAAAGCACATGGATGTGCGATGAAAATTCAAGGAGGAATAAAAAATGAGAATTAATAACAACATCGCCGCGCTGAATGCGTGGAGAGGGCTGACCCAGACCGACGGCGCCCTGAGCAAATCCCTGGAGAAACTGAGTTCCGGCTTGAGAATCAACCGCGCTGGCGACGACGCTGCCGGCCTGGCCATCTCAGAAAAAATGCGCGCTCAGATCAAAGGCCTGAATATGGCTTCCAAGAACGCTCAGGACGGCATCTCCTTAATCCAGACCGCTGAAGGCGCTCTGAACGAAACCCACAGCATTCTCCAGAGAATGCGGGAACTGGCTGTCCAGTCCGCCAACGGCACCAATAGTGATGCCGACCGCGGCGAGTTGCAAAAGGAAGTTGCCCAGTTAATCAGTGAGATCGACAGAGTTTCCACCGACACCGAATTCAACACCAAGAAACTCTTAAACGGCGATCTCGGAAAAACTTATACCATCACCGGCGGCGTCGGCGCACTCAGCGTTCCTTCCTATACCATTACAGGTTCGGATGTAACGACGGGAACTTACACTATGACTTTAGAGGCAGCCGGTACCGATACTTTCAACCTTACCACTAACACAGCCGCTACAGGTTTCGCCGCTGCCAACATTACTGCCGCTGCAAACAGTTATTATGGAGAGTATACTTTAAATGTAACTAATTTAAGCAGCGGCACAGCAGACTTTGAGCTTACTGGCCCCGACGGCACGGTTACTGTTATGAGCGGACAGGCTGCTGATGCCTCGTTAACTATCGGCGGAATTACCTTTGATTTTGGCGCGGCCACCCGCGACGTCGACAACAATGGTACGATAGTTTTCAATTTAACCAGCAACGGCCTTAATTTCAGCTTGACCGGACCGACAAATGCGAATCCCGCAGCAATCGCTAGCTATGCTGGCGAAAAACTGAATGTAGGCGGATTTGAATTTATTGTCAGAACAGGTCATGGCGCTACTAACGATACCGATGTTATCGCCGTAACCGACAGAGCCATTCAGTTCCAAATTGGCGCTAACGCCAGACAGGCGACCAGTTTGTCCATCAATAAAATGAGTTCAGTAGAGCTGGGAATAAGCGCCATCAACATTAGTACGGAAACCGGCGCGACGGCGGCCATCACTACGATCAACGATGCTGTGGAAAAGGTCTCCAGTGAACGCGCCAAGCTGGGCGCCATGCAGAACCGTCTCGAGCACACCATCAACAACCTGGGTACTGCCGCTGAGAACCTGACCGCAGCCGAATCCCGGATCCGTGACGTGGATATGGCTTCCGAGATGATGGAATTCACCAAGAAGAACATCCTGGCCCAGGCGGGCACCGCCATGATGGCCCAGGCCAACATGCGTCCGCAATCGGTTCTCCAGCTTCTCCAGTAATCTTCTCCAACTTCTGTCTGAGAGGGCCGGTCGGCCGGCCGGCCCTTCTTCTTATACTATCCGGCCATTGGCGTGTGTTGATGCTTCAGCGTCAGCAGACGCCGCTAGCCTATAGTCTTGAGGGATTCGGATTAAATATTTTTAAGAAGGTGATATGAAATGGTCTCCAATATAAGACTGAGCGGCCTGGCTACGGGGATGGACACGGAGTCGCTGGTGCGCGATATGATGAAGATTGCCCGCATGCCCCTGGACAAGAAGCTGAAGACCAAGCAGACGCTGCAGTGGAAGCAGGAAGACTACCGCACGATGAATTTGAGTCTTTTGGCTTTGAAGAACAAGGCTTTCGATATGCGTCTGGAGTCTTCCTTTACTGCCAGGAAGATTACCTCGGGGAACCAGGATATTGTCACAGCTACGGCCACAGGAGAAGCCATCAACGGGACATTTAACCTTAAAGTCGCCCAATTGGCGGAAGCGGCTTCCAATAAGACGGCCGGCGCCGTTTCCGCTAACGCCGGAAATAAGATCGATACCTCCGCCTCATTGCTCTCCCAAGCGTCCAAGTTTGCTGAGGCAGGCAGCTTCTTTGAGGGCAAAACCGTTGACGATACGTTTACCGTATCGGTGCGTATTTCCGACACGGAAGTCAAGGACTTTACCTTCAGCTACGGGAACAGCCTGAAAACAATAATTCAGACGATCAATAATGATAAGAAAGCCGGCGTCACGCTCTTTTATGACGAAGGGGCCGCTCAGGATAAAGTGGTTGCCGCTTCCAAGGCCACCGGCAAAGACGCGGTTCTTGAACTGAATGGGGATTTCTTCAGCGTCCTGGGCCTGAATAATGCCAATAAGCAGGACGGGAAGAACGCCGTCTTCGAGCTGAACGGTCTGCAGACCGAGCGCGCCTCTAATAACTTTACCATCAATGGCGTGAATTTCAGCCTCAAAGGCGTGACCGCCGGGGGCTTCGGCGGCGCTGCCACGGCCCTGACCGTGGAGACCGATGTGGATACGATCTACAATAATATCAAGGGTTTTGTGGATCAATATAACGAAATAATCGACTTGCTGAATAAAGAGCTGAAGGAAGAAAAATTCCGTACTTACCAACCCCTTACGGACGAGGAAAAAGCAGCTTTAAGCGAGTCGGAAATCGAAAAATGGGAAGCTAAAGCCAGAAGCGGTCTGCTGCGCAGTGACGCTCTCCTCAGCCGGGCGGCCAGCGAGATCAGGATGACCATGGCCCAGACGGTTAAAGGACTGAGCGGGGTTAACTCTCTCCCGGCAATAGGCATTACCACTGCGAACTATTGGGAGGACCCCAACGGCAAACTGAAAATCAATGAGGATGACCTCAAGAAGGCCATTGCCGCCGATCCTGAGGGAGTGATGAAGCTTTTCAACAATGACAGCGAGGTCGCCAATGAGCAGGGATTGATGCGCCGTCTTTACAGCACCGTGGATAGCGCTATTAAGAATATTACGTCGGAAGCCGGTTCGGCGACGGCTCTGTATGACCAGTCTAATTTAAGCGAATCGGTGCGCCGCATTGATAAAGATATCGCTCGTTTGGAAGATAGATTGACCCAAATCGAAGAACGCTACTGGCGGCAATTCACCGCCATGGAAAGAGCCATTTCTACCATGAATCAGCAATCCAGCTGGTTGACGGCTCAATTAAGTGGCCTGACAGGTCAGCAGTAAAGGAGGTGTATCCGTTATGAGTGATGTTAAATCCATCAGCCCGGCTGCTCCAACCCCAACGCTGAAACCGGCGGTGGAAGCCGGGAAGTCCCCTATGGCCGCCCCCAAGGAAGCTGTCTCCCAGGGTTATATACCGATACAGGGACAGGCTTCCGCGCAAACGCCTGCGCCCAAAGAGGCTGAGAGCAATAAAATAACGCGGGAAGACGCCAACCAAATCGCCGAGGTGATGAACCAGGCCTCCCAGCTTCTGAATAATCAACTTAATTTTGAAGTATTTGAAGATACCAAACAGCTATACGTCCAGATCGTGGATAAAAAGACACGGGAAGTCATCAAGCAGATTCCCCCTCAGGAAATGCTGGAGCTGTCGGCCAAGATACGGGAAATGGTCGGTATTATCTTAGACAAATATGTTTGACCAATATGTATAGTTCGGAAAGGATGACAAATATGGCACTGCCCCACCCCTATCAGCAATATCGCCAGCAGCAGGTCAACACCGCCTCGCCGGAAAAGTTGCTGTTAATGCTCTTTGACGGCGCCCTCCGTTTCGGCCGCATTGCCGTGAAATGCCTGCAGGAAAAACAGCAGGAGACAGCGCATTTAAATCTGCTGAAAACGCAGAATATCGTGGAAGAACTGATGGGTTCGCTGAATCATGATTATGAGATTGCGCAAAACCTCTATACCTTGTATGATTATATGCATAGACGCTTAATCGAGGCCAATATCAAAAAGGACCCCGCTATTGTCGAGGAAGTTCTGGGCTTGCTGGCCGAATTGCGGGAAACCTGGGCCGAGACGGCGCTGAAGTTGCATGAAGGAGCCGTGTAAGATTTGCAGGACAGTATTATCCGGGCGAAGCTGACGCAGATCGCGGAAGGGTATCAGGAACAGCTGCCGCTCTATGAGGAAATGCTCCGGCTGTCTCAGGAGCAGGAAAGGTGCCTCCAGGCCGCCGAGGTGGATACGGACCATCTGGTGGCCTTAATTGGCGAGCGCCAGAAGCTGATCGAGCGGTTGGAAGGACTGCAGGGCCCTTTGCGAAAAACCAGGAGCGAAGTAACCGCTGCCCTGGGGTTGGAGGAATTCGCCGTAAGCGCGCTGACGCGGAAATTCCCGGATCCCGCTGCCAACCGGTTGGCGGAGATTATGGGGCAGTTTTTGGCGCTTTTAGGCCGCATTAAGGACCTGGATAAGACCAACGAAGAGACCTTGCGCGCCCAAATCAAGGAAACCGCGACGCAACTGGAGCAGGTTCGCCAGGAAAAAAAGGCCAAAGAGGCGTACGAACCTAAAAACCCCCATAAGGACGGAATTTTTATCGATTTCTCCAAATAAAAAATTGCAGTAATAAAGGCCGGATGATCGCTTCATCCGGTCTTTTGATATATTTATGCAAATATAAAATATAATTTTATTTTTGCATAAAATGACATGATAAAAAGCTTGTCGATTTTTCCAAACAACACGGATGCCTTTTATGCATAAAACACTAAGTCCTGCCTGATTTGCAGGGCTTTTTGCTTTTTTGGCGAGTCTTCCGTCAATATGTATAAATGAATACTATATTGTCATATTTTAATGTTTAAAGTGTCTAAAAATGATGTGTTTCGACAGCGAATACCTGTCCAATCGAAAGTATAATTAATGACAATAATAGAAAATAATGGAGAACAGGAAAATGAATCTATCCACATTTGTACCCCTGATTAAATAACTTATCAACAGATATATCCACATTATCCACAGAAAAAAGAGGGTTTGAAAATGTGTCAAACGGTGAAAAAACAGAAAATTATCAGAGAATTATGTGCGTGATACATGGACAAGCCGGATAAATGTGAACGAAATTGCGGTTATAGAAATGCCGTGATTATAGAAAAATTTGACTAAATAAAGGCGTGGTGCTATAATCAACAAGGTGGATTTTCCACTGTATTTATTTTTAGGAGGAATGTTTTTCATGCAAGGTAAAGTAAAATGGTTCAACAAAGAAAAAGGGTACGGTTTTATTGA
This sequence comes from Clostridia bacterium, assembly GCA_034003745.1. Taxonomy (GTDB): domain Bacteria; phylum Bacillota; class Peptococcia; order DRI-13; family PHAD01; genus JAVEYA01. The sequence continues at coordinate 36,022 of JAVEYA010000002.1, forward strand.
AAGAGAAGGCGGCGCGGATGTCTTTGTTCATTTTTCCGCTATTCAGCAAGACGGCTTCAAAACACTGCAGGAAGGAGAAACTGTTGAGTTTGAGATTGTAGAGGGCCCCAAAGGTTTTCAGGCCGCTAACGTAAGCAAACCCTAAGGGTACTTTAAAAAATATAATTGCGCAAAAGAAAGCCCTGATCTGATCAGGGCTTTAAATATACCCGGATTGCCCGAGAAGGGCAGGATTTTTTCCCGCCGAAGGGAATATTATATATAACATATTCTCGAGAAGGAGTGGATGGCATGAAATTCCAAATAAGAGGCAAGAACATTCAACTTAGTGAGGCTTTAAAGGAATATGTAGCCAAACGACTGGGCAAACTCGACAAATTTTTTGAAGGTGACCCTGAAGCCGTCGTCACGCTCAGCGTGGAGAGAGACCGCCATCGTGTGGAAGTAACCATGCCCATCAATGGATTCATCCTCCGGGGAGAAGAAGAAAACAGCGATATGTACGTCGCTATCGATTTGGTGGAGGAGAAGCTGGAAAAACAGGTGAGCAAGTACCGGACGCGCCTGTTCAACAAAAGGAATAAGGGACAAAGTCTACGCGGCCCCGTTGCCGGGGCGGATCCTTGCTATTATGAAGAAGAGCGTGAACCGGAAATCGTGCGGACCAAGCGTTTTGCCATCAAGCCGATGCCTGTGGAAGAAGCAATTATGCAGATGAATCTGTTGGGGCATAATTTCTATGTCTTCTCCAACGCGGAAACGGAAGAAGTGAATGTAATCTATAAGAGAAAAGACGGAAATTATGGTTTGATCGAGCCGGAATAATTGTCATCCTGAGCCAAGCGAAGGATCTTTCTGCTGTAGGAAAGCTAAGATTCTTCGCTTGCGCTCAGAATGACAGGGGAACGGTTCTTATAGTTTAAAATACAGGGAGAAGGTAAGTACAAAAATGGTGTTGGGTTTTTTAAAGAGTATTCTGGATGAGAATGTAAAGGAAGTAAAGCGCCTTTCGAAGAAAGTCGAAAAGATCAACGCTTTGGAATCTGAGATGCAGGCTTTGAGCGATGCGGAGCTGCAGGGAAAGACGAATGCATTTAGAGAGCGACTGGACGCTGGGGAGAAGCTGGACGAAATCTTGCCGGAAGCTTTTGCGGTGGTGCGGGAAGCTTCCCGCCGGGTGCTGGGCATGCGGCACTTCGATGTGCAGCTGATCGGCGGCATGGCCTTGCATGAAGGCAAGATTGCCGAGATGAAGACCGGCGAGGGCAAGACGCTGGTGGCTACGCTGCCGGCTTATTTGAACGCCCTTACCGGCCAGGGCGTGCATATCGTCACGGTTAACGATTACCTGGCCCGGCGCGACAGCGAGTGGATGGGCCAGATCTACAAGTTCCTGGGTCTATCGGTAGGCCTGATCGTGCATGGGCTGGATTTTGACCAGCGCAAGAACGCCTATAATTCGGACATCACGTACGGCACCAACAACGAATTCGGTTTCGACTATCTGCGCGATAATATGGTCATCCGCCCTGAGCACATGGTGCAGCGGGGGCTGCATTACGCCATCGTGGACGAAGTGGACAGTATCCTCATCGACGAGGCGCGCACCCCTTTGATTATTTCGGGGGCAGGCAACAAGCCCAAGGATTTGTACCAGAAGGTGGCCAAGATTATCCCCCGGTTGAAGAATGAAGAGGATTATAAAGTCGATGAGAAGGCCCGTACCGTCGTGCTGACTGAGGAAGGCGTAGAAAAGGCGGAGAAGCTGCTGGGCGTGGAAAACCTCTATGACGATATCAATATCGAGCTTTCCCATCATGTCAACCAGGCCCTGCACGCCCACACGCTGATGAAGCGCGACGTCGATTACGTGGTCAAGGACGGCGAGATCATCATCGTAGACGAATTCACGGGCCGCCTGATGTTTGGCCGCCGCTACAGCGAAGGCCTGCACCAGGCCATTGAGGCCAAGGAAGGCGTCAAGATCGAGAAGGAATCTCAGACGTTGGCTACGATCACTTTCCAGAACTATTTCCGTATGTTCGGGAAGCTGGCCGGCATGACCGGTACAGCTGTGACGGAAGAGGAAGAATTCCGGAAGATTTATAAGCTGGACGTCATCGTCATCCCTACTAATATGCCCATGGTCCGGGATGATTTGCCGGATGCCGTCTACCGCACGGAACAGGGCAAATTTCAGGCGGCGGTGGAAGAGATTGCCGAGCGCCACGCCGAAGGGCAGCCGGTTCTGGTCGGCACCATTTCCATTGAGAAATCGGAGCTCTTATCCAAGCTCCTCACGCTAAAAGGCGTCAAGCATCAGGTCTTAAACGCCAAGTTCCACGACCTGGAAGCGCAGATTGTGGCACAGGCCGGGAGAAAAGGCGCAATCACGGTTTCCACCAACATGGCCGGCCGCGGCACCGACATCATTTTAGGCGGCAACCCCGGTTATATGGCCCGGCAGGAAATGCTCGCCCAGGGCTTCCCTTCCGAATTGATCGAAGAGGCTGCCGGAAACAATGTGACGGAAGACCCGGATGTTTTGAGATTACGGGAGCATTACCGCAAGATTTATGAGGAAAAGAAAAAAGAAACCGACGCCGAACACGAAGAGGTCGTAGCTGTGGGCGGCTTGCATATTATCGGAACGGAGCGCCATGAAAGCCGGCGCATCGATAACCAGCTGCGCGGCCGGGCAGGCCGCCAGGGCGATCCCGGGGCCTCCCGCTTCTTCATCTCGCTGGAAGATGACCTCATGCGCCTGTTCGGCTCGGAAAATATTATGGGCCTGATGGACAAACTGGGGATGGACGATACCATACCCATCGAGAACGGGATGATTTCCCGGGCGATTGAGACAGCCCAGCGCCGCGTGGAAAGCCGCAACTTCGATATAAGAAAGCATGTGCTGGAATACGACGATGTGATGAACCAGCAGCGTGAAATCATTTATGCCCAGCGTCGCAAAGTACTCATGGGCGAAAATATGCAGGATTCTGTGCTGGAGATGATTGAGAAGACGGTCGCCCGTACGATCAATACCTTTGCCGGCGGCAGCAAATACCCCGAGGAATGGGATAATGCGAGCCTTTTGGAACAGGCCCACAAGCTCTTTTTGCCCCAACTGGAGATTACGGCGGAACAGCTGGCCAATATGGAAGCTGACGAGGTGCGGGAGCTCTTGTTAGAGGAGGCTATGCAGCAATACCGGCAAAAAGAAGCCGAGATGGGGACGGAGCATTTACGGGAATTGGAGCGTATCGTCACCCTGCGTGTGGTGGACGGCAAGTGGATGGGGCATCTGGACGCCATGGACCAGCTGCGCCACGGTATCGGCCTCAGGGCATACGGGCAGCGGGATCCGCTGATTGAATACAAGCATGAAGCCTATGAAATGTTTAATATGATGATTGAAGAGATTCAGGAAGATATCGTCCGCTATGTTTACCATGTGACTTTTGTGGAGAAGCCCAAGGAAGAAAGAAAAGATATGGTGGAAAACCGCGGTGCGGAAGAAGTCAAAAAGACCCCGGCTACCAGCAGCAAGGTAGTCGGCCGCAATGACCCTTGCCCCTGCGGCAGCGGCAAGAAATACAAGAAATGCTGCGGGAAAGAATAGGAGGAAGCATTTTGTCGGCAGAATTGAAGCGTGAACTGGAAAAAGCCAAAAAGAGAATTGAAGAATTAAGGGGGTCCCTTTGACTTACCGGCCAAGGAACGGGAACTGGGGGAATTAGAAGAGCTGATGTCGCAACCCGGTTTCTGGGATGAGCTGGAGAAGGCCCAGGCCATGGGACAGAAGAGCAGCGCCCTTCGAAACAGCCTGGAGGAATTCGCCGGACTGCAGCAGAAGTATGAAGACGGCGAGGTTCTTTGTGAACTGGCCGAGGAAGGGGAGGAATACCGGCAGGAACTCGCGGATACGGTGGCCCAATTGACCGCCGATCTGGACAAGATGGAACTGCGGCTTCTTTTCAGCGATAAATACGACGCGTCCAACGCCATTATCTCCCTGCATCCGGGGGCCGGCGGCACCGAGTCCCAGGACTGGACGGAAATGCTCCTTAGAATGTATAGCCGCTGGGCTGAAAATAAAGGCTTTGCGGTGGAAACCCTGGATTATTTGCCCGGTGACGAAGCGGGCGTAAAAAGCGTTACTTTACTGATTAAAGGAGAAAATGCCTACGGCTGCCTGAAAGCGGAAAAAGGGGTGCACCGCTTGGTGCGCATTTCACCCTTCGATGCATCCGGACGGCGCCATACTTCTTTTTCCGCCGTGGATGTGCTGCCGGAAGTCAGCGATGAGGACGCCGGGGAGATAGAACTGGATTATGAGGAAATCCGGGTGGATACTTTCCGCGCCGGGGGCGCCGGGGGTCAGCATATCAACAAGACGGAATCGGCGGTGCGAATGACCCATTTGCCCACCGGCATTGTGGTCTCTTGCCAGAATGAGCGCTCGCAGATCCAGAACCGGGCGGCCTGCGAAAAAATTCTCAAAGCCAGGCTCCTGGAGCGTCGGCGGGCCGAACAGGACGCGGAGATCAACAATATCCGGGGCGAGCAGCAGGATATCGCCTGGGGCAGTCAGATCCGCTCCTATGTCTTTCACCCGTACAATATGGTCAAGGACCACCGCACCAATACGGAGACAGGCAATGTCTACGGGGTGATGGACGGCGATCTGGACCCTTTTATTGACGCGTATCTGCGTCATCTGGCCGGCCAGGATAAATAAAGCGGGCAGGCAGAACATGCGCGTCATTCTGAGCGCAGTGAAGAATCTTATGGTTCTAACAAAAGGATTCTTCGTTTTACTCAGAATGACAAAAACCGAGGAGGCACACAAGATGAGTATCAATGAAGCATATTTGCAGGAAACAGCCCGGCAGATCCGGCGCAATATTATCACCATGCTGCAGGAAGCGGCTTCGGGGCATCCCGGCGGCTCGCTCTCGGCAGCCGAAATTGTCACTTACCTCTATTTTCACGCTATGAATGTGGACCCGCAGAATCCCCAGTGGGAAGACCGCGACCGGTTCGTGCTGAGCAAGGGGCATGCCGCTCCGGTACTGTTTTCTGCACTGGCTGAGAAAGGCTTCTTCCCCCGGGAAGAGCTGTTGACCTTCCGCAAAATCAACAGCCGCCTGCAGGGCCACCCCGATATGAAGAAGGCGCCGGGCGTAGATATGTCCACCGGTTCGCTGGGGCAAGGCTTTTCCGCCTCCATCGGCATCGCCCTGGCCGGTAAGCTGGACAAAAAAGACTATCGCGTCTATGCGCTTCTGGGCGACGGGGAAGCGGAAGAAGGCCAGGTCTGGGAGGCGGCCATGGCAGCCGCCCATTACAAGCTGGACAACCTTACCGCCTTTTTAGACTATAACCGTATGCAGATTGACGGGACGCTGGATGAGGTCATTTCCCCGGAACCGCTGGATGAGAAATTTAAGGCTTTCGGCTGGCATGTTTTGAGTATTGACGGGCATTCCCTGGCTGAGATTGATGCGGCGGTCGCGGAAGCGAAGCAAACCGCAGGAAAGCCGACGATGATTATCGCCCGCACCGTGAAGGGCAAGGGCGTTTCTTTCATGGAAAACCAAGTAAACTGGCACGGTACGCCGCCCAGCAAGGAACAGGCGGACAAGGCCCTGTCCGAACTGGTATAAGGGGGAAATGGAAACAATGGAAAAGATAGCAACGCGCGACGCCTATGGCAAAGCCTTGGTTAAACTGGGCGCGGAAAATCCCCGCATCGTGGCGCTGGACGCGGATTTATCCAAATCCACTAAAACTGTGGATTTTAAGAAAGCCTATCCGGAGCGCTTTTTCAATATGGGCATTGCCGAGCAGAATTTAATGGGGACTGCGGCGGGACTGGCTGCTGCCGGCAAGATTCCTTTTGCCAGCACCTTTGCCGTTTTTGCCACCGGCAGAGCTTTTGAGCAGATTCGTAACTCTATCGCCTATACTAAGCTGAATGTGAAGATTGCCGCCACCCACGCCGGTCTGACCGTAGGTGAGGACGGGGCTTCCCATCAGGCCATCGCCGATATCGCCGTCATGCGCGCCCTGCCCAATATGACCGTCATCGTACCGGCGGACGGTATCGAGACGGAGCAGGCCGTCCGGGCGGCCGCCCAATATGAGGGACCGGTCTACATCCGCTTGGGCCGTTCCGGCGTGCCGGTATTATATGGTAGTGATTATGATTTTAAGATCGGCAAGGCTTCCGTGCTTAAGGAAGGCCGGGACGCGGCCGTTCTGGCCACCGGGATGATGGTGGCGGAAGCTCTGAAGGCGGCGGAAGAACTGGCGGCAGAGGGGACCAGCATCCGCGTCGTCAATATCTCCACCATCAAACCGCTGGATGTGGATGCCGTCGTGGCAGCCGCCCGGGAAACCGGCGCGCTGGTCACCGCGGAAGAGCATAACATCATCGGCGGCCTGGGCAGCGCCGTGGCCGAAGCCCTGGCGGAGCATTCCCCCGCCCCGTTGGAACGCGTCGGCGTCCAAGACACCTTCGGCGAGTCCGGCAAGCCTCAGGAACTTCTGGAGAAATACGGCCTCACATCGACTGATATTGTGAAGGCTGTACGTAAAGTTATAAGCCGCAAGTAGAGGGTACGAAAGAATAAGGAATAAAAGTAAGAAGGACAAGGGGACGGGCTCCTTGTCCTTCTTACTTGTGTGTCCCGATAAGAGGGCTAGTATTTTTTTCAATCAATGCTATAATGATAGTAAGGAAAAGTAAGGAATCATGAATGTGCAAGGAGGAATTTGCATATAATGTCTATAGCGGAAAAAGACTTGAAGGTGACCAAAATGAAAAAAGAGATTAGAACGGGAACGATAACTTCCAAACGCCAGCTTACTATACCGAAAGACTTTTGCGATAAGCTGGGGCTTGAGAAGGACGTCGAGCTCATCCTGGAAGAAGACGGGATTGTAATAAAAAAGCTTCCTTTAGATGAAAATTTAAACGATGATTTTTCCGATCTCATTCTACAATCCATACTGGAAGAAGGTTATACCGGCAAAGAGAATATTTTAAGGGAGTTTAGAATGCGCAAGCGCGTTCTGCCTATGGCTGTCAGAAAACTGATTAACGAGGCGAGAGAATACGCCGGGAAAGATACCCGTACATCTGAAGAACTTGATAAAGAGCTTTTTGGCGGGGAGGATTAACCCTTGCTCGATTATAAAGTAGCGCCAAAAGTTGAAAAATACTTTAAAAAGATTAAGACCAAAGATCGTATATTAAGCCGAAAATATAGTGAAGCTATTCTGGAAATTCGTAAAAATCCCGAGATAGGGCAGCCAAAAAAAGGGAACCTTAAGGGGATAATAGGCTATGATATCTACCATAATGGAGTAAACTATGAATTAGCTTATGAAGTTGCTGAAATCAATGGAAAGGTTGTTCTGATTATCTTAGCAGGGACCAGAGAAAATTTTTATGATCAATTGGAAAAATACATCAAGGATTGCCGTAAGTATTTTGAATTAAATTAACATTTATTTTCCAGCAGGAATTGCCTATACATTGTCGAACAAAGAAAAGTGGCCAAGCAAAATGGAACTATTTTTACTTTTTTTCGTCAGAATATATTAACTCCTTTACGGTAAAGCTTGTGGGAAACGGGGTGAGCGGATGATTCAGATGTTCAACGTCTCCAAGATATATGAGGGCGAGGTCAAGGTGGAAGCCCTTTCCGATATAAACCTACATATTAGAAAAGGTGAATTTGTCTTTGTAGTGGGGCCTTCCGGCGCCGGCAAATCAACCCTGACCAAGCTGATGATCAGAGAAGAGCTGCCGACCAAAGGGCAGATTATGGTGGATAACAGAAGCCTGATCCGGATAAAAAACCGGGAAATTCCCCATTTGCGGCGGAAAATCGGCTTCATCTTCCAGGATTTTCGTCTGCTGATGGAGCGGACCATATACGAAAACGTGGCTTTTGCCATGGAAGCGATCGAGATACCCCGCGGAGAAGTGCGCGAACGCGTGCCGGCTGTGCTGGAGATGGTCGGCCTGGCCGATAAACTGAAATCCTATCCCCATCAGCTCTCCGGCGGGCAGCAGCAGCGGGTCTGCATCGCACGGGCTGTGGTCAATGACCCGCGGATCATTATTGCGGACGAGCCTACCGGAAACCTCGACCCCGATACTTCCTGGGAAATTATGAATATCCTGCTGGCCATCAATAAGCGCGGCACTACCATTATCACCGCCACGCACGACCGTGAGATGGTCGACAGTATGAGACGCCGGGTCATTGCGCTGCGCGGCGGTTTTATCGTGCGCGATGAAGAGCGGGGAGGGTATGACAAATGAGACTGAGCAGTTTCAGTTATGCCCTGCGTGACGCGCTGCGCTCCTTATGGCGCAATAAATTTATGACCGTAGCTTCGGTGGCGACGGTAGCCATTTCCCTTTTGATTCTAGGGGCGGCCTGGCTTCTGGTGCTGAACTCCAATTATTTGGCCTCCGCGATGGAATCGGAATTGGAGATAAACGTCTACTTAAAGGATGACGTGCCCCGGGAAGAAGCGGTACTGATGGAAGAGGTCTTCGCCGATATTGCCGGCGTGGCGGAAGTGGTTTTCGTGCCGCGGGAGAAAGGCCTTCAAGAACTCGAGGACAGGTTCAGCGAAGATACCGGTCTTTTGGAAGCGCTGGGAGACAGGAATCCGCTGCCTGATATCTACCGTCTTAAAGCCAATGATGCGGTAAATGTCCCGGCGATAGCCGAGATGGCCTCATCTTTGGATAGAGTGGAAAATGTCCGCTACGGACAAGGTCTGGTAGAGCGCCTGCTGGCCCTGACCGATTGGCTGCATACCGCCGGTGTGGTGATGATTGTTGCCATTGCGGTAGCCTCCGTCTTTCTGATTGCTACCACCATTCGCCTGACCGTGTTTGCCCGGCGCCGTGAAATCGGCATCATGAAGCTGGTCGGCGCGACCAACTGGTATATCCGCTGGCCCTTTTTCCTGGAAGGCATGCTGATTGGTTTCATGGGCGCGGCTATTGCGGTGGGCGTAATCCATTTGTTCTATGCGGAACTGACCAAAAATATTGCTTCTACGGTAAGTTTTGTGCCGATTATGACGGACCGGACCATGCTGAATGAGATTTTCCGGAATCTTTTGCTGCTGGGGACGGGACTGGGCGCGCTGGGCAGCGCCGTCAGCCTGCGCCGGTTCCTGAAAGTTTAAGTGAGAGAATCGCCATTCGTGTCATTCTGAGCGTTAGCGAAGAATCTTTCTATTGCAAGAACCAACAAGATTCTTCGCTGCGCTCAGAATGACATTTTCAGTAAGCGGTTCTTTGAATCCACCTTTTCTATTTTTGATTAATATAGTAAGATTTACTTACATATAATTAGTTTAAGGCGTCTTTAGAACGCCGTATGGGAAAGCCGGGGGTGGAACAATGCGGGAAAAATCTTTGGGACAAAAAATAATTTCTGTGGTTACGGTCTTTTGTTATGTCTTTACTATAGGCGCAGGCCTTTTTTATTTTACCTTTAAAACCGAAATCGACAGGATCTACGACGTCGGTGCGGTCATTAAAGCGCAGTATTTGCACGATGTCCCTTTGAATCAGCTCCTCAAGGGCGCTGTCCGGGGCATGGTAGAATCCCTGGGGGACCCTTACTCCGCTTTCATGGACGCACGGGAATATGAAGCTTTGCAGGAGTATATCCAAGGCGCTTTCGGCGGCATCGGCATCTATGTGGAAATCAACAAGGACAACCTGCTGACCGTCTCCTCGCCCATCGAAGGAACGCCGGCTTACCGGGAAGGCATTAAATCCGGCGATGTGATTATTAAGATCGATGACGTTTTTACCAGTGACCTGGCCTATGATGAAGCCGTAGCCAGGATGCGCGGCGAACCGGGTACGGCGGTAACGCTGGGCATCATGCGCCCGGGCGTAACCGGCTTAATGGAGTTCAAGATTATCCGTGAAATTATCGATATCCCCACTGTGGAGCATCAGATCCTGGAAGATGAGATCGGCTATATGCGCCTGAAAATCTTCTCCAGCAATTCCGATGAGGCTGTTCTGGAGCATCTGCGGGCCTTAAACGAGGCGGGAGCCAAAGCCCTGGTGCTGGATTTGCGGGATAATCCGGGGGGAGACCTGGACTCAGCTGTGAACATTGCTGATTTCTTCATCTCCGAAGGCCCCATCGTCTATATTGTCAACCGTTCCGGGGATACCAGGGCATATGCTGCGGCTGAGCCGGAGAAGTTCGGCTTGCCGTTGGCCGTTCTGATTAACGGCGGCAGCGCCAGCGCTTCCGAAGTCTTGTCCGGGGCGATCAAAGACACTGGGGCAGGCGTCTTAATCGGTGAAAAAACTTTCGGCAAGGGCATCGTGCAGGGCGTGTTTAATTTAGGCCGGGGAGAAGGTTTAAAGCTGACCACTTCCAAGTACCTGACGCCCAATAAGATTGATATCCATCAGAAGGGTATTGAACCCGATATCGTGGTTACGGTTTCGGAAAATGACCGGGAGGATGTGCAGCTGGAAAGCGCCCTGGAGTACCTGAGAAAGCAGCTGGAATAAGCCGGGGACGGGCTGCATATAAATCAAAAAACTGACAATAGAGGTATTATGGTGGTGATTGAGTGCTCTCCTTTATGCAACTGGCGCCGCTTTTAATTGAGACGTTTCTGGGCCTTTTGACCGACTGGGTCTTCTGGCTGGTGGTAGTGCTGGTGGTGATGCAGTACGGCAGAATAGCCCGCTCGTCCCGCTATCTTTTTGATATGCCTGAATTCTCCAGCTGGCAGCCTGCGCTGCTGGCTGTCTTGTTCGGGATTGCCGGAGGAATGCTGGGCAGCGTCTTGCTGATTATTACCGGTATTTCCATCCTGGAGGTGGGCATTGTTTATCTGTGGGCAGCCGCCTTGATCCTGCTGCTGTTCCGGCAGCGCTTCCTCTGCTTCGCCTATGCAGGCGGCGCCATTTCGCTCTGCCGCCTGCTCTTTGGTTTCCCGGAAGTTACGGTCTCACAGGTGATGGGCCTGGTGGCTGTGCTGCATATGGTGGAAGCGGTCCTGATCCTTACGAGCGGTCATCTGGCCGCATATCCCATCTATGTTCGCACCAAACAGGGACAGGTTGTAGGCGGCTTTAACCTGCAGAAGTTCTGGCCGCTGCCGCTGATTGCCCTAATGGCCTTAATGATCCCGGAGCAGGAAATGTTAAAAGGCGCGGTAGCCATGCCGGACTGGTGGCCGCTGATCAAGCCGGAGCTCCTGGAAGGCAGCGGAGAACCGTTGTATGTGCTGATGCCGGTGGTGGCGGCGCTGGGTTACGGCGATGTGGCGCTGACCTCCTCGCCGGGTAAAAAAGCCCGTCTGGCTGCCCTGGAGTTGGCTGCTTTCAGTGTGATTCTGCTGGGTTTATCCGTCTGCGCAAGTTATTATCCCTGGATGGCCCTTGCGCCGGCGCTCTTTGGCCCCCTGGGGCACGAGTTCATTATCTGGCTGGACCAGCGCCGGGAAAGCCGGGGTCAGCCGCTTTACGTGCAGGCGGAACGCGGCGTGCGGATTTTGTATCTTCATCCGGGTGCGCCACTGGCGAAGGCAGGTTTAAAAAGCGGGGATATTCTCTTATCGCTGCAGGACTATGCGGTGAATAACCGTTATCAGATCCGCGCCATCCTGCTGGAAGCGCATGGTTCGCTGAAAGCGGAATATCTGCCGGCCAAAAGCCGGGAAGTCCGGCATACCGTCATTCAGCGCCGGGGAGACGAGGCGCTGGGTTTTGTTGCGGCCCCGGACCGTTACGAAACCTCCTTTTTGGAGATGTCCGGTTCGGCGAGCCTCCTGAAGAGAGGATTGGAGAAAATCAAAGGAAAAATGAGACAGAAAAACATTTGATGCAGGAAAATATTGAATATTAAAACAGCCGTTGCGCTTGTTCAGGCAAGGGCTGCGTTATTTTACCAAACATATGTTCCCTAAAATAGACTTTTCGTGTATAATATATTTTATAATACTTTAGCGGGCAGTGTGTGATATAATATCTTCTCAAATAGTTCCCGAAAATAACCCAAAGATAGACGTGGTGAAGAAAATGGAAAATAAATTCGTATTGAAATCCGAATACAAACCGCAGGGCGACCAGCCCCAGGCTATTGCGGCCCTGGTGCAAAGACTGCGGAAAAATGATAAAATGCTGACGCTGCTGGGGGCTACCGGGACGGGCAAGACGTATACAATGGCGCATGTCATCGAGCAGATTCAGAAACCCACGCTGGTGATTGCCCACAATAAGACGCTGGCGGCCCAGCTTTGCAGCGAGTTCAAGGAGTTTTTCCCCGACAATGCCGTGGAGTATTTCGTCAGCTATTATGACTATTACCAGCCGGAAGCCTATGTACCGCAGACGGATACCTATATCGAAAAGGATTCTTCCATCAACGACGAAATCGAAAAGCTGCGCCACTCCGCCACAGCGGCCCTGCTGGAGCGCCGCGACGTCATTGTGGTGGCCAGTGTTTCCTGCATCTACGGCCTGGGCTCTCCGGAGGAATATAAGACCCAGACGCTGTCGCTCCGGGCCGGGCAGGTCATCGAGCGGGAAGCCATCTTGCGCCGTCTCATTGATATTCAGTATGACAGAAACGATATCAACCTGATCCGCGGGACCTTCCGCGCCCGTGGGGACGTTATCGATATTGTCCCGGTCTCTTACGGGGAGAATGCCATCCGCGTGGAATTATTCGGCGATGAGGTGGAACGTATTCTGGAAGTGGATACCCTGACGGGGGAGATCACCGGACGGCGCCATCACATCAGCATCTTTCCGGCCAGCCACTATGTCACCGGCAAAGAGAAAATGGAAATCGCCCTGGTCAATATTGAGGCGGAACTGGCGGAGCGGCTGGCCTACCTGCGGGAGCGCGGCCGTCTCCTGGAGGCCCAGCGGCTGGAGATGCGCGCCAACTATGATATGGAAATGATGCGCGAAGTGGGTTTCTGTTCCGGTATTGAAAACTATTCCCGTCACCTGACCGGGCGCGCCCCGGGGGACTCCCCTTACACGCTCCTGGATTATTTCCCGGGAGATTTTCTGACAGTTATCGACGAATCCCACCAGTCTGTGCCCCAGATCGGCGGCATGTACGAAGGGGACAAGTCCCGCAAGACGACTTTGATTGAATTCGGCTTCCGCCTGCCTTCGGCCCTGGACAACAGGCCGCTCCGATTCGCGGAATTCGAGCAGCGAATCGGCCAGACCGTCTTTGTCTCGGCCACGCCGGGCCCTTATGAAGTTCAGCACAGCAACGCGATTATCGAGCAGATTATCCGGCCCACCGGCCTGGTTGATCCGGAAATTTCGGTGCGGCCGATCCAGGGCCAGATTGACGACCTGCTGGCGGAAATCCAGGTCCGGGTCAACCGCAGTGAGCGGGTGCTCGTCACCACCTTGACCAAGAAAATGGCCGAAGATCTGACCGATTACCTGGCGGAGATGGGTGTGAAGGTCCGTTACCTGCATTCCGAAATCAAAACTTTAGAACGGATGACGATCATCCGGGATTTGCGTCTGGGAGAATTTGACGTCCTGGTGGGTATTAACCTCCTGCGCGAGGGCCTGGACTTGCCGGAAGTCTCGTTGGTGGCGATCCTGGACGCCGATAAGGAAGGATTTCTGCGCTCGGAACGCTCCCTGATCCAGACGATTGGCCGGGCGGCGCGCAATGTCAACGGCCAGGTCATCATGTACGCCGATACCCGGACCGATTCCATGAACAGGGCCATCGGCGAGACGGACCGCCGCCGCAAGCTGCAGCAGGAATTTAACCTGAAGCACCATATCCAGCCGCAGACGGTCAAGAAGGCTGTGCGCAACGTACTGGAGGCCACGGTCATCGCGGAAATGAAACCGGAATACCGCGTGGACGGTAAGAAGATACCCAAGAAGGAACTAAAAGAAATGATCACCCGCCTGGAGAAGGAAATGCGCGCCGCCTCCAAGGAATTGGCCTTCGAGCGGGCCGCGGAACTCCGGGACCTCATCATTGAAATGAAAGCAGAGCTGTAACACAGCAGACATACAGTTTAAGCGGAAAGGGAAAGAAACATGGCCAAGGATAAAATTATCGTCAAGGGAGCACGCTCCCATAACTTAAAAAATATCGATGTGGAGATCCCACGGGACCAGTTGGTGGTGATTACCGGGCTTTCCGGTTCAGGGAAGTCCTCCCTGGCCTTCGATACGATCTATGCCGAGGGACAGCGGCGCTATGTGGAGTCGCTTTCTTCCTATGCCCGCCAATTCCTGGGGCAGATGGACAAACCTGATGTCGACTATATTGAGGGCCTCTCCCCGGCTATTTCCATCGACCAGAAGACGACGAGCCGTAACCCTCGTTCCACCGTAGGCACCGTAACGGAGATTTACGATTATCTGCGTCTTCTCTTTGCCCGTATCGGGAAGGTCCACTGCCATAAATGCGGCCAACCCATTACCCAGCAGACCGTCGAGCAGATTGTCGACCGCCTGCTCCTCTTGCCGGAAGGGACGAAAATTCAGGTTTTATCTCCGCTGGTCAGGGGCCGCAAAGGGGAACATCAGAAGGTTTTCGAAGAGATCCGTAAAAACGGCTTTGTGCGTGTGCGGGTTAACGGGGAACTGCGGGAGGCCGCTGAAGAAATCAAGCTGGAAAAGAATAAAAAGCATACCATTGAGGCGGTGGTGGACAGGCTGATCATCCGTCCGGGAGTGGAAAAACGTTTGGCGGATTCGCTGGAAACAGCGCTGCAACTCTCCGATGGCCTGGTCAGCGTGGACGCGGCGGAGCAGGGGGAGTTCCTCTTTTCCGAGAAATTTGCCTGCCCGAAGTGCGGTATCAGTTTTGAAGAACTGACCCCGCGCATGTTTTCCTTCAATAACCCTTACGGAGCTTGCCCCACTTGCGGCGGTCTGGGCTTTAAGCTGGAAATCGACCCGGACCTGGTCGTGCCCGATCCGGGCAAAAGCCTGGCCGGGGGCGCTATCGACCCTTGGAACAGGGGGCTTTCCCCCTGGTATATGGGCATGCTGGAGTCGCTGGCCAAAGAATACAGCTTCTCCATGGATACGCCTTTCCGGGACCTGACTCCGGAACAGCAGGATGTGGTGCTGTACGGTACGGACGGAAGAAAAATCCGTTTCCGTTATCATAATGCCCAGGGAGAACTGCGGGTTTTCGATACCTCTTTTGAAGGCGTGGTCAACAACCTGGAGCGGCGTTTCCGGGAAACCCAGTCCGACTACTCCCGGCAGGACATCGAGGCCTATATGAGCAGCCATGAGTGCCCGGCCTGCCTGGGCGCCCGTTTGAAGCCGGAAGTGCTGGCCGTCACCGTCGGCGGTAAAAATATCTGGGAAGTGACCCGCCTGTCCGTGGGCGAAGCGATGGCCTTCTTTAACGCCCTCGAACTGACGCCCCGGGAGGAGCAGATTGCCCGGCAGATCATGAAGGAAATCAGGGCCCGCTTAGGCTTCCTCCTGAATGTCGGCCTGGATTACCTGACTCTGCACCGGGCGGCGGGAACGCTCTCGGGCGGCGAGGCTCAGCGTATCCGCCTGGCCACGCAGATCGGCTCCCATCTGGTGGGTGTGCTCTATATTTTGGATGAACCCTCCATCGGATTGCACCAGCGGGACAACAACCGGCTGATTGAGACGCTGAAATCCCTGCGTGACCTGGGCAACACGGTGCTGGTGGTGGAACACGACACCGATACCATCTATGCGGCGGACCATATTATTGATATCGGACCGGGCGCGGGGGTACACGGCGGCTTTATTGTGGCCCAGGGCGCCGCCGAAGATATTAAGGCTGAACCGGACTCCATCACGGGGGCCTATCTGAGCGAACGGCTGCAGATACCGCTTCCTGCTCTTCGGCGGCCGCCCAATGGTAAGTGGCTGCAGGTCAAAGGGGCCCGGACCAATAACTTAAAGAGCATTGACGTGGCTTTTCCGCTGAACCTCTTTGTCTGCGTGACCGGGGTCTCCGGTTCGGGCAAAAGCAGCCTGGTCAATGAGATTCTCTACCGTCATCTGGCCCATGAATTGAACCGGGCCCGCACCAGGCCGGGCGGTTATGACAGCATTGAAGGATTGGCCTATCTGGATAAAGTCATCAATATCGATCAGTCCCCTATCGGGCGGACGCCCCGTTCCAATCCGGCCACCTATACCGGCGTCTTCGACGCTATCCGGGAAGTCTATGCTCAGACGCCGGAAGCCCGTATGCGCGGGTACAAAGCCGGACGCTTCAGCTTCAACGTCAAGGGCGGGCGCTGCGAAGCCTGTACCGGGGACGGCATCATCAAGATAGAAATGCATTTTCTGCCCGACGTCTACGTGCCTTGCGAGGTCTGTAAAGGCAAGCGCTATAACCGGGAGACGCTGGAAGTGAAATACAAAGGCAAGTCCATCTCGGATGTTTTGGAGATGACCGTGGATGAGGCGGCTGATTTCTTCCAAAACCATCCTAAAATCTACCGCAAGCTGAAGACCATCCAGGAAGTCGGCCTGGGCTACATCCGGCTGGGCCAGCCGGCCACCACCCTGTCCGGCGGCGAAGCCCAGCGGGTCAAGCTGGCTACGGAGCTCTCCCGCCGTTCCAACGGCAAAACCTTCTATATCCTGGATGAACCGACTACGGGATTGCATATCGCCGATATCCATAAGTTGCTGGAAGTGCTGAACCGGCTGGTTGACGCCGGCGATACCGTGCTGGTCATCGAGCATAACCTGGACGTGATCAAGACGGCGGACTACATCATCGACCTGGGGCCGGAAGGCGGCGACCGGGGCGGGCAGGTGATCGCCACCGGCACGCCGGAGGAAATCTGCAAGAACAAAAAGAGCTATACCGGGCAATTTCTCAAGCCGGTGCTGAAGTAAATAGGCTATCGCAGAATAACCGATGTGTCATTCTGAGACCCTGTAATGGTCGAAGAATCTTAGAGATCGAAGTAATTTATCCTGATAATAATTAAGATCCTTCGCCCTGCTCAGGATGACAGTCTGTTTTAAGACAGCCTCAAATCGGGAGGCAAAAAGCAGGAGATGGTATTTATGCTGGAAGAAAAACTGAAGAGCCTGCCGGATAAGCCTGGCGTCTATCTGATGAAGGACGCGGAGGGGAAGATTATCTATGTCGGCAAAGCCATCAGCTTAAAGAGCCGTGTCCGCTCTTATTTTTCTTCACAGCACGCCGGGATGCCCCGCACTCAGGCGCTGGTCAGGAGAATCAGCGACCTGGAGTACATCCTCACGGATGGGGAGATAGAAGCGCTCATTTTAGAAAGTAATCTGATTAAAGAATACAAACCGAAGTATAATGTGCGCCTGACCGACGATAAGAACTATCCCTTTCTGCGGGTGAGTACCCAGGAGGATTTCCCCCGCCTGGAAATCGTGCGCTCCCGCAAAAGGGACGGCGCCCGCTATTTCGGTCCCTATACCAATACCGGCGCAGTCAATGAAACCCTGCGCCTCCTGAAAAAGATTTTTCCCATCCGTTCCTGTAAGCAGCCCAATTTCGCGCGCCGGGACCGACCCTGCCTGAATTCCCATATTGCCCGGTGCGCCGCGCCCTGCTGCGGCCAGATCAGCAAAGAAGATTACCGCAAGATGATTGAGGAAATCCTCCTCTTCCTGGACGGCAGACAGGAGGATCTCTTCAAGAAGCTGCAGTCCCGCATGGAAGAGGCGGCGGAGAACCTGCGCTTCGAAAAGGCCGCGGAGCTGCGGGATCAGCTGCAGGCTATCCAAAGCGTGGTAGCGCGCCAGAAAATCGTCTCGGGCAAGTTCGTGGATATCGACGCGCTTCATTACGCCCGCAGCACCAAAATGACCTGTGTACAGATTTTCTTTATCCGGGAGGGCAAAGTGCTGGGACGGGACCGTTTCTTTCTGGAAGGGACGGAAGATACGACCGGGGAGGAAATCCTGGCTTCCTTCCTGAAGCAGTATTACAGCCAGGTGGACTATACGCCGGCGGAAATATTGCTGCCGGAAAAACTGGAAGAAGAAACGGTGCTGGAAAACTGGCTTTCGGAGAAAAGGGGCGCCAAGGTGCACTTGAAAGTCCCTAAAGCCGGGGAGAAACGAGCGCTGCTGGAGCTGGTGGGGCGTAACGCCGCTGAAAGCCTGCAAATGGAAGCGGGCGCCTTGGCGGCGCGTGAGCATAAAGGAAACGAAGCCCTGGAGCAGGTTGCCGCGGCCCTGAATCTGGACGCCAAACCCCAGCGTATCGAATGTTATGATATCTCCCATATCCAAGGGGCGGAAACCGTAGCCTCCATGGTGGTCTTCGAGCAGGGCCGGGCCGCTCCCGCCAAATACCGGCGCTTTAAAATCAGGACGGTCCAGGGGCCGGACGATTTCGCCAGTATGGCTGAAGTAATTGAGCGCCGTTTTACGAATGCCTTGGCCGGTGAGGAGAAATTCAAAGAGTTGCCGGATTTGGTCTTAATCGACGGCGGCAAGGGGCAGCTTTCCGCCGCTTGCGAAGCCATGGGGAAATTGGGTTTTGGACATATTCCCGCGGCTGGATTGGCCAAGGAGAATGAATGGCTGTTTATTCCCGCAAGTTCTATGCCGGTTATTTTGCCGCGCAATTCCCAGGGGCTGAATCTCCTGCAGCGCATCCGGGACGAGGCGCACCGTTTCGCAGTGACCTACCATCGCCTGCTGCGGGGCCGGCGGAATCTGGCCTCTGTTCTGGACGAAATTCCCGGCGTTGGCCCGAAGCGGAAGAAGGACTTGCTCAAAGCTTTCGGCATGTCCTTAAAGAAGATGATGAACGCTTCTCCTGCGGAAATTGCAGAGATTGAGGGGATTAACGCGGAGTTGGCGAAGAAGATTTGGGAATATTTTCACCCCATGGAGACAGACAATAACGGAGAAGGAAAGGAGCCTTAGTGTGCCTGATATCAAGCTTGTAGCACTGGATCTGGATGATACGCTGCTGAGGACGGATTTGACCATTTCCCCCCGGGCCCAAGCCGCCATTAAGAAGGCGGTAGCGTTAGGGACAGCCGTCACTTTTGCCACCGGGAGGATGTATAAGTCGGCCCGCCCGTTCGCGGTGGAGCTGGGACTGGATTTGCCCCTGATTACCTATGTGGGCGCTCTGGTGAAATATGTGGACGGCCGCGAGGTTTATCACCGGCCGCTATCCCTGGAGACGGCCGGGAAGATAATTGATTTTCTGCTGCCCTATAAGTATCACATCAATATCTACATCAATGATGAATTATATATGGAGAAAGAATCGCCGGAAGGGGCGCGCTACGCCAATATTTCCAAGGTGCCGGTCCATTTTGTCAATGATTTGCGGGAGACCTTGCAGGCCTCGCCGGCGCCGACGAAGATTCTGGCTCTGTCCGGCGCGCCGGAGATCGCGGCTTTGCTGGCGGATATTCAGCAGGCCTTTGGCGGGCAGGTCCATATTACCCGTTCCAAACCCTACTTTTTGGAAATCTCCGATCTGGGGGCCACCAAAGGACAGGCTTTGGCGGGGCTGGCCCGGAGCCTGAATCTGACGGCCGGTCAGGTTATGGCTATCGGCGACAGCTGGAACGACCTGGATATGATTGAATACGCCGGAATAGGCGTGGCGATGGGCAATGCCGAGGCGGAAGTAAAGGCGGCGGCCCAATATATTACGTTGAATAATGACGACGACGGCGTGGCCGAGGCCATCGAGAAATTTGTTATAAACAGGAATATTAAATAGATGAATCAGTAAAGATTAACAAAAAATAACAAAATTATTTTTTGTTAAGCAGGAAATAACTGTTATTCGTCGAAATATAGCAACATCAAGAAAAATGGAGGTAAACATGGGAGGGAAAGCTTTCGAGAAGAAGAACCTCGAACAGATTGAATTTCTCCGTTATGACTTGTACAAGCAGGTAAACAATAAAAGAGAAATGCTTTGTTCCAAGGAAGTGTATGAAGTCAGTAAGCGTCTGGACCAGCTGATTATCAAGCACATGTCTTCTCAGTCCGGGAAAGATCCGCAGCAATAGACATAGACGCGGAAATTAAGATTTAAACACGAATAAAAGAGGATATATCCCGAAAATGTCTAATTTACTATAATATTAGACACGGAAGGGATATTTTTTTATGCGTAAATACATAACAGGCATCATAATTATAGTGTGTGTATTCTTTCTGGCACTGGCGGCCGGACAGGCCACAGGCCTTTCTGTGACGCAGCTGTTTGCCGGAGAACAGGAAGGCTCTGCGGATGCCGTTGAGAATATGGATAATGTTGCTGAGCCTGCTGAGCCGGATTTACCCGAACCCCCGACGGAGCCGGAAGTGGAAATGCCGCCCGAATACCCGCAGGGGCTTGCCTATGAGGATGTATTGGCCCTGATTAAGGAGCCCAATAAGAAAATGACGGAGAACCCCGACGCCATCCTGGCGCTGGTCAATAAAAACAATAACCTGGCGGCTGATTACGTTCCGGTCGGGATGGTTGAGCCCGCGGTGCCCTTTTCTTTCCAGAACGCCGATGAGAAACGCCTGATGCGGCCGGAGGCGGCGCAGGCCCTGGAGGAATTGTTTGCCGCCGCGACGGAAGCGGGGCATCAATTGGCCGCGGTTTCCGGTTTCCGCTCCTATGGGCGGCAGAAGTCCATTTTCTTGAATAATGTGCAGAAAAGCGGTTTCGAGCGGGCCAATTTCTTTTCCGCCCTGCCCGGACAAAGCGAGCACCAGACCGGCCTGGCCATGGACGTCAGTTCCGCGGCGGTGGGCTATAAGCTGGTGACGAATTTCGGAGAGACGCCGGAGGGAAGCTGGCTGAACGATAATGCTCATATTTTCGGCTTTATTATCCGGTACCCGCAGGATAAGACCGACCTCACCGGCTACCAGTATGAACCCTGGCATCTCCGCTTCGTGGGTGTGGACGCGGCCGCGGAAATAAATGCCCGGGGCTGGGTGCTGGAAGAATATCTGGCGGATTTGAACCAGACCTGATTTTTTGGGACACGGGAAGCAAGGGGACGGTTCCTCTGCTTCTGTCATTCTGAGCTTGCGAAGAATCCTGATAGATTTGGCCTTAAGACTGCGCGGTCTTAAGGCCTTGACTTTTCTAAAGGGAAGTAATATTATAATGGTAGTACCAAAGAAAGAGGAAAAAATGAATAGGGAATTCAAACTGGGGATGTTCTCCTGGTTCGGCTATATCCTACCGCTGCCGGAACGTCTCCGTTTAATTCAGCAAGCAGGCTTTGCGTCCATTTCTCTGTGGTGGGAAGATGAGTATACGCCGGCGCTGATAAAAAAAGAGCATTTTGCCGCTCTGGTCCGGGAGGCCGGGCTTTTCTTCGAGAATATCCACGCGCCTTTTATAAATACCAATGATTTGTGGAGCGCCGATAAGGCAGCGCGGGAGAAGGCGGTGCAGCAGTATTTGACCTGGCTGGAGGACTGCGCCCAATATGCTATACCGCTCCTGGTCATGCACCTGACCGAAGGAGACGAACCGCCGGAGGCCAATAAATACGGACTGGAGAGCATGATGGCGTTGGTTCGTGGAGCGGAAGAACGCAGCGTAAAAATCGCCGTTGAAAATACCCGGCGCACCAACCATGTTTCTTTTGTGCTGAACGAGATTCCCTCGGATTATTTAGGCTTATGCTATGACAGCTCTCACGCCCGGTTATGCCCGGATAGGGGGGAGACCCTGCTGAACCGGTTCGGCCAACGGTTGTTGGCGACGCATTTGTCGGATAATGACGGCAAAGAGGACAGACATTGGGTTCCAGGAAATGGAATAATTAACTGGAATTCTTTGATGAATAAGTTTATAATGAATAATTACACAGGGTACTTAACTTTGGAAGTTGCGGCGGACCCGGAAGAACGCAAAGGACCGCCGGAAGTCTTCGTCCAGAAAGCGTTTCAAAGATTGACCGGAATCCGGCAGGCTAACCCGGCCGATCGGTCAAAGTAAAAAATACAATTGAATAGCAGTAGGAATTGTCAGAAGCGTAACACAGCAATTCGACGCTTATCACAATTCCGTAAGGCAACAGGTGCTCGTCAGAGATAATAGGGAACCGGGTGAGAGTCCCGGACGGACGCGCCGCTGTAAATGGGGAGGGCTTTTCCAAGGACCACTGGAGCAATCCGGGAAGGGGAAAAGACCGCTGATCCTAAGTCAGAAAACCTGCCTGTCGCCGGAGTGTATTTAACCTTCGCGAGAGAGGGGGAACGCTGATGTCCTACATTTGGGTAAAAGCATGGCCTTAGTTTCTCGTCACGAGGAACTAAGGCTTTTTTACTGACGGACACTAAGAGAAAACAATTGAAAACAGGGGGTAAAAGTAAGATGAATTTGTTTACCTTGAGAAAAAGCCGTGGGCTGTTGGCAGGATTGTTGCTGATGACCCTGTTGGCGACAATGATATTTCCCGGCGCAGTCTTGGCGGCCGAACCTTACGATACGTATAACAATTTAGCTCTGCAGGCGGTACGCAACAATTACGGATTGTACCAGGGCGGAACTCCTGTTACTTCCAGTCATTATACAAACTTTGGCGCTTATGGCGCTTATGTGCTGGACAAAGCCGGTATCAACCTGACGGAATGGGCTCATGAAGGGACGAGCTTTGCCGATAGTATATCTGCCCTGATAGATGAAACGATAGCTGGTCCATCTTCCGCTAACCGTGTGGCTTATGAATATTTAGCGGCTAAGGAAATGGGAGACAGTAGAGCAGACTCCTTACTGGTTATTCTGACTAACAGACAGACTACCCGCGGAGATGGCTCTTTTGACGATAATATTTATAGCAATATGCCCGCATTTGACGCCTTAGCCCGGACCGGGGATATCGCCGAACTTGATACGGCGGCAGCTATAATATATCTCTTGGGAACTCAGGATGATGCCAGTGGAGCGTGGGGTTCACCCGGATATCCGGATATTGCCGTAACAGCCCAGGCGGTGCGGGCCTTGCTGGCTTTAGAACCTCTGGCCGGGGGGGACGCCCTTAGCGTTCAGACAGCTATCGGTAATGGTGTGAGTTGGTTGCAAAGTTGTCAGCAGGATGACGGCAGCTTTTCTGCCCCGAGTTGGGACCCGCTGATTGATACTGTGGAAGCCCTGCTGACGATGAAGGCTTTGGGTTTGTCGCTGGATACCTGGAAAGAAGGTGGCAAGAGCGCCGTTGATTACATGCGGGACGATGCGTTAAATGATGATGGTACGTTTGGCGGCAGCGGCAACCTATATGATAACACTATGGCCCTGGAAGCATACCTGCTTTTGGACGCTGCCATACCGGAAGATAAGACCTTGGCTTTAACCATTTCACCCAAGACAGTGGATTTGGCGATCGATGAAGAGCAGGCTTTTACTGCTGAAGCCTTTTTAGCCAATGGTTCAAAAAAGGATGTGACCAGTGACGCTGATTGGGCTGTAAGTGATCCGGCTATTGCAGAATTGACGGAGGATGGGGACAGCGTTACAGTTGGCCGTATGATTGCCGGTGATTTCCAGGTTACGGCTGCTTATCAGGGGCTCAGCGCCGCGGTTTCTGTAGGGCTTGCTGCAGACCCTAGTCTGGCTGGGGTAACGGTTAGAATTGAGGGACCGAATTATACTATTCTGCCTGATACAGTTATTTATGCTCCGCCTGGCTCCAGTTATACTCAGGTACTGGTGGCCGGCGCAGATGATAATGACTATACTGTGGATGAGACCGGAGGGTTCGTAAATGCCATTAACGGAATAGGGGCTCCCGTTTATTGGCTGGTAGCTCCTTGGCAAAGCAGCGGCTATAATAATGGTGATTGGTTTACGATGTCGGCTAACGGGTCCTCCAATACCGGCGTAGCGGTATTATCTGCTTCTGCAAGGCAACCTGGTGAATCCATCACCGTGACCGTAACCTATAAAGACAATGAAGATATGAGCGGCGACCCGGTTGCGGGGGATACAGCAGATGGTATGCCGGTGGAGGGAGCTAAGGTAATCTATTATACGGCGGCAAATTACCAAACTCCTACGGAAGCAGGGATTACGGATGCCAATGGGCAGTTAACCTTTTCTATCGGAACCGCCGGAACCTATTATGTGGCCGCGGATAAGACAAACACGGGTGTTTGGCCGGATCCAGACGATGGTCTAGTCAGAACGGCAGCCCAGACAGTTGTGGTCAGCAGCGGAGGCGGACATACGTCCGGGACTCCCGTCCGTATTGAGGTCGTTGGAAAAAATGGGAAGACCTTGTATGCCCGACGTACCGTTTATTTGGAAGGTGAGGATTACAGAAATGCCAGGGGAGATAAAATTGGCTTAAGTCCGGTGGAGGCGCTGGATAAAACGGGTCTGAGCTACGACTACGATTCCATCAGCTATATTCATACGATTGCCGGACTGGCGCCGGAGGGTCTGAACGGCTGGATGGTCAAAGTCAATGGGACTTCATTGAAAGATGCGGCATATAAAGAAAAATTATCCTCCAATGACCTGGTCGTCTGGTTCTACAGCACCGATTCGGGCAATCTCGCCGGTATGAGTGGTCCGAATCCCCAGCAGAATAAGACCGGCGATCAGTTGATCACGGATGCGCTGAAAGATAATAAAGAAGTCGTCATTGATCTGGCAAAACAGGCCAACGGTTTGTTGCAACTAAAGCCGGAAACGGTACAAAAACTGGCGGAGGCGCAAAAGCCCCTGAATATAAGCGGTAAGGGACTGGAAATAGCCATGACGCCGCAAGCCCTGGGTACTGAACAAGTCCAGGCCGCTTTAGAGGGGGGCGCTGCTGCTTTGCAGCTTGGCATCAAAGAAGTCACTTCCGCGGAAAAACAGGAAATCCTGACCGGCGCTAAGCTGGGCCAGTCCACCGGCATTTTCGAGATTGGCGGCAAGATTTTCGACCTCTCTGCTGAACTGATCAGCACAGACAGCGAGGGCAATCAGATAACAGAAAGAATCAGC
The DNA here is from genome assembly GCA_034003745.1 of Clostridia bacterium. Taxonomy (GTDB): domain Bacteria; phylum Bacillota; class Peptococcia; order DRI-13; family PHAD01; genus JAVEYA01. Next base: position 61,035 of record JAVEYA010000002.1, read on the forward strand.
AGTTTCGGCGAACCGGTTCCGGTGACCTTAGACCTGTCCGGGCTGAATCTGACGGGGGAAGATAGTGCTCAGCTGACGGCGGTACGCTATGAAAAAGACGCCGCGGGGAAGATCATTCCGGTAAAATTAGGCGGAAGTTATGATCCTGAAACAAAGGTATTCACCTTCTATACGGAGAAGTTCAGCTATTACGGTATTGCCAAAGCAGAGAAATTGGTGACGGTGAGCATGGGTATCGACAAGCTGACTGTCACGATTAACGGTAAGCGGGGCTATACCGATGCCCCCCCTGTCTTACTGAATAACCGCACCATGGCGCCCCTGCGCTTTATCGCCGAGACCCTGGGCGCCCAGGTACAATGGCTGGCGGAGAGCCGGACGGCGGAAATCAGGTTGGATGGACAGACCCTGCGGCTGGTGGCGGAGGAACTTGTACCGGGAATGGATACGCCTGCCACCATCAAAAGCGCGCGCCTACTCGTACCGTTACGCTATATCTCCGAAGCCCTGGGAGCCAGGGTAACCTGGTTCGCGGCTGAACAACGCATCGAGCTGGTGTACTGAAATCAATAACTTAGAATAACAATAAGAGGTTGTTATGAGAAAATTTATTTTTCCATTATTACTAAGTATTTTGCTGCTTGTTCCTGCCTGCGGAGGGGAGGGGGGAAGCAACCCCGCCTCCCCCGCGGTTGGAAACATTACCTATCTGATTACGCAAAATTACGGCGCTGAGACGGTGCTGGAAGAGGCGGTATCCTATCAGCCTGACCGAAGCGTAATGGAGGGCCTCTTTGCCACAAAAGCTGAAGTGGAGACTGCTTACGGCGGTGACTTCGTCAGCGTCATCAACGGACTCAGCACGCAGAACAGCGGTCTCACCGGGGAGAGATACGACTGGTTCTATTATGTCAATGGGATTTTTGCCGACGTCGGCGCGCTGGATTATCTGCTCCTGCCCGGGGATCAGATCTGGTGGGATTATCATCCCTGGAAAGTTTCCCAGGGGACGCCCGCTGTCGTCGGCTGTTGGCCGGAGCCTTTTTTGCATGGTTTCCGGGGCAAGGTGAAGGAGACGGTTGTTTTGCCTGTACCCTCCATGGCGGAGCAGGGCAAGAAACTGCAAGCTGCTCTGCAGGAACTGGGCGTCCAATCTACGGCTGTACGGGAGCTGGATGGAACGTCGGCGGAAGAATTGGGAGCAAGGAAGGGTCCCATTATCGCGGTGGGGGCCTGGCCCGAACTGGCCCGGTATAAGTGGCTGGCGGAATTCAATGAAGCCTGGCGGCGCAACGGCACATTCCTGCATTTCAGCGCGGACGGCCTGGAATTACTGGACCACAGCGGGCAAGTGGTTAGGACTGTTCAAGGTTCGGCCGGCGTAATCATGGCCACTGCCGAGGGGAACGGGGACGACAGTCCTTTGTGGATAGTTACGGGCAGCGACGCGCAGGGGACGGCAGCTGCCCTGGATATATTAATCGAGCAGCCGGAGAAAATAAAGGCGGCCTACAGTATCGTCATCCTGCCGGATGAGGTTATGAAGCTGCCGGCAATGAGGGAATAGCAAAGGCATGTACGCTTACCAAGAAAAAAATACGCTCTTTCAAAGCCTGCGTACGGAAGTGGCCTTGCTTTACGTAGCCATTCTGGTCTTCCTTGCGCTCTTTTTCTCGCATCCTTTGTTTTTACTGGCTTTATTGCTTGCGCTGAATGTAGTAATCTTTTCGGCGGGAATTATGCGGGAATGGCTGGTTTACCTGAAATTCACCCTGCTTTTGACGGCGTTGATTATTCTGGTTAATACGCTGTTCGTACAGGAAGGGGCGACGGTGCTCTTGCGCAGCCCGCGGCTTCCGCTTATCGGCACGGTCCGCATTACCTGGGAAGCGTTGTGCTTTGGCGTAGGGATGGGCCTGCGGCTCGTCGTGATGACCGGTGCGTTTTGCCTGTTGACGTATGCCGTACATCCCGACCGCATCCTGCAGACATTGGGCGGAGGCAACAGCAAAATCCTGCTGACATTGAGTATTTCCATACGCCTGCTGCCGCTGGCGGCCGCCGACTTTACGCGGATTACGGAAGCACAGCGCTGCCGGGGCGTCAATTTTCAGGTCCGGGGCCTGGACGCCAAAATTAGAAAATATATTCCGGTTTTCAATACCGTTTTGCTGTCCAGTTTGGAACGTTCTTTTCAGTTGGCGGAGTCGCTGCAGTCCAGGGGCTACGGGGCCGGACGCAGAACTTTCCTGCGCGAATCCTTGTGGCGTATCCGGGATTACCTGGTGCTGGCGGCGCTGCTTTTAGCCGTAGTCTATGCGGTACTGTTGTTCTTCACAGGCTGGGGTGTCTACAGCTACTATCCCCGGCTGCAGCCGGTTACCGGGGAGGAAATGATTCTGGCTGCCGGGCTGGCGCTGTTTTTCCTGTTTCCGGCAATCTTGAATTGGGGGTGGGTCCGTTGGCGCTTCTTGAGATTGAAAATCTGACGTATCATTACCCGGATGAAAACCGGTCCGCCCTTGACCGAATCAATCTGACGGTCCAAGAAGGAGAATTTATACTGCTGGCCGGCGGTTCCGGCAGCGGCAAATCCTCGCTGGTACGGGCCATGGCCGGACTTATCCCGGACTTCTACGGCGGAAAAATCGCCGGAGCCGTCAGGTTGGACGGCATGGATATCAAAGCCCTGGCGCGTTCTGAGGTGGTGCGGAAAGTCGGCATGGTCTTTCAGGACCCGGAAAGTCAGCTGGTAATGACCACCGTGGAGCAGGAGCTGGCTTTCGGCATGGAGAATCTGGGCCTTGCTCCGGAACTGATGAAACGGCGCATCATGGAAGTTTCCGGGGCGCTTTCCCTGCACGGGTATTTACAGGAAAACATTCCCCGGCTTTCCGGGGGACTGAAGCAGAAAACGCTGCTGGCTTCCATCCTGGCCATGCAGCCGGAGATTTTAATTCTGGATGAGCCCACTTCACAGCTGGACCCGGTAGCCGGGGAAGAAATTCTCACAGTGGTACGCCGGCTAAATGAGGATAACGGGATTACGGTAATCCTGATTGAACAGCGGTTGGAGCGCTGCTTCCACCTGGCGGACCGTATCGTCGTCATGTCGGAGGGCCGTATTATTCATGACAGCCCGGACCGCGCCGCCGCAGCCGCCTGGGCTGTGGCTAAGGACAGTCCTTTTTTGCCGCCGCTGGCCCGGCTGTTTGCGGCCACCGGCATACAACCCCTCCCGCTGACGGTGAAAGAAGGCCGTAAAGCGCTGAAAGGGCTGCAAATACCGGCCGGTCTCAACGCTGCTGAAGGCAAGACGGCGAAAAGTACGGAGAAGGGCGTAGGGCCTGAGGACAGAATAATGTCCGGGACCGCCGCCAAAAAAACTCCGCTCCTTGAAGTCAAACAACTCTGGCTTACTTATGACAACGGCCGCGAGGTTCTCAAGAATATTAACCTTACGCTTAACCCGGCGGAATTCCTGATCATCATGGGCGAAAACGCCGCCGGCAAGACGACCTTGCTGAAAACCATCCGCGGGCTGCTCCGCCCTTCCCGGGGCCAAGTAAGACTTTTGGGGCGTGAAGCAAATGACTTCACGGTGGAAGCTTTGGCGCAAACAGTGGGGTATCTGGCGCAAAATCCCAATGATTATCTCTTCCAGCCGACGGTGCGGGAGGAGATCTCCTTCACTTTGCAGAACCTGGGCCTGGCGGAGGACGGGCGCGTCGAAAAAATCCTGGAAAGATTTGCCCTGCTTCCTTACGCCGCGGCTAATCCCCGTGACCTGAGCACGGGCGAACGGCAAAGGGCGGCGCTGGCCGCCATTCTGGCCGCAGACCCGCCAATATTGCTCCTGGATGAACCGACGCGGGGACTGGATTATGAGATGAAAGCAAGCCTGGGAGAACTCTTGGCCGGGCTGCGTCAGGAAGGCCACGCCATTATTGTGGTGACCCATGATGTGGAATTTGCCGCCGAATATGCCCAAAAGATTCTTTTCTTAAGCCGCGGGCAAATCGTTTCCGCCGGGGATAAAAAAGAAATGCTGAGCCGTTCCACCTTTTATTCCTCGCAAATCGGCAAGCTGTTTCACGGCATTGATGATTCTATTGTGACTCTGCAGGACGGGGCTAAAGCCCTGCAAAAATTACTCCGGGGAGGAAAAGCAGATGCCCATTAAAAAATATACTTCGTTTATCGCCGTATTTCTTTGTTTTTTTCTTTTGTTCACTTTCCTGGCTTCGCCACAAGCCGCTTTTGCCGCTGAAAAGGAAACCCAGGCGGCCCTGAAGAAAGCCGTAGCTTATCTGGCGAAGCTGCAAAACAGCGACGGAGGCTTCCCCAGCGACGCGGGACGCTCCAGCAATAAGACGACAACGGCCTGGGCCCTGATGGCTTTGTCCGCAGCCGGGGAAAACATCCAGGCCGGGCATTGGGTCAAAAACGGCGTCAGTCCCGTGAAGTATCTGCAGACAGGAAGTGTGCCCCTGCCGGCTACGACGGATTATGCCAGGATGCTGCTGGGTCTCCAGGCCGGCGGCGCGGGCAGTATGTATCAAGGCGAAGATTTGGCCCAAAAGCTCTTATCCTTCCAGCAGACCAACGGGCAGTTCGCTCAGGTGGATAAGGGCGAGCAACAGATGATCAACGCCCATATGTGGGCGATTTTGGCCCTGGCCTCCGCCGGGCAGGAGATTCCCCAGCGGGAAAAAGCGCTGAAGTGGCTGAAAGATCGTCAGAACGCGGACGGCGGTTACGGCTGGGGAGAGGGGTTGGAAAGCGATCCCGACGATACCGGGATTGCTTTGACCGTACTGGCGCTTTTGGGCGAGAAAAAAGAAAGCAATTCAGCCATTGCCAAAGCGCTGGGCTATCTGCAAAAGTTGCAGGTAGACGGCGGATTCGCCTGGACCGGACAGTCCGCCAGCACCGCCGCCGACGCCTGGGTGATTCAGGGTTTGGCTGCAGTAGACGCGGATACCTCCAAGACGGTTGCGCATTTACTCGGTTTTCAAAACCAAGACGGCTCCTTTAACTGGACCGGTGAATTAAAGTCCTCGCCTGTGCTGATGACTTCCTATGCAGTGATCGCTTTGTGCCAAAAGCCTTTTCCGGTCAATAAAGATTTCAAAAGCATCGTCGCCGGGGCTGCAGCCCCCGCGCTGCAAATCAGTCTGACCGTCGGGAAAAAAGAGGCTTACGTTAACGGGCAGAAGAAGACGCTGGATGTACCCCCGGCGCTTCTGCATAACCGCACCATGGTACCGTTGCGTTTTGCAGGGGAATATCTGGGGGCCAACCTCGACTGGCATGCGGAAACGTCCCGCATCGATATCACTTACCAGGGCCAGACCTTTTCGCTTACGATCGGTCAAACCTTACCCGGTCTGGATGTCCCGGCGATGCTTGTAGACGGCCGTACGCTGGTGCCCTTGCGTTACCTTTCCGAAAAAATGGGCGCAACGGTTAACTGGGTGGCCGCGGAGGGAAGGATAGAGATTGAAAGATAAAGTTGACTTCCGGGATAAGAAGTTTATCGCCGTGCTTCTTTTGCTGCAGGCGCTGCTGTTAACCGCCCTTTTCCCCGGCGCCCCGTTGTACGGATTGAACTGGGCGGTGTTAAGCCTGCTGTTTCTGGGGTTATATATTCTGGCCTTTTTTTGGAGCTTTGAACGGTGTTCTCCTTCGGCCAAGGAAATTGCCCTGCTGGCCACCATGGCCGCGCTGGCGGCTGCTGCGCGTGTGCCCTTTACCGTACTGCCCGGCGTGCAGCCTACCACTTTTTTGGTAATGATTACCGGCAGTGTTTTTGGCGCGCAAGCCGGTTTTGTAGTGGGCGCGCTGGCCGCGCTGGCCTCGAATTTCTTTTTGGGCCAGGGACCGTGGACGCCCTGGCAGATGTTCTGCTGGGGGTTGGGCGGCGCGGCGGCGGCCTTTTTAACCGGGCGGGACAGGGAATTTAATATCGGGAAGTTTGCCCTGCTGTGTACCGCCTGGGGCTATATTTTCGGCTGGATTATGAATATCTGGCATTGGATCGGTTTTATTTATCCGTTGACTTTCAAAACTTTTCTCGCCACTTATCTGGCCTCTTTTATCTTCGATACCCTGCATGCCGCAGGCAATTTGCTGCTGGCCCTGACCTTCGGCCGGACCTTCCGGGAGATCCTGCTGCGTTTTAAGAAAAAGATGACCGTTGACACTGGCTAATGATAGCTATAATATTAATGGTAGTACCACACTAATTAAAGCTTTATTTAGCGGGAGGTGTATATATGGTTTCGAAGATTAAGACTTTACAGGAAGCTATCGCGCAAATCCCCGACGGTTCAAGTATTCTCTTCGGCGGTTGGACGGTAGCAAGGAAGCCGATGGCTGCGGTATTTGAATTAATCCGGCAAGGCAAAAAAGAGCTGCATCTGCTCGCCAACCCGGCCGGACCTTGCGCTGATCTGCTGATTGGAGCGGGAGCGGTCAAAATCACCGAAACGAATTTTATCGGGCATGAGGTGCTGGGCATTCCTTACGGTTTCCGGCGTTTCTTTGAAAAAGGCGGCCTGGATAAAACGGGCTTCCTCCATGACGATTGGACCGTGATGACCGGCGCGCTGCGTATTTTAGCGGGCTCTATGGGCGTACCCTTTATTCCGGCCAAATCCCTGCGGGGCACGGAAATTATTGACCCGGAACATGACCTTCTGGCTGATTTGCGCGGCAAATCCAAGAAGCTTCCCAATAAAAAAGTGCAGTTCATTGAAGATCCTTTCTGGGATGAGGGCGAATTGCTTTTAATTCCGGCCATTAAGCCTGACTACGCGATTATCCATGTGCAGCTGGTCGGCGACAAAGGCACGGTGCGTATTGACGGCGGTAATTTCCTGGACTACTACGCGGCGGCGGCGGCTAAGCATACCATCGTTACCACGGAGCTGGTCACAACAGAAGAATACCTGCAGAAGCACCCGGAATTGAACAGCATCCCTTCGGAATTTGTGAACGATATCGTCGAAGTCCCTTACGGCGGACATCCCACTGTGGTGCACGGCGCGTACGATTTGGACTTTGAGTTTTACAATAAGATGGTGGACGCGACGAAGAAGGAAGAAACCTACCAGCAGTGGCTGCAGGAATGGGTCAAAGATGTGCCTGACCATATGACGTATCTGGAAAAGCTCGGCGTCAGGAAGATTTTGGCGCTGCGTTCCGATCCCGGTCTGGGCTATAACGCGTTCCTGAAGAGAAAACCGTAGGAAAGGGAGGGGAAAGATGATGAAAGCATATAATTTGCGTGAATCCATGGCTGTCCATGCCTCTCGTCAAATCAAAAACGGGGAAAAAGTGATCGTCGGCACCGGTATGCCGCTGGTAGCCGCGATTATCGCCAAGAACTGTCATGCCAAAGACGCGGTGATCCTGATGGAAGCCGGCCCCTATAACAGCAATCCGGCCGCTCTGCCCTCCTGCGTGGCTGACCCGCGGGGTTTTGTCGGCGCGCCCTGGGTAGCCGATCCGGTCCAGATGATGGGCATGATTCTGCAGCAAGGCCGCATTGATTTAGGCTTCCTGGGCGGCGCTCAGGTGGATATGTACGGCAATTTGAACTCTACGGTCTTAGGGTCTTATAAAAACGCGGACGTGCGTTTGCCGGGCTCCGGCGGGGCCAGCGACATCGGGGCCCTGGCCAAGAGAAATCTGATTATCATTGCCCATGAAAAACGCCGCCTGGTGGAGAAGGTGGACTATCTGACCACGCCGGGCTGGAAGCTTTACCCCTATAAAGACGGCAAGCGGATTCAAGGCGCGCTGGTAGACAGAAGCGAGCTGGGCTATCAGGGCGGACCGGCCGCGGTGGTTACCACCATGGGCGTCATGAAATTCGATGCCGATACCAAAGTAATGTATGTGTCCGAATACTATGCCGATCTGGATGTAACTTTGGAAATGATAAAAGAAAATACCGGCTTTGCCATCGATACTTCCCGAGCCAAACCGGTAGTCCCGCCCACGGAGGATGAGCTCTACATCCTGCGCAATGTGGCCGATCCCGAGAAGATATTTATGTAGACCACTGATAAGACTCCGGAGCCTCTCCCGTGAGCATTTAGATAAACCTCTGATAAGACCTCGGAGCCTCTCCCGTTAGCATTTAGATCGACCCAGGTTATCCCTGACGTAAAGGAGGAGCCGCTTTTGCAAAAACTCCCGATTAAGCTTACAGACAAATTATATATCCTGGGTCAGGATTTATTCTTGACCTACCTGGTGCTCGGGAATCCCTGTACTTTGCTGGATTTGGGCGTCAGCGGTTCCGTCCCCCTGCTGGAAGAACAGCTTCGGAAACTGGGCGTCAAAAATGAGGATATCGGCCATCTCGTCGTGCTGCATGCGCATTGGGACCATGTCTGCGGCCTGCCTTACATGAAAAAGATTTTTCCCAACGCGCAGGTTTGGGGTTCGCCCAAAGCCCGCGAGGTGCTGGCCAAAGAAAAGATCGTGAATCAATTCCGGATAAACGACGAAAAATATTGTACCCGGCTCCTGGAAAACGGCGAATTTGACTCGCTGCCGCCTTTTTTGCCCTACGAGACCATGGCAGTGGAGAATCTCATCGAAGACGGCCAGACCTTAAATCTGGGCGGAGTGGACATTCACTTCCTGGCCACCCCCGGCCATTCTGCCTGCGCCCTGACAGCGTATTTGCCTTCGGAAAAGGCGGTCATAATGTCTGACGCAGTCGGCTGTTATTACGATAAGACCGATGAATATTTGGCCATGTATTACCAGGGTTTTCAGCTGACGCTGGATTCACTGGAGAAAGTAAGATATTTAGATGCCGACATTGTCGGTTACTGCCATGACACCGAAATGATTTATTATGGCAAAGAAGCGATTGCCAAGATGTACCGCAGAATTGAAGAGAAGCTGCTGGGAATCAGGGCAGAAGCGGAAAAAATGGTCT
>JAVEYA010000003.1:0-64286 GCA_034003745.1 Clostridia bacterium
TGGCGCGGGATCAGGTTAAAGTCGGCGTGCTCTATGCAGTGCGTCTTGCGGCAGTGTCCGTCAATCCTTATTATCCGCTCTATGATATTCGTTCAGCCTTTTATGCCGAAGCTTATGTGGATAAGGATGAATTGCTGGATAAAATGAAAAGGGCGCTTACCGTACCGGTTTATGATATCTTGCAGGACGGAGCGTCTCAGCTTTTCCGCAATATTATGGCGTAGTGGGACGGAAGTGATCAGGTGCCTTTTTATCATATTCGACGGCTGTTGATAATTTTATTTATTCTTACCTATCTTCTCAGTTATTTCACAGCCATACCGGCGCTGGCCGTACTAAACGGATTTATCCTTGCCTTTGTACTTCTGCAAGGTTTTCTGGGGATGCCCAAAGTCACGAAAACCGTTTCTCTCGGACTTTTAGTCATTGGGGCAATGATTCTGTTTGCTATAAAAGCGTCCTGGTTGGATTGGCTGGCTGCCATAGCCAACAATGCCGGTCTGGTGACGCTGTTTTTGGTTGTGCCTATTTTAGGCATGCCCTTTTTCTATAACGACTATGAACAAGAACTGAAGAACGTGGCCCGGCAGAATATTGGCAATATCCTCACTTTTTCCCTGCTGATTTTTCTGGTGGCGCATCTGTTGGGGGGCATTATCAGCGTGGGCGCGGTGGCCCTGGTCTATGAAATTTTTATCGGCAGCGCCCGGGAAATCAAGGCAGAGAAATTGATGCGCATCGCTATGATTCACGGTTATGTCACCACCGGCTTCTGGTCGCCCACCTGGGCTTCCATGGCGGCTGTAGTAAGCACCCAGGGCGTTTCCTGGTTTACCATTATTCCTTATGGCTTCGGCCTTGTGCTGGCCTGCTTGCTTTTGTCCTTTGTGTATCAGAGAATTAAGCTGGCCCGGCATCCTGAATGGGTTTTCAAACCCTCCCGCCAAGAGGAAATCCACATCAACTGGTCGCATATTCTTTCCCTGGTGCTGTTAATTGTGAGTCTGCTTTTAGCTATCCTGCTCTTCGACCTTTTCACAAACTGGCAGTTATTGATTATCGTTTCCATCGTGGCGCTGCTGTTTCCCGTCGGCTGCGCCTTGGTGATGAACAAGGGCCCTGAACTTAAGAGCGGCTTGGCGCATTACTACCGGCAAAATATCCTGAAATCCAAAAATGAAGTTGTCTTATTTACGGTGGCGGGTTTTCTGGGTAAGGCTTTGGAGCTGTCGGGGGCCGGGGAATATATCGTCCGGTTTATTCCGGAAAGTTTGAGCCGGCATCCGTTCTTACTGATTGTCTTTATTTGCATCTTAATGGTCTTGTTCTCCCTTGGAGGGATTCATCCGGTTGTTACCGGTTCGGCGCTGCTGGGGGCGCTGCAGCCGGCCCTCTTAAATCTTTCTACGCTGGAGTTCAGCCTGGCTATACTCCTGGGCTGGACCGCGGCTATCCTGCTGTCGCCTTTTTCAGCCATGAATTTAATTCTGTCGGGCCTGACGGGAGAAGCCTCCTGGAACATCAGCAAAAAGAACGCCTTATACGGCATCGTTATGATTGTCATGGTAGCGGCGCTGATTACACTGTTTATATGAAAAGCAGTATAAAATAAAAACAGGCTGTGAGCATGTGTGAAGTGCACAGCCTGTTTGCTTTCTATACGATCAATAAGTGGCGGATTGTTTACGGCTCAGAAGTTCATTTCTTAGATCCTGCAGGGTTAAGGAATCCAGCGCTTCTTCGATGACGTTTCGAACCTTTTCCCAGACAATCCGGGAGACGCATTGGCCAAAAAGAGAACACTCGGCGGGGTTTTCCCTTTTGACGCAGTCCACCGGGCTGACCGGGCCTTCCAGGGCGTTGATGACTTCGCTGACTTTAATTTCCGCCGGCTCGCGAGCAATGATATAGCCGCCCTGGGCGCCGCGCAGGCTTTTGACCAGCCCGCGTTTAATCAAGAGCCGCATCAGCTGTTCCAGATAAGCTTCCGAGATTTCCTGCTGCTCGGCGATGTTCTTAACGGAAATCGGCCCCTGGTTATGGTGCAGAGCCAATTCTATCATGGCGCGCAGACCATATTGGGCTTTGGTTGAAAATTTCACGGCAACGGCTCCCTTCCTTATGCCCATTTTAACCCTAGTCTTCAAAATATGTCAAACCGATTCGTGTTAAAGGGTATTACTTGCTGATTTATGAGAATGGCGTTAGAATATAGGGATAACAGTTAATCATAAAAACTTATGACATAAAAGCGTTTTTAGGAGGAATGAACATGCCGATCAAAATACCCGATAATCTGCCAACCATGAAAACATTAACTGACGAGAATATTTTCGTCATGGGCGAAGACCGGGCTGCGCACCAGGACATCCGCCCATTGGAAATAGTAATTTTAAATCTGATGCCCACCAAGCTGGTGACCGAAACGCAGATTTTACGCCTGTTAGGAAACTCACCCCTGCAAGTGAATATTACTTTGCTGCATCCGAAAACCCATGTTTCCAAGAATACGCCGCAGGAGCATTTAATTAAGTTTTATAAGACTTTTGACTGCATCAAACACCAGCGCTTTGACGGGCTTATTATCACCGGCGCGCCGGTGGAGCAGATGCCGTATAAGGAAGTGGACTTCTGGCACGAGCTGACGGATATTCTGGACTGGGCCGACCGTCAGGTTTTTTCTTCCCTGTTCGTCTGCTGGGGAGCGCAGGCCGCGCTGTATTATTATTACGGCGTGCCCAAATATCAGCTGGATACCAAAATGTTCGGCGTCTTCACGCATTATGTCAATAAGAAGCACGTTAAGCTCCTGCGGGGCTTTGACGATGAGTTTTACGTTCCTCATTCCCGGCATACCGAAGTACGGCGGAAGGATATTGAGAAAGTGAAAGAGGTAGAAATCCTTTCGGAATCTCCGGGGGCAGGTGTATATATTGCAGCTTCCAAGGACAACAAACGGATTTTCGTGACCGGTCATTCCGAATACGACCCGCTAACGCTGCACGGCGAATACGAACGCGACGTGAATAAAGGCTTACCTATTGCCGTACCTCAAAATTACTATCCGGATAATGATCCGACCCGGGAACCGCTGGTCAAATGGCGCAGCCATGCCAATCTTCTTTTTTCCAACTGGCTGAACTATTATGTCTATCAGGAAACGCCCTTTGACTTAAAGGAGATAAGATAAATGAACATTTTTGCTTCCTTGCTGCAGGAATTGACTGCGGGGAAAAAAGCGGCGCTGGTCACCGCCATCGATAAAAACAGCGCCGGCGGCGTTCTGCCCGAAAAACACCTCTTTGCCGGAGAGGACCTGACTCCGGCTGTCGGCGCGCCGGCAACCGATGAAGTTTTGGCGGCGCAGCTTCAAAAGGCGCTCAATTCCGCCCGTGTCCGGTTCTTTCAGGACACAGCCGGCGTGACACGGATTATTGAGCCGTTTTTTCCAGAACCCCGCTTGATTATTCTGGGTGGCGGCCATATTGCCGTGCCTTTAGCCGAATTTGGCGCCAAGGTCGGCTTCAAGATCACGGTTGTGGACGACAGGCTTTCCTTTGCCAATGAGAGACGTTTTCCCTGGGCCGACCAGGTTCTTTGCACCAGCTTCCAGGATTGTTTCAGGCAAATCGAACTGAACCAAGGCTCTTACCTGGTGATCGTCACCCGGGGACACCGCCATGACCAGTCTTCTTTAAGACAGGCCCTGCAGTATGATCCGGCCTATATTGGCATGATCGGCTCCCGACGCAGGGTGCATATCGTCAAATCCGAACTGCTGAAAGAGGGCGTTTCCCAGGAGAAACTCGATACTGTACAGGCCCCGATCGGGCTGCCTATCGGCGCGGTGACGCCGGAGGAAATCGCAGTTTCCATCATTGCCCAGGTGATTGCCTGCCGCAGAAAAGCCAATTGGCCGGACCCGGAGCGGGATATTCTGGAGCAATTAAGCAGAGAACAGGAAGCTGTGGCTATCGTTACGGTCATTGGTTCCCAAGGCTCCGTACCCCGGGAAGCCGGCGCCAAAATGATTGTCTGGCCGGATGGACAGACTATAGGGAGTATTGGCGGCGGCTGCGCGGAAAGCGATATCACCCTGATTGGCCGTGACGTCATCCGAAATAAAAAGTCTCAGTTCAAGGAGATAGACCTGACCGGCTCCGCCGCCGAAGAGGAAGGCATGGTCTGCGGCGGGACGATGCAGGTGCTGATTGAATACTATGAAGGAAAATAAAGCCCGTGTGCTCGTGGGCATGAGCGGCGGCGTGGACAGCTCGGTTGCCGCCGGCCTGCTTTTGGAGCAGGGCTATGAGGTCATCGGCGTAACCATGCGTATCTGGCAATGCGAAGAGGAGGATGCACGGGTCAAAAGCTGCTGCTCCCTTGCCGCGGTTGACGATGCGCGCAAAGTGGCCGAAACTTTAAATATACCTTTTTATGTCATGGATTTTCGCGATGTTTTCCAGGATAAGGTTATCGCTGATTTTGTGGGCGAATATCTGCGGGGCCGGACGCCCAACCCCTGTATCGCCTGCAACCGCCATCTGAAATTCGGGCTTTTTTATGAAAAGGCCAAAAGTTTAGGTGCGGAATATATTGCGACCGGTCACTACGCCAGGACAGGCTATGATGAAAAAAGCGGCCGCCGGCTGCTTCTGAGGGCCGCAGATAAGAAAAAAGACCAGAGTTACGTGCTGTATAATCTGACCCAGGATCAACTGGCCCATACCGTATTCCCACTGGGCGGCTACACCAAACCGCTGGTCCGGCAAAAAGCCAAAGAATTGGCTTTGCCGGTTTCCGATAAGGCGGAAAGCCAGGAAATTTGTTTTATTACCGACGATGATTATAAGCGGTTTATCACCGAGCGGACCCCGGCGGGAAAGATTAAACCGGGCAATTTTGTCAACAGCGCAGGCGTTGTAATCGGACGGCATGAGGGACTGCCCTATTATACTGTTGGTCAAAGAAAGGGTTTGGGGCTTGCGCTGGGTTATCCGGCCTATGTGCTCTCTTTGAATCCGGCGGCCAATACCGTAACTGTTGGCCGGGCCGAGGAGAATTACAGCAGCGCTCTCTTGGCTGCAGACAATAATTTCATTGCTCTGGAGCAAGTGACCGAACCTATCGAAGTCCAGGCAAAAATCAGGTATGGGGCGGCGCCGGCCCTTGCGGTAATAGCTCCTATCCCGGACGGGCGGATCGAGGTGCGCTTCGCTCAGCCTCAGCGGGCGGTGACGCCGGGTCAGGCTGTGGTCTATTATCAGGGTGAGAGCGTCATAGGAGGCGGCATTATTGATGAAGTCTTAATTTAATTTGAGCAGGGTATTGACAGACATCAGGAAAGGGAGTATTATTCAATTAAAACATATTAAACATATATGAATAATTAAAAGATGCCAAAAAGGAGAATGAATATGAGCGAAAGAAAACTGAACTTTGATACCCTGCAAGTTCACGGAGGACAAAAACCTGACCCCACGACCGCAGCAAGGGCGGTACCCATCTACCAGACCACCTCCTATGTCTTCAATGATACCGAGCATGCGGCCAATCTCTTTGGTTTGAAAGAATTCGGCAATATCTACACGCGTATTATGAACCCCACTTCCGACGTTTTCGAGCAGCGCATTGCCGCTCTGGAAGGCGGAGTAGGCGCCCTGTCCGTAGCTTCCGGTTCGGCGGCCATCACCTATGCTATTTTAAACATAGCCGGCGCGGGGGACGAGATTGTCTCCGCCGGCACACTTTATGGCGGTACCTATAATCTTTTTTTAATTACTTTGCCAAAACTGGGCATTAAGACTGTTTTTGTGAATCCTGATGATCCGGAGAATTTCCGCAAGGCTATCACGGATAAGACCAAGGCTATTTTTATTGAAACCATCGGCAATCCCGGCATCAACATCATCGATTTCGAGAAAGTCGCGGCAATAGCCCATGAAAACGGGCTGCCGGTCATTATCGATAACACGTTTGCCACACCCTACCTGTTCAAGCCTTTTGATTACGGGATTGATATCTCCGTACATTCCGCCACGAAATTCATCGGGGGGCACGGTACCTCCATCGGCGGGATTATCGTGGATTCCGGGAAATTTGATTGGAAGAAGAGCGGGCGTTTCCCCGGTTTCACTGAACCCGACCCCAGCTACCACGGCATGGTCTATACAGACGCTTTCGGACCGCTGGCCTATATCCTGAAGGCCCGCGTTCAACTGTTGCGGGATACCGGAGCTGCTCTGAGCCCGTTCAATTCCTGGCTGTTTATTCAGGGCTTGGAAACATTGTCCTTGCGCGTGCAGCGGCACGTGGAAAACGCGCAAAGGGTTGCGGAATTTTTAAATAACCATCCCCAGGTCAGCTGGGTGAATTATCCGGGATTAAAGGGCAACAAATACTACGATCTGGCGAAAAAGTATCTGCCCAAAGGCGCCGGCTCCATCTTCACCTTCGGCATCAAAGGCGGCGTCCCCGAAGCCGGGAAATTCATCAATGCTCTCCAGCTTTTCTCCCTTCTGGCTAACGTAGCCGACGCCAAATCCCTGGTCATCCATCCGGCCAGCACCACCCATTCCCAGCTGAGCGAGGAGGACCAGAAGAAATCCGGCGTGACGCCCGACCAAATCAGGCTTTCCATCGGGATTGAAGACATCGAAGACATCCTCTGGGATCTGGACGAGGCTCTGAAGAAATCAGCAGAATAAAGAGAAAAACTGTCATTCTGAGATAGCGCAGCTATCGAAGAATCTTACAGCGAAAAAAGATCCTTTATTGTATTCAGAAAGACAAAACAGTCAAAGAAGATGGGACAGGAAACTGTACGCATCTTCTTTTTCATGACATCAAAATTATTTAACCAGATTAATTAATTTTTTGAGTGAAAGCATTGACAAAAGGCTCGCCAGAAGGTACATTATAATAAATCCGACAAAATTACTAGGAATTGATTTTATCCTCAGCCTGGTGTAAAGGAGATATGGATTATGAAAAGGATTTATCTCGACCACAGCGCCACTACGCCGGTACGTTCGGAAGTCGCTGAAGTCATTTGTGAGCATCTGACCGAAAAATTCGGCAATCCTTCCAGTGTTCATTCTTTTGGCCGCGAAGCCAGGGAAAGCCTGGAGAAGGCCCGGGAACAGGTTGCCGCTATGATTAACGCCAAGCCTGAAGAAATTATTTTCACCAGCGGCGGTACGGAAGCGGATAATATGGCTATCCTGGGTTCCACCGAAAAATATCTCGGCCAGGGGAAGCATATTATTACTTCAGCCATAGAGCACCATGCTGTCTTGCACCCTTGCGAACATCTGCAGCAGAAAGGTTTTAAACTGACTATACTGCCGGTTGACGAGCATGGCATTGTCAACGTTGACGATTTAAAAAAGGCGCTTACCCCGGATACTGTTTTGATTTCCATTATGCATGCCAATAATGAAGTGGGCAGTATCCAGCCGATTGAAGAAATCGGCGCTATCGCCAGGGAAAAGGGTATCCTTTTCCATACGGACGCAGTTCAATCCTTAGGGAAGATCCCGGTTGACGTACAGAAGTTGCCGGTGGACCTCCTGGCCGGTTCAGCCCATAAGCTATACGGACCCAAAGGCGTAGGTTTTCTGTATGTCAGAAAAGGCGCCAAGCTCTCCCCGCGCATATTCGGCGGCGGACAGGAGAAGAAGCGCCGCTCCGGCACCGAAAATATTGCCGGCATCGTGGGCTTAGGGAAAGCTATGGAACTGGCCGCTCAGGAACTAAGTACGGAAATGCCGAGACTGGCTGAACTCAGAGACCGTCTGTTGACGGGTCTGATGGACAAAATACCCCACGTTAAGTTAAATGGACACCCTACCCTGCGGTTGCCTAATAACGTCAATCTGAGTTTTCAATTCGTCGAAGGCGAATCATTGCTGTTATCCTTGGATATGAAAGGTATTGCGGCTTCCAGCGGCTCCGCATGTACCTCCGGCAGTCTGGACCCGTCGCATGTCCTCTTGGCCATGGGCATGGCGCACGAAGTCGCCCATGGTTCGGTTCGCATGACGCTGGGTTCCGTCAATACCGCAGAAGATATTGAATACGTGCTGGAGGTCTTTCCTCCCATCGTGGAACGCCTGCGCAGCATGTCCCCGTTATACAACCGCGAAGGGAAGGCGATGTAAGATGTACTCAGCCAAGGTAATGGACCATTTCACCAATCCCCGCAATGTGGGGGAAATCGAGAACCCCAGCGGCGTGGGGGAAGTAGGCAACGCCGCTTGCGGCGATATTATGAAGCTGACCCTGCAAATTGAAGACAATGTCATCAAAGACGTTAAATTCAAAACGTTCGGCTGCGGGGCCGCCATCGCCACCAGCAGCATGGTCACGGAAATGGTCAAAGGCAAAACCATTAAGGAAGCTTTGGATATTACGAACAAAGCCGTGGCGGAAGCTTTGGACGGACTGCCGCCTATCAAAATGCACTGTTCCAATCTGGCCGCCAGTGCGTTGCATGCAGCCATTAAAGACTGGCAGGCCAAAAAGATTGCGGAAGCTTAAAAGCAAGACCGGTTTGCTCGATACCCGGCGCCTGTTTCCGGATAAGTTTGTATGAAAAACAAACGGTATGGCATGCTAATATTAGAGTAAGGCCATACCGGTTTATTTTTATTAATTCATCGTAAAGAGGTGTCAAGATGAAAAATAATTCCACAGTGTTGATAGTATTTCTGTTAGCGCTTCTTCTGTTGGCCCCGGGTTGTACGAATAATGCCGCGCCTCCCCAGGAGCCGCCGGTTACTTCAGGTACACCGGGGACGATAGCGGACGTATTTCCCTTAACCCAGGGCAGTACATGGGAGTACCATGGGGTGGGCAATGAGTTTGCCGCCTTTAAGCAAGAAGTCGTCTTCGCCGAAGGCAAGAAGGGCCAAATCCGCAAAGATAACGGCGGGACGGTCAGCGCGGCCGTCTTCGAAATAAGCGATGACGCTGTCACCCGGGTCTTCTTCCAGGGAGAATCCTATGAAGACGAGAATTTCCTGGAGGAGGAATCCGCTGAGAAAGTTATTGTCATCAAAGCCCCGCTGGAGGCCGGGACCACCTGGGAAGAGCCCAACGGAACGCGAAAAATCATCAGTGTTAACGAAACCGTTACTACACCCGCCGGGGAATTTAAGGATTGCCTCAAGATCGAAGTTGCCAATGGCAATTCCACGATTTATGAATACTATAAGGCTGGGGTCGGCCTGATCATGAGCCAATTCTCTTCCAACGAGGCGCCCGATGAGAAGATAACCTCTTTACTCGAAAGCTACGATATAAAATAATAATAAATTGTTTGATCGATCATAGAGGCTGCTGCAAAATGGCGGATGTGTCATTTTGCGGCAGCGTTTTTTATTTGAATCCGCCGTCAGAATGAAATCACCGTGACCTCTGCTGTTCCAACGCTGCATGAATCGCTTTGCTGATTTCTTCATATCCGGTGCACCGGCAAAGGTTGGATTGCAGCCATTCCCGGATTAAGGCTTCATCGGCGTCCGGGTGGATTTGCGTCAGCGCATGGCAGTTCATAATGAATCCCGAGGTGCAATAGCCGCATTGGAAGGCAAACTCCTGTACAAAGAGTTGTTGGATTGGCGTACCCTT
The DNA here is from genome assembly GCA_034003745.1 of Clostridia bacterium. Taxonomy (GTDB): domain Bacteria; phylum Bacillota; class Peptococcia; order DRI-13; family PHAD01; genus JAVEYA01. The sequence continues at coordinate 9,634 of JAVEYA010000003.1, forward strand.
TAGTCCTTCGATGGTGGTTATTTCATGCCCGCATGCTTCCACGGCCAGCATCAGGCAGGATTTGACCGGCTGACCGTCCACAAGTACCGTACAGGCGCCGCAATCGCCGTTTTTGCAGCCGGGTTTGGCGCCGGTTAAACCCATTTGATCGCGGAGGACATCCAAAAGCGTATGGGCAGGTCGGACTACAGCCATTCTTTTTTGCCCGTTAACCGTAAATTCCAACAGCTCTGTCCCTAGAAGTTTTTTTGGTTTTTTTAGCATAGAGACTCCGCTCCTTCCAAGCCTTCAAAGGCCTTTGACAGGGTATTCCCCAGGAGGGCCGTACGGTATGCCGCCGAACCCTCTAAATCATGTAAAATATCCGCCGGCAAAAGTTTTACCACTTTCTCTAATCTTTCCTGGGTCGGTCCGGTTTTATCATTCAAAGCGTTGTCTACGGAAGCCAAACGAAAAGGAAACGGGCATAATCCGCTGAAGGCGGCGCGGATGAGCCCGTCTTTTTTTACAAAGGCGGAGGAAAGCAGCGGGTAGCCAATCTTGTTTTGGGGATAAGCAACATCGCCGTTGGCTGTTTTTTTCATACTATAAAAGGGCAGGCCGGTATACTTTTTCTCGACGATAAACTGCAGCAATAAATCGCCGCCCTTTAATTGCAGCGACTGGGTATAGATCTGGTTCAGGGGTTCTCTCCGGACCCCGTCGGCTCCCGCGATAACCACTTCGCAGTCGGAGACTAAAAGGGCTAATATCCCTTCGCGAAAGGGGAGCTGGGAGCAGATATTCCCACCCAAAGTAATTTTGTTGCGGATGGTATGATCGGCTACCCGCCCGCCGCATTGGCTGAGCAAGGGGAAAAAGTTAGCTTCCTGCAGTTGGGCCAAGGTTTTGGCCGCGCCTATAATCAGCCGGTCATTTTGGAATTCTAAGACAGCGCACTCGGGAATCCCTTTGATATCAATCAGGGCTTGGGGATGTAATTGGTAAAGGCTCGAAAAGCTAATGACCTCCGTTCCCCCGCCGTAATACAAAACGGTTTTTCCCTGGGAATGGAGGCTTTGATATAAGCTGAGCGCTTCTTGATAAGTGTCCGGCTTATAGTATTCGAAATCAAAAGGGATCATTGCGGCCCTCCTTTTTTTGTACTCCAGATAGCTTCGGGTGTTAACGGCGTGAAGTCAAGACTGACCTGGGCCGCTGTGGATAAGGCATTGGCCAGAGCGGCAGGGATACCAATGATCCCATGTTCGCCGATTCCCCGCATGCCATAGGGGGCGTCCACCTGCGGCGTTTCCACAAAATCCACCAGGTATTCGGGCTGTTCCCCGAAGCGCATCAGGTGATAGGTCCTGAACTGGGGATTCATCCTGACCCCTCCGCTATCGTAGAGACTGGCCTCACGGCAGCCGTAACCCAAGCCCATGCACATGCCGCCGGTGATCAAGCCTCTGGCGTTCTGGGGATTGATGATTTTCCCGGCATCGATCACCGTGGCTGCTTTCAGGATCCGATAGGTGTAATCCAGGGTATCCAGTTCAACCTCCACGGCTTGCGCCCCTACAGCCCAGGCCGGCCCCGTCTTGCCGGCGCCCGTTTCGGGGTTCATCGGGCTAAGATGGTGCATGATAAAATTACCCCGGCCGAGGATTTCTCCCCCGATGGCGTTGCCGTCCGGATATTCATAGCCGCAGGCAATGGTTTTAAAATCAACGTAAATAGCCGGGTCAGCCTTCAGAAAGACTTTCTCTCCACCCACTTCCAGCACTTCAGGGGGGCATTTTAAGACAATGGAGGCTATCCGGCAGAGTTGCTTGGCTGCATCCTCCGCCGCCTCCAGAACCGCGTTGCCGACCATGAATCCAGTCATGCTGGCCGCGGTTTTCCAGTGCCAGGGGCTGGTCGAAGTGTTTACATCCATAACTACGTTGATTTTGTTGATGTCCATCCGAAGTTTTTCAGCCAGGAGCTGGGCCAGCGCCGTTTTTATACCCATTCCGATTTCTACCGCGCCAATATTCAGATTGACCGTACCGTCCTGGTTAAAAGTGATGAGGGCTCCGGCGGAGGCGTTGGTGGGCGTGCTGGAGGTTTTCCAAAAACAGCTGATTCCTTTGGCCCGGACTTTATGGGGGCCGGTTTCGATCCGGAGCCCTTCCTCCCATTTGATCAGTTCCTGCAAGCGGTCCAGGCATGCCGTAAGATTCCCGGTGTTGCTGGCATTCAGCCGGACGCCCGTAGCGCTATACTGCCCGGGCTTAATAAGATTGCGGCGCCTTAATTCCAGCGGGTCCATTCCCAGGCTGTAGGCCAGCTTATCCATGGCCCGTTCCAGGGCAAACGTATGGGAAAGGCGGCCAAAGCTGCGGAAAGCCGTAACATAAGTATGATTCGTATAAATGCAATAAGAATCGCCATGGATGTTTTCGATATTGTACGGTCCGGCGCAGTCGGCGGCAATGGCGCGCGCCATTTTGACACCGGAGTCGGTGTAAGCGCCGGTATCCACCCAGCAGGAGATTTCCAGCGCTTTGATCATTCCGTCCCGGGTGGCCCCCAGCTTAACGCAGGCTTCCAGACCGAGATGCCCCGGGGAGGAAGTGAAATCCTGTTCCCGGGATTCTTCCAGTTTGACCGGCTGCCCATGGACAGCCTGGCTGGCCAATACAGCCAGGATTTCCAGCTGGGGCGTTGTTTTGCCGCCAAAACCACCGCCGACCAAGGGAACCTGGACAGTGACCCTGCTTTCATTCAGACCAAAATAACTGCTGATTTCTTTTTTTACATCATAAGGGCCTTGGGAAGAGGTATGAATGAATACGGCGCCGTCCGGTTTGATCTCCGCCCGGACGTTGCGCGGCTCCATAGCGGCGTGGACAGAGGGGGGGAGGGTTGCCCGTGATTCAATGACGGTTTCGCTTTCCGACCACCCCCGGGCCATATCGCCTTTGCGTATCTTGATCTGGTTGGCAATATTACTTCCCGATTGAACAAAGATGTCGTTGGGTTTGAGGGGCTGGTAAAAAGCAAGTCCTTCATGGAGAAGGGCTTTTTTTTCCAGCGCTTCCGTGATTGAATTTACCGGAGGAAGGGGTTCATAGGTTACCTTGACCATTCCGGCCGCTTCTTTGGCCTGCACCGGACTGTTGGCTACGACAATAGCTACAGGCTCTCCGAAATATCTTACCCGGTCAGCGGCCAAGGGCGGGCGGTCTTCCAAAGCCGGTCCCGTCAGACGGGCCGCACTGTCTCCAGTCACAACCGCCAGGACCCCGGGCATGCTTAAAGAGAGAGATTTGTCGATTCCTTTGATCAGGGCGTGACCGTATATGCTGGTGACCAGCCAGGCATATAGTTGTCCGGTTTCATTATAATCGGCGTTATACTTGGCTGCGCCGGTAACTTTATACCAGGATTCTTTTTTCGGTATGCTTCTTCCAACAACAAGCATCTTCATACCTCCGAGCTTACTGCAAGCAATTAAATTTTATTCCTTAGACCCTTATTTTCACCAATCTCCAGAAGATAATTCCTCTGTTCAACTAAACAATCAAATTTTTTATACAATGAGCCCTCGGCTATAAACGGTTTTGCCCGCAGTCTTTATAGGATTGCTTAAACCAAAAATAAAAGACGTTTCCTGAAGTCTTGGCATTAGACTGGGGAAACGTCTTTTTTATTCTGTAAAAACTTCTTTACAAATTGTCTGCAGCGTATTATATTAAAATCAGAACACATGAGCAATTATTCATATAAGGAGTATAATATTATGATGGATGATCTGAAAATACCGGGCGAAAATATGGCCCCAGCTGCGGTAGAAACGGTGGAAGTGTGTGTCGAAAAATGCGTCAACAGCGAGCATGTCCGGGAGGTCAAGGCCAACAGTCTTAGCCCGGAGGAGGTCTTAGGCCTTTCCGAAGTGTTTAAGGCTATGGGCGACGCTACCCGTATACGCATCCTGCACGCCTTGTCGCAGCAAGAATTATGCGTCTGTGAGCTGGAAGAGACGCTGGAGATGTCCCAATCCTCCATCTCCCACCAGCTGAGAGTGCTCAGAAACTTGCGCCTGGTCAAATTCAGGAAGGACGGGAAGAATGTCTTTTATTCTTTAGATGATGAGCATATCCTTAACTTCTTTATCCAGGGACTGGCCCATATCAGGCATGATTAAACTAGAAAAACGGAAATAGAGTAAGGAGCAAGTGAAATGACAGAACATGCTGAACATACCCAACATGAACACCCTGAAACGGTACAGACCGGACATGCTCACGAAGGCTGCTGTGAGCACTGCGCAACTAAGCTGCAGGGTATAACGGAAGAACATGAACACGAACACAAAGCGAGCCCGCTAATTAAATTAGGCACAGGGGCGATTCTTTATCTGGCGGCTATTTTTGCCCCGCTGCCTGCCGGTCTGGTTTTGCCGCTTTTTCTGATCGCCTATTTATTAATCGGAGGCGATATTCTGCTCCGTGCCATAAAAAATATCCGGCGCGGTCAGATCTTTGATGAAAATTTCCTGATGACCATCGCTACCGTGGGAGCTTTTGGCATCGGCCAGTATGCGGAAGGCGTGGCGGTCATGCTCTTTTATCAGATCGGCGAAACATTTCAGGATCATGCCGTGGACCGCTCCCGCCGTTCTATCCGCGCTTTGATGGATATCCGCCCGGATTACGCCAACCTGAAAACAGGAGAGCAAGTATCCACGGTTCGTGCGGAGGAGGTCCAGGCCGGGGATATAATCCTGGTAAAGCCGGGAGAACGGGTGCCGCTGGACGGAACAATAATAGAGGGAACTTCCATGGTGGATACCTCCGCCCTGACCGGCGAAGCGGTACCGCGCCGGGTTGAGGCCGGGGACGCGGTTTTAAGCGGTTCCATCAATACCAGCGGGCTGCTGCAGGTAAAAGTCAGTAAGATTTTTTGTGAATCCACCGTAGCGAAAATATTGGAGCTGGTGGAAAAAGCCGCGGCGAAGAAAGCGCCGATGGAGAATTTTATCACGAAATTTGCTAAGTATTATACGCCCGCTGTGGTTATTACTGCCGCGGCGCTGGCTGTCCTGCCGCCCCTTTTGACCGGCGGAAGTTTCTCGGCGTGGTTTTACCGGGCCCTGATCTTTCTGGTTGTCTCCTGCCCGTGCGCACTGGTAATATCCATTCCCTTAAGCTTTTTTGGCGGTATCGGCGGCGCCTCCAGGAACGGCATCCTGGTCAAAGGCGGAAATTACCTCGAAGCGCTGAATAAAGTGGATACGGTTGTCTTTGATAAGACAGGGACGCTGACCAAGGGGGTTTTCAGGGTTACCGCCCTGCACCCGGCCGGCGAATTCAGCCCGGACCGGCTGTTGGAGTATGCCGCCCTGGCCGAGTATTATTCCGGGCATCCTATCGCCAAATCCATTCTGGAGGCTTATCAGGAATCCGCAGCAAAAGGGATGAATGCCGCTGAGATCGAATCCTATGAGGAAAAAGCAGGTTATGGCGTCACGGCTGTTATTGCCGGAAAAAGCGTCCTGGCGGGCAGCCTGAAGTTGATGCAGCAGGCGGGTATCCCTGCAGATAATGTGCCCGCTTTTACCGGAACGGTGGTGCATCTTGCGGTAGGCGGCGCCTATGCGGGATATCTGCAAATCTCCGATGAGATAAAAGAAGACAGCCCAAAGGCTGTTGAGGAACTTAAAGCAGCAGGTGTACGCAAACTGTATATGCTGACCGGGGATAGCAAGGTTACTGCCCGGGAGGTCAGCGAGAAACTGCAGCTGGATGACTATTTCAGTGAGCTTTTGCCTCACGAAAAAGTGGAACAGCTCGAAGAGCTGTACCGGCAAAAAGAAAGAGGTTCCCTGGTCTTTGTCGGCGATGGCATCAATGACGCGCCGGTATTGGCGCGGGCTGACGTGGGCGTGGCGATGGGGCTGGGTTCGGATGCGGCCATCGAGGCGGCCGACGTAGTCCTGATGACGGATGAGCCTTCCAAGCTGGCGCAGGCAATTAAAGTCGCTCGGAAGACCAACGCCATCGTCTGGCAGAATATTATCTTCTCCCTGGCCGTCAAAGGCGTCGTGCTCATCCTGGGCGCCGGCGGGCTGGCTACTATCTGGGAAGCTGTCTTCGCCGACGTGGGTGTGGCGCTTTTAGCCATCCTAAACGCTATGCGGGTAATGCGCAGTTAGTGTATGCCGTCAATGCGGCAGGCCAGGGATTGCCCGCTAAGGGCTTCAGAGATTATATCCGCGTAATCCTTTTCATTTTTCCTCAGCCACAGATTGGCATAGGAGCAGCTGGCTGCAGCTTTTAGTCCTTTTTCCCGCAAGTGATTAGCCACAACCGTCATCATTTTATCCGCTACGCCTTGTCCCCGGAGCAGGGGATTCACGTAAGTATGATCGATATCGACCGCTCCATTGTCTGTATACACATAGGTAGTTTCCGCCATTACTTCACCTTTTTCGTTTGTCCCGATGATGCGTCCGTCTGCAAATGTCCAGTTCATAGGCCACTCTCCTGTCTTTTCTTTAATAGTATGTCTGTATTTTAACAAAAAAGGGGTTGTGTCAGAAGGCTCTAAACAAAAAGAATAAAAAGCAAGCGAAAACGGGTGAAACCGTATTACCCGCTGCCGGTACAGAGACCGGGTTATCTCAGGACGATGAGGAATTAAAGAGCGCCCGCAAGGTCAGATACACCAGAAGTATAATGACCAGTACCAAGAAGCCCAGGAGCGGGAAGAACAGAATCTTATAAAAGACGTGTCCGCTTTGTTTGTACATCATCGCTGTGGCTAAAGTTACGGCGGCTAGCGGAAAGGTATAGGCCCACCAGGACATGAAGAATTTTAATTTTAAAAAAAGATCTATCTGGGTAAGCAGCAAAATGAGCATGAAAAGGGCAAAAAAATAAAGGAGCCTGGTGAAATTATCAATACCGCCGTTTAATACGGTATAAGAAACGGAACCGACCGCAGGCGGCGCAATGAGGATAAATAATGTCGGCGTTATCTGTTCGGATAAAGGCGCATGAAAGAATATCCGATACAAGAAAATTGTAAAGAGGGCAAACCAAAAGAAGATGCCGATGCTGAAAAAGAACCAAATGAATTCAAGGCTGAAATGACGTGCGCCGGCGATGGGAATAATGATGTTGCCCACAACGGGAATGAACCAGGACGGATTAAAATGGGACAGTTTAATATTGGTTCGGCGGGTCCATACTGAAAGGATGGTCAGGGTGAGCAAGAAATGCAAGGATGTGCCGGTGGACCAGAGCACTTTGGATATAGTCGGATTGATTTCCAGCAAAGCGGTGCTGATTAATACCAGGTTGATTGTGAACGCAGGAAAAAAATTGAGCAGGACCGGATGATTTATCTCCTCAAGCACGGCTGACCGATGGTGGAGAATCTTCATGAAATATAAACCGGACAGATAGAAGAAGAGGAGAATAACGGCATATAAAAGGCCGCTGCTGATATTCCTGTTCATTTGCAGGATTTCTTCACAGTTTTGCAGGGCAAAGACAAGTCCGCTAAGACCCAAAATTACAGAAAAACAAGAAATGGGTAAGTATTGCAGAGTAAGTTTCGTTTTCATAGATAAACCCCTTAAAGAGAGCTGAGACCACCTTAAGCGGTCTCAGCTCTTCTTTCTATCCTTTGATCGTTCCGTCCGCGTTGAAGAGCGGAAGTTTCTCCAGGAAGATGATATCCTCCCTGTCCGCTGCCTCGCCTTCGGCCAGGACGGCCATCCGGCCGGCTATCCGGCCCCCGGCCATGGTTACCAGTTTCTCCAATGCGTTGATGGATTGACCTGTAGAAATGACGTCATCCACCAGCAGCATGTTTTTGCCCCGAATCATTTCGGCTTCGGACTGGTCCAGATAGAGACGCTGCGTATGGGCTGTGGTGATGGAATTGACCTCCGTGGCAAAGATGCCGCTCATATAGAGCTTGGGCGACTTGCGGGCGATGAAGTATCTCATTTTTCCGCTTCGGCGCGCCATCTCATAAGCCAGCGGGATACTTTTAGCTTCCGGCGTAATCAGGTAATCGTACTCCGGGGCCAATTCCAGTAAAGCTTTGGCACAGGCTTCGGTCACCTCCACATCGCCGAAAACAGAGAATCCGGCGATATATAAATCGTCCTTGACCTGGCAAATAGGCAATTTCCGGAGCAGTCCGGCCACGGTAAGTGAATAATGCATTTAACCAAATCCTTTTGTTTATTTTAAGGTTGATGTCAATGGGCTGCTTAAATTACAGCCATAATGATAAAGTTGATGATGAAGAGCAGGGTGGATATGCTTAAGATAGGATGAACCTCATTAAATTTCCCTTTAAAAATCTTGACTATGCAGTAGAAGAGAAAACCGGTGGCAATCCCGTAAGAGATGCTGTAGCAGAAGGCCATGAACACCCCGGCAAAGAAGGCGGGAATCGCTTCGTCCAAGTTATCCCATTCGATTTCCTTGAAAGCGGACATCATCATGATCCCGACCACAATCAAAGCGGGCGCCGTTGCGGCGGCGGGCACCAGGCCTGCTACCGGAGCCAGGAACATTGCCAGGATGAACAAGATAGCGGTAACGACGCTGGTTAGGCCGGTCTTTCCGCCCGCGCCGATACCGGCTGCGCTTTCCACATAGGTGGTGGTATTGGAGGTGCCGACCAGCGCGCCGATGGAGGTGGCGATGGAGTCCGCGAATAAAGCTTTGTCCATTTTGGAACTGAAGCCGGAGCTTGTCTCCAGGGTTTTGATATCTTCCTCATTGAAGATGCCGGTTTTACGGCCGGTACCGATGAAAGTGCCGATGGTGTCAAAGATGTCGGAAAGGCTGAAAGCAAAGACCGTAATCAAGACAAGGGGAAGCTTGCTTGCGTCGGCAAAGAGGGAAGCAAAACCCTCGCCGCTGAAAATTACGCCGAAGACAGCGCCCAGTTCAGCGAAAGTGGTGCCCATATCATTGGTCACACCGACTGCAGAGAGGTCCACGATACCCATCGGAATGCCAATGATGGTCGTGATGATAATGCCAAGCAGGATAGCGGCGCGGACTTTCAGGACCAGCAGGGCTACCGTGAGCAGCAGACCGATCAAGGCCAGCAACACCGCGGGACTGTTTAAGGTTACCAGCGCCGGGATGGCTGAGGAACTGCCGATAATGGTTCCGCCGTCCAGGGCGATATAGGTGCCCGGGTCTAAGGTAAAGCTTAAGAGTCCGGCGTTTTTAATGCCGATATAGGCGATAAAAATACCGATGCCGCCGCCGATAGCGTTTTGCAGGCCGGAGGGAATGGCTCTAATGATGGATTTACGGATTTTAGTGACGGTAAGAATAATATTAATGATACCGCAGAGGAAGACCATGGCCAGCGCTTGCTGCCAGGAAAAGCCCAGGGCAAAAACCACGGTATAGGTAAAGAAGGCGTTCAGGCCCATGCCGGGAGCCTGCGCGTAGGGTACATTGGCAAACAGACCCATGATGAGTGTGCCGATAGCGGCTGCGATAATCGTGGCCATGAAAATTGCGCCCCAGGGAATACCGGTTTGCGAGAGAATAGCGGGGTTGACAAAAATAATGTACGACATGGCAAAAAATGTAGTGAAACCTGCGATTACTTCAGTCGAAACCGTCGTGCCGTTTTCTTGCAGCTTGAAAAACTTGTCCATCTCTTTTAACTCCTCCGTTCATCTCTTTATATAGGAAAAAATAAAATAAAACCAATTGCAGATTACCATAAAGTACTAGTAATTTCAATTGGTTTTATGTCGATTCAAGGCGGATATGCCTGGTTCGCCAGTGCAGTATATTTACATTTTACCAGGAGCGCCTTTATATTAGTTCATAAGATTATGCTATTATATAAGGAAAGCATGTCAAATCAGGCGGGGAGGATAAAACGGTGGAAGCATTTATTGATGAAGTCATCGAATCTTCTTATGATGGAATCTATATCACCGACGGCGAGGCCAATACCCTGCGGGTCAATAAGGCTTATGAGCGTATCACCGGTTTGAAAAGAGAAGAAATTATCGGTAAAAATATGGTTGACTTGGTCAAAGAAGGCTATATTTCGGAATCAGCAACCCTTTTGGTGCTGCAGAATAAGAAAGTAAACACCATTCGCCAGAATTTCAAAACCGGTAAAAAGGCGTTGGTAACGTCTACGCCAATCTTTGACGAAGAAGGCAAAATCACCATGGTGGTAACCAACGTGCGGGACATTACGGAATTGTCTGAGCTGAAGGGTGAACTGGAAGAAAAGGAGCGGCTGGCCCAAAAATATTACCTTGAAATCCAGCAAATTCGCTCCCAGCTCCTATCCAGTGAAGATATCGTGGCCGAAGACATGAAAATGCTTCATATCATGCAGAACGCTAAGAAAGTGGCCGCCACGGATTCCACCGTGATTATTTTCGGCGAGACCGGCGTGGGCAAGGAAGAAATTGCCAAGCTGATTTATAAAAACAGTCTGCGTAAGGAGAAACCGTTTATCAGCATCAATTGCGGGGAAATGCCGGAAACCCTTATCGAACTGGAGATGTTCGGCTATGAGAAGGGCTCTTTTACCGGCGCCCGCACAGAAGGCAAGGCCGGTCTCTTTGAAGTAGCCGACGGCGGCACCGTTTTCCTCGATGAGATCGGGGAACTCAGTATGCATGTGCAGACCAAGCTCTTACGGGTGCTGCAGGAACATGAAATCAAGAAAATCGGCGGCGTTAAACCTATTAAAGTAGACGTCCGGGTCATTGCGGCGACCAATAAGAACTTGGAAGAAATGGTCCGGCAGGGTGTTTTCAGGAAAGACCTCTATTACCGTCTCCATGTTATTCCGATCACCATACCGCCTTTACGGGAAAGACAGCAGGATATCTTGCCGCTCTTGCGGCATTTTTTAAAAGAGATTAATAAAAAATACGGTCTGCAGAAATCTTTCAGTGGGGAAACGCTGAAATTATTGTGCGCCTACGATTGGCCGGGCAATGTCCGCGAACTGAAGAATATCGTGGAAAGAACCGCGGTGATGAGCGCAGGAGACACCATAGTCAAAGAGGATTTGCCCAAACAGCTGCAAAACACGGCGGGAGGAGTGACTTTTCCTTACCCGGAGGAGATCATGCCCTTAAAGGAAGCGGTGAATCTGGTGGAGGCCCAATTATTGCAAAAAGCTTACCGGAAGTTTGGCAATGTCCGCGCGGCGGCTAAAGCGCTGCAAATTGACGCGGCTACTTTTGTCCGCAAGCGCAAAAAATACCGGCAGGAATGAAGCATCGGCAGAATGAAGCCATCGCAAAATATAGTGTTGGCAAAACCTAAACGAGTGTTGCATAAATGCATACAAGCGCCTGTTCCCGGCAGAAGTAAACCAGCTGAGGAAAGGAAAGGTTTTCGGCACAAAGAAGTTGTTGCTATAATGCAACAAAGTTATGTATAATAAAAGATGTGGATGCCGCGCACGCGCGTGCTGCCGCGCTTTATCAAAGTTGGCAAGGTTTTTGCTATATAATATTTATACCAGTGGATCTTTCTGCGGTAAGAAGTGAGAATATTTAAAATAAGAGGAGGGTTTATCATGCCATTGATGACCAGGGAAGAATACATCGAATCCTTAAGGAAACTGAAACTCAAAGTATACATGTTCGGGGAGTTGGTGGAAAACCCCGTCGACCATCCGATTATCAAACCGTCTATGAACTCCGTCGCCATGACTTACGAACTGGCGCAGCATCCGGAATATGAAGACCTGATGACGGCCACGTCCAACCTGACCGGGAACAAAATCAACCGCTTTGCTCACTTGCATCAGAGTACGGAAGACCTCATCAAGAAAGTGAAAATGCAAAGATTATTAGGCCAGCAGACGGCTTCCTGTTTCCAGAGATGTGTCGGACTGGACGCTGCCAACGCCATCTATTCCACAACCTACGAAATTGACAAAGCCCATGGCACCAGTTATTTTGAAAACTTCAAAAAATACTGGACCATGATTCAGGACAAAGACTATACCGTCGATGGCGCCATGACCGACCCCAAAGGCGATCGGAGCAAGAATCCGACGGAACAGGCTGATCCGGATATGTACCTCCGGGTCGTGGAAAGAAGGCCCGACGGCGTGGTGGTCAGAGGCGCCAAAGTGCACCAGACCGGTATTGTCAACTCCCAGGAAGTCATCGTCATGCCGACCATTTCCATGCGCCCCGAGGATAAGGATTACGCGATTTCTTTTGCGGTACCTACCGATGCCGAAGGCGTCTTCATGATTTACGGGCGCCAGTCCTGCGATACCCGGAAGCTGGAAGAAGGCGCCGATATCGACGTGGGTAACAAGCAGTTCGGCGGTCACGAAGCGCTGACTATTTTCGAGGACGTCTTTGTACCCAATGAGCGTATTTTCTTAAACGGCGAAACGGAATTCGCCGGCATGCTTGTAGAACGTTTTGCCGGTTATCATAGACAAAGCTACGGCGGCTGCAAAGTCGGCGTGGGCGACGTCTTAATCGGCGCGGCGGCATTGGCGGCCGACTATAACGGGGCCAACAAAGCTTCTCATGTTAAAGACAAACTGATTGAAATGGTCCATCTGAACGAAACCCTGTACTGTACCGGCATTGCCTGTTCTTCCCAGGGTTATCCCACCGAAGCGGGCAACTATCTGATTGACCTCTTGCTGGCCAACGTATGTAAGCAGAATATCACCCGCTTCCCCTATGAGATCACTCGCCTCGCCGAAGATATCGCCGGCGGTCTGATGGTGACCATGCCTGCGGAGCAGGATTTCCGCCATCCGAAACTGGGCAAATATATCGATAAATACCTCCAGGGCATCAACTCCGTCTCCACGGAAAACCGCATGCGCGTCTTAAGGCTGATTGAAAATATCACCCTGGGAACAGCGGCAGTGGGCTACCGCACCGAGTCGATGCATGGCGCGGGGTCCCCCCAGGCGCAGCGCATTATGATTGCCAGACAAGGCAACATCGAACAGAAAAAAGAACTGGCTAAGAAAATCGCGCGCATTGACGAAAGCCAGAACAAGAAGAAGTAAGTGTTCATATGAAGCGGGGTAAGCAATTACCCCGCTTTTTTCAAAAAATAATAATTACAGGTGAGGCGATGGTTTCAGCAGGCATAACAGCAGGTGTAAAATATTGCGGCGGCTGCAATCCCCGGTTTGACCGGGGCGGATTTTTTGCGCGGCTCCAGGATAGATTTCAAGATAAAATCAGCTTTGAAGCCGTCCGGCCGGAGAAAAGATATGACTTCCTGCTGGTTATTTCCGGTTGCACCAGCAATTGCGCTGATTATACCGGGCTGAATTATACAAAAGATATTATCTTCGTGACGAACGAGCAAAGTTTTGAGCAGGTCGTGGAAAAGTTGAAAGAATACCTTTAAAAAATAAGCTGAAGGAGCGGTGTGCATGGATTGGAAAGAACTCTACAAAGAGAGGCTGGTTTCCGCCCAAGAAGCGGTCAGGCGCATCAAATCCGGGGACAGGGTTGTCACCGGGCACAGTGTCGCGGAGCCGCCCGCTTTAATTGAAGCGATGGTCGCCAATAAAGAGGCTTATGAAAATGTGGAAATCGTACATATGGTAGCTATGGGCAAAGGGTTATATGTGCAGCCGGGGATGGAAAAGCATTTCCGGCATAACGCCATTTTTGTGGGCGGCGCAACCAGGGCCGCGGTCAATGAGGGAAGAGCGGACTTTACGCCTTGCTTCTTCCATCAGGTCCCCAAATTGTTCAAGGAAGGAATATTACCGGTGGATGTCTTAATGACCCAGGTTACTCCACCGGATGCGCACGGTTATGTCAGCCTGGGCACTTCGGTGGACTATACCAAGTCGGCGCTGGAATGCGCCAAAACCGTCATCGTCCAGGTCAATGACCAGATGCCCCGGACAATGGGCGATTCTTTTGTGCATGTTTCGGAGATCGATTATTTTGTGGAGGATTCGCGCCCGCTGGTAGAACTACAGCCCCCCGTCATCACCGAAGCCGAGCGCGCCATCGGGGAAAACTGCGCGAAGCTCATCCAAGACGGCTCCACCCTGCAGCTCGGCATCGGCGCCATACCTGACGCGGTGCTGTTATTTCTGAAGGACAAGAAGGACCTGGGCATTCACTCCGAAATGTTTTCCGACGGCGTAGTGGAACTGGTGGAGGCCGGCGTCATTACCAACAGGAAGAAAACCCTGCATAAGGGCAAAATGATCGTCACCTTCCTGATGGGTACGAAGAGGCTCTATGATTTCGTCGATAACAACCCCACAGTGGAAATGTATTCGGTGGATTATGTCAATAATCCCGTAACCATTATGCAGAACCATAATCTGGTCTCCATCAATTCCTGCGTACAGGTAGACCTGCTGGGCCAGGTTGCCTCCGAGACTATCGGGTACAGGCAGTTTTCCGGCGTGGGCGGCCAGGTGGACTTCGTCCGCGGGGCCGGCATGGCGCCGGGCGGCAAGTCCATCATCGCCATGCTTTCCACTGCCTCCAACGATAAAGTTTCCCGCATCGTGCCGCTTTTGGATGAAGGCGCCGTTGTCACTACCTCCCGGACCGACGTCCACTATATTGTTACTGAATACGGCATTGCGGACTTGCGCGGCAAGACCGTGAAAGACCGCGGCCGCGCTCTGATTAACATCGCCCATCCCAATTTCCGCCCGCAGCTGATCGAGGCGTGGGAGAAGCGGTTTAACAGCAAATTCTAAACAGGCTTAAACCAGGTTTAAATAAAGGGGCTGTCGCAACATAGCCTGTCATCCTGAGTAAAACGAAGGATCTTAGTCAAAATCGGGAAAAATTACCTCGGTTTCTAAGATTCTTCAACCATTAATGGTCTCAGAATGACACATCCGCTATTTTGCGACAGACTTTTTTTATTTTATAACAAAATTTTATACTTCCAGCCATTTCCATTAAATGTTTTTATGGTGCAGGAATTCACAAGCAGCAAGTGAATTATTATTCTTAGTAATTATTTTTTATATATTAGAGGAGGTTTGGATATTAATGAAAGGACTCAATTCCAAAAGCTTCATGATTGCGGCAGGACTTATTGTTGGGGTATTGGCCGGATTGATGGTCAAATTCGGCAACCCGGCCAACATGGGCGTTTGCCTGGCCTGTTTTTACCGGGATGTTGCGGGCGCGCTGGGATTGCACCGGGCGGAAGTGGTGCAGTATCTGCGCCCGGAAATCATGGGTATTGCCCTGGGCGCGGTGATTACGGCTGTGGCGTTCGGAGACTTCCGGGCGCGCGGGGGTTCCAATACGATGGTCCGCTTTGTCTTAGGCGCCTTCTTCATGATTGGCGCGCTGGTATTTTTGGGCTGTCCCGTCAGAGCGGTCTTGCGTTTAGGCGGCGGTGACCTCAATGCCGTAGCCGGTATATTCGGGACTATTGTAGGAGCATTAGCCGGTATCTATTTCCTGAAACGAGGCTTTAACCTGGGCCGGGCTACCGCTACCTATCCCGCAGCCGGCTGGCTGATGCCGGTGATCATGGTGGCCCTGCTGATCCTTGTATTTGTACAGCCGGCTTTTGTTATTTTCAGTCAATCGGGCCCCGGCGCGGCGCATGCTCCCCTGCTGATCTCCCTGCTGGTCGGTTTAATTATCGGCGCTTTGGCCCAGCGTACCAGGATGTGTTTTGTCGGCGGGTGGAGAGACCTCTTTCTGGTAAAGGATACGTATCTGTTCAGCGGGATTGCGGCTTGTTTTGCGGGTGTTTTAATCGTCAACCTGGCTCTCGGGAACTTTAAGTTAAGCTTTATGGAACAGCCGATTGCCCATACCAATCAGGTCTGGAACTTCCTGGGCATGGTTTTGGCAGGTGTAACCGCCACGCTGCTGGGGGGCTGTCCGCTGCGCCAGACGATCCTGGCCTCGGAGGGCGATACCGACGCGGCTGTAACGATTATGGGGATGATTGCCGGTGCGGCCTTTGCCCATAACTTTCTTCTGGCCTCCAGCGCAGGCGGACCCAGCGCAAACGGACCGGTAGCCGTCGTAATCGGTTTGATTTTTACCGGTTTGGTCGGATATTTCATGAGTGAGAGTTTTTCTTTTAAGACATCCGCGAAAGAGGGTAAACAAGTAACAGGTTAGGGGTTAGATCATGTTTTGGAAAAATTTTAATTTTAGTTTAACGGATAAAGCGCCGGACAAAGCTGCTCGGCTGGGGGATGCGGAAAAGGGACTGGTCATCTTTGATACGGTGGAAGAAGCAATCAAAGCTGAAAAAATTATTAAGGCCGCCGGATATACCTGTAAATTGGTAGCCCCGCCTCCCCGCCTGCGCAAAGGCTGTGACCTGGCTTTGGAAATAAACCTGATGGAGCAGGGGGCAATGGAAAAAGCCCTGCAAGGGAAAGTAATCTATAACGGGATTCACCCGTTAAACGGCGTCGCCGAATTGCTCAATGCCGTCAAGGTGACCAACTATGACGAATATGTCATGGTCAAGGCCGGTAATATGAAGCTGGTTTTCGCCAAAAAGGGCGGTCTGATCGTGAATACATCCGGCGGCGGCTGTCCCGATATCCCTTATCTGAATATTATGCTGGTCGGCCAAAAGCTTAGCGAAGCGCCGCGGCCCAGGGAAATGGCCCATACACTTTGCGGCCTGATGCTGGATCGTGCTTTTGAGGTAGCGCTGAATATCTGGGAAGGGGGGATGGAGCATGCTGCTGATCGCGGGAATCGTTCCCGATAATGAATACCCTCTGACCGTGGGAAAAGTGACCCAGGCGGAAGACGGCCGCTCCCTTTTGACGGACGGGCGCCGTATTCCCTGCGCGCAAGGTACGGCGGCGATGCTCAGCACAGCGCTGGCAGTGACGAAATACCTGGGACTGGAGGCGCCCTATGCCGTACTGGCGGGGGATACCGGTTCGGGAACAGGGACCCGGCAGATTTACAATTATCTGATTAAAAATATAACTAAGTTGTCGCCGCAAGTATTGTCCCTGCATTATTGCCTGCCCATTCTAACACTGATGCAACAACTGCATCTGGCCGTGCGGGAGGTCCCCCAAAAGCCCCTTCTGATTGCCGACGCCGGTTCTATGTATGCCGCCAAAGCAAGCGGATTGGCTCCGCAGTTCGATCTATTTACCCCGGATGCTTCAGAACTGGCTTTTCTGGCTGACCCTGAAGCGATTCATCCGGCATATATCAGCAATTATTTGTTTGAAGGCGATATTACCAAAGCGCCTGAATTTATCCAACAGGCTTACCGGATTAACGGCGCGGCAAAAGTCATGCTGGTGAAAGGGTCTGTCGACTATATTGCCGCTCATGGTCAAGTGCTGGAAAAAGTTGACGAGCCGAATGTCCCGGAACTGGAATGCATGGGGGGCACAGGAGATACCATCACCGGCATGGTCAGCGCTTTTATATATGCCGGCTTCGCCTTAGAGCAGGCCGCTATAATCAGCGCCAAAGCCAACCGCACGGCCGGCCTTGTGACTAAAGTGACCCCGGCTTCCCATGTGGGAGAGTTGATACAACAGCTTCCCCGGGTGCTGAAGGAAAACTTGTGTTCCTGGAGCGGTTTATGCACGCGTTAAACTTAATAAAATATTTTATAAGGAGGAGAGAGGGATGGTCGAAGTTGATGTACGCGGTTTGACCTGTCCTATTCCGGTGGTGAGAACGCAGCAAGCGATTACGGAGAACCCCGGTCAGGAGATCGTAACGCTATGCGACAGTTCAGTGGCGAAAGAAAACGTCACCCGCCTGGCTGAGAAAAAAGGCTACACAGTGACGGAAACAAAAGAAGGCCCGGATTTTAAACTGGTCCTGAAGCCTTGAGGTTCAATCTTGCTCCATAAAGCGCCGCAGAAGCAAGGGGACGGTTCCCTTGCTTCCTTTTTCTTTTTTGAAGCGCCGTAATGAAGCAGAAGAACCGTCCCCTTGCTTCCTTTTGTTATATTTTCTATTGCATTTTTCGGCAATAGTATTTAATATGTAGTTTGTGCAATGATATAAGTCAGGAAGTGAAAGGACGATGATAAAGGCTGCTGTGAACAAAGCCGAGGTTTTGGACAGGTGGAACAGGGAAAAGTCAGAAGAATTGTATGGTATCAAGAATTGGGGCTCCAATTATTTTGCCATATCCGATAAAGGCGAGGTGTTGGTTAATCCTTATAAGGATAACCCGGACAGCGCCATCAGCCTGATGGAGATTATCTCCGGCGTACAGGACCGCGGTCTGGATATGCCGGTTTTGCTGCGCTTTGAGAACATCCTGGATTCACAGATATCTTTTTTGAATAATACTTTTCGTGAGTCGATGGCTAAGCTGGGCTACCGGGGGGAATACCGCGGCGTATATCCCATCAAGGTCAACCAGCAGCAGCAAGTCATCGAAGAAGTGGCCAAATTCGGCCAGCGCTATCACCATGGCCTGGAGATCGGCAGCAAGGCGGAGATGATTGCCGCCCTTTCCTTAATGAAAGACAAAGAGGCCTGTCTCATCTGTAACGGCTACAAGGACGAAGAATTCATCGATCTGGGCCTTTATGCTATAAAAATGGGCTTTAAGTGTTTCTTTGTCATCGAGATCCCCTGTGAACTAGACCTGCTGATGGAACGTTCCCAGGCCTTAGGCATCAAGCCGAATATCGGCATCCGCATTAAGCTGGCTTCCCGGGTGGGGGGGCATTGGATGGAATCCAGCGGTGACCGCAGCATCTTTGGCCTGAATGTCTCCCAGTTGATCGATATGGTTGATAAACTAAAACAGACCAATATGCTGGATTGTTTGAAGCTCTTGCATTATCATCTCGGCTCGCAGATTCCCAACATCCGCGATATCCGTTCAGCCGTGCTCGAGGCCGCCCGCGTTTACGCGGAACTGGTCAAGGAGGGCGCGCCCATGGGCTATCTGGACCTGGGCGGCGGCCTGGCGGTGGACTATGACGGCTCCAACACCAATTTTGTCAACAGCCGCAACTATACGGTGGAAGAATACTGTACCGACCTGATTGAAGCGGTCATGACCACCCTGGACCCCCTGGAGCTGCCGCACCCGGTCATCGTAACCGAATCCGGCCGGGCCATTGTGGCCTATTACTCTATATTGTTGTTTAATATTCTGGACGTGCAGCGTTTCGAAGAAGAGAAGCTGCCGGATAAACTGCGGGAAGACACTTCCGAGCAGATCCAGAATTTGTTCGATGTCTATAAAAGCATTTCCCTGAAGAACATTCAGGAATGCTATAACGACGCGCTCTATTACCGCGACGAGATTCGCGATTTGTTCAAGCATGGGCGGATCAGTCTGCGGGAGCGCTCTTTTTCCGAGAAAATTTTCTGGAATATCATTCACCGGATTGCCAAGGAAAAACAAAAGCTCAAGCACGCTCCGCCGGATCTGGAAGATATCGAAAGCGCCGTGGCCGATATCTATTACGGCAATATTTCGGTCTTCCAATCCCTCCCGGACAGTTGGGCCATCGATCAGCTTTTTCCAATTATGCCGGTGCACCGTCTTTTGGAATTACCCAAAAGAAACGCCATCATTGCCGACATTACCTGTGATTGTGACGGCAAAATCGACCGCTTCATCGATTTGCACGACGTCAGGAATACCCTGCCGCTGCACGAGATGAAGAATGGCGATGCGTATTACCTCGGCGCTTTCCTTGTGGGCGCCTATCAGGAAACCCTGGGCGATTTGCATAATCTCTTCGGCGATACCAATGTGGTCAGTGTCCGCGTCCACACGGAGGGCGGCTACGAACTGGTTCGGGAGATTCACGGCGATTCCGTGGCCGATGTCCTCTCTTATGTGGAATTCGACCCGAAAGACATGCTTGTCCGTTTCCGCGAAACAGCCGAGGAGGCCATCCGCGAAGGAAGAATCAGCGCGAAAGAGCGTCAGGAAATTATGAAGGCCTTTGACAACGGTTTGCGCGGGTATACCTATTATGAGTATTAAGAAGCGGTTCCGGTGGCATTACTAATAGCAAAGAATACTGCCGGAGTTGAAGCGAATGGATACGGAGCAAATCATCAAAAAACTCAACTGGTTTTATTCCCTGGAGAAAAACCAGGTAGAATTGTATCTGGCCCAAAGCAAACGAGTCAATGACATATACCTGGAAAAAAT
The DNA here is from genome assembly GCA_034003745.1 of Clostridia bacterium. GTDB lineage: Bacteria > Bacillota > Peptococcia > DRI-13 > PHAD01 > JAVEYA01. The sequence continues at coordinate 29,769 of JAVEYA010000003.1, forward strand.
GCTCGAGCGTGCTTCCACCATTGAACAGGGGCACGTGGAGAATATTTCCCGCCAAATCGAACGGTTCGGCGGCACGCCCACGCTGCTGGGCGACGTCGTTTCACCTATCCTGGGCAAAACAGGAGGGCAGCTTACCGCTTCTTTGGGCGTAATTCCGATGCTCAAAGCCGATATGCTGCTGGAACAAAAAGCTATGAGCGATTACAAGGACTTTATTATGCGGGTGGGTCACGATGAGGAGCTCTTCGACCTTTTGTGGTCCAACCTGATTGACGAAGACCTGCATACTTCCTGGTTTGCCGGCAAGATAGAGGAGCTGGAGAATCGGGGCCGCTCCCAACGACACTAAAGTAAATGCCCTATCCCGCTGTCAAACAGCGGGATTTTTTATTGGAACTAACAGGACAAATATTCGTCAAAAGCTGTATAGTGAATTGCAGTAAGTTTATTTTAATGGAGGTTATTGATGAAGAGAATATATATTATTCCGATGCTCCTGTTGCTTTTGTTTCTGCTGCCGTCCGCGGCTTTGGCCACAGAGTATAGTCCGGCTTACCGCGTCAAGACCGCGCTGGATGAAAATAACCCCGGGTATACGGGCCTTACCGTCACCATAACTTTGCCCCGGGGGGAGGATATCAGAGGCGTGGGTCCTACCGGGGCCGCCTATAATTATATCGGGCTGGAAACGGCGGACGGGCACAATGTGGAGATTGGTCTCCATAAAGATACATACGATGCGGAGCGCGGCCAGTGGTCTGTCTTTGCCATGGCCACGTATCCCGGTGCTTATACCTATTACGGCTCGGAACATCAATGGCATAATTTCCGGAAGATGTACAGACCGGACGGACCAGACCTCGTCTTCCCGGATGGCAGCGTCCTGACAATGGCTTTGGAAGTAACCGCCCCCAATGAAGTCACCTTCACGGTTACAGGACAGGAACCGGTCCGGTTGGTCCTGCCGGGAGCTGAGCCCCACGGAACAGGTCAGATCTTTCGTCGGGTGACCAGCCTGATGAGCGATGATGCGCTCGGATACAGCAAAAACAATCTTTGGCAAGATATGAAAATAAAAAAAGCCGGGGAGTCCTGGCAGGAGTGGCTGCCTTCCGCTTTGGAGACCCTGCGCTCGAATAATATGGATAAAGGCGATCCGCGTAAAAACTGGATAGCGGTACGATCGGGTAAAAAGCCTTTCCCGGAGAATATAGACATCATTATGCGGGAAAAACCCTCATCCAGCAGCAGTTTTAAAGTAGGGGCGCTGGAGTACTGCGTCGACGGTGAAACCAGGACAGCGGACGCCGGCCCGTTAATTGAAGGGAACAGGGTCTACCTGCCGGTCCGTTTTCTAGGCTATGCCTGTGGTATCCAGGAAAATGAGATTTACTGGGACGATCAGAGTAAAAGCGCAACCCTCACTGCGCAGGGGAGTACGATCAGGCTGACCATCGGCCAACCTTGGCTCGATGTAAATAATGAAATCCAGCCGATTGATGCCGTACCCCTTTTGCAAGAAGGCAGGGCCTATCTCCCGGCGCGTTTTGTAGCCGAAGCCCTGGGCTATTATGTGGAGTGGAACCCGGAGGGACAGACGGTATTCATTTGGTCTTGAGGCTGATTTGCTGCGCGTGGCAACGAAGGGGCAGATGTGTTATATTGGAGAAGAGGTGATCGAAAATGCAATATCAATGTTTAATTTACGAAAAGGATGCGGACATTGCCCGGATTACGCTAAATACCCCCAAGTCCCTAAACGCGCTGGGTCTGACAATGGTCAAAGAATTATTGGAAGTTTTAGAGGATGCAGGGAAGGACAGCGCAATCAAAGTTATTGTCCTGGCCGGCACAGGAAAAGCCTTTTCCGCGGGCGGGGATGTCGCTTTGATGGAACAGGGCCTCAGCGCCAATGACGCCAGGGCATGGATTGACGATATCGGTAAGGTCATCCTTGGTATCGCGTCCATGGAAAAGCTGGTAATCGCGTCTGTCAGCGGTATCGCTTACGGGGCGGGATGCAACTTGGCTCTGGCCTGCGATTTTATTGCAGCCAGTGAAGAGTCTAAGTTTTGTGAGGTTTTTGCCAATATTGGATTAGTGCCTGACGGGGGAGGAACCTATCTCTTACCGCGTTTAATCGGTTTGGCCCGGGCCAGGGAACTGCTCTTCACGGCAAGGGCAATCACCGCGCAGGAAGCCAAGGATATCGGCATGATTCAATATGTCGTGCCGGGGAATGAATTAGCCGATTTTGTCCGGGAACTGGCGCAAAAACTGGCGAAGACCTCTTCGCCGGCAACCGGTATAACCAAGAAACTGTTATTCCAGGGATTTGTGCAGGACTTTGGACAGGCTTTAGATAAAGAAGCCGTTTTTCAAAGTCTTTGTATGGAAACCGAGGAACATAAGAAAAGAATCAAAGACTTTTTTGATAAGAAGAAAAAGAATTAACAAAACCATAAATCTCGTCAATAAATCTATAAAAATGCCGCCGATTACGGCGGCATTGCTGTAATGATTCAGGCTCCAACGGTACTAAATATACAGTGATATTTTTACCGGAGGAGGCTTGAATAAATTGCCGCAAGCCATAGATACCGACTGCATGAATCTAAAACTAATCTATAACTTTACATACCGGCTTACCGGGAATATCCGCATTGCCGAAACGCTTATCCGGGAGACGGTGTCAAGTTCTCCCGAGACGCTGGATAATGAGCAGGCCTTATTAAAGCTGGTCTGGCGCAGATTTTTGTTTTGCTATGGCAATGTCTCTTTTACTGCCAAGGAAGAACTGCAGCAGTTCCTGTTGGAGCTGGCTCCGGAGATACGCGCCGTTCTGATCCTGCGTGATATCCTCGGCCTCTCCGTTTCGCAGATCTCCGCCATCACCGGTTCTCCTGAAGACGAAATCTTGCCGCTCTTGGCTGCCGGCCGGCGTAATCTCAGCCGCAAAAAGAAGCCGGCGCGAATTACCGCTTAAAAAGATTAAGAAAGTATTCATATTTGCGGATAGGAATCGGCTTTCCTTATACCGAAGTAAGAAATAATAGGTATGGAGGAAAGCTATGCACAGAATCAGAGAATTATATGAATTATATAACCAGGCGGTCTTCCGTTACTTTCTGCGGATGACCGGGAACCGGGACGAAGCGGCGGAGCTGACCCAGGAGACCTTTTACCAGGCCTGCCTGTCCGTCCTGCGCTTCCGGAAGCAGTCTTCCCTGAAGACATGGCTTTACTCTATTGCCCGTAATGTTTATTTGAAAAGTTTGCGCAATAAGGGCAAGCCTCACGCGCTTAGCCCTGCTGAAAGTGAAACTTTCGGCTTTGAGCCGGCAGGGGGAGACAATCCCGCCGACGTGCTGATTCTCAAGGAAGAGCGGGACAGAGTGCGTGAAGCGCTGACCCGTTTGCCGGAGAATTACCGCAGTATCCTGATTCTCAAGGAGTTTGAGCAGATGACCAATGAAGAAATCGCCGGGATTTTCGACCAAACCCCCAACTGGGTCAGAGTGACTTTCTTTCGGGCCAAGCGCCAGTTGGGGGAGATTTATCGGAACTTGGAGGGTGATGACCAGTGTTAAGCCAAGAATGTAAATACATCCGTGAGTTGTTGCCCTTATATGCGGAGAAGCTGACCGCCCCGGACGTGACCGCCGCTATCGAAGCGCATTTGTCCCACTGCACGGCGTGCCGCGAGGAATGGGATATTTTGCTGCGGAATCTGCCGGACCCTCTGCCGCCGGACCAGGAGACCGCCTCTTTGGACAAAGGCTTCTCCGCGATCTTTCTAAAGCTGAGAAAAACAGTGGCCGTAGCCGTTCTCTTGCTGGCCGTCAGCGGGGCGGGATTGGCCTACGCTTCCTATAACGCGGGCAAGAACATCGGCCTGGACGACCCGGCCTGGCGATTTGCCCAGGAATTGGGCCTGTTCACGGAAATTAACGAGACCAAAGCCTTCGGGGAGCTGCAGGTTACTTTGGACAAAGGCCTCTTCGACAGCACCCGCAGCGTGATTTTCCTCAGGCTGTCCGGAGCGGGAGCACAGATGCCCCAGGTCAGTCTGACGGACGACGCCGGCAATACCTATGAGCAAAGAAGCGGCCGCGGCTGGCGAAACCGATATTTCATGCTGGAATTTGAGCCCCTGCATTTGGAGACCGAGCAGGTTCATGTTAACCTGGCCGCGACAAAAGAGGCTGCAGCCGATTTCACCGTTCCGGTAGATGTGCTCAAGACCGCCCAATATACGACCATCGTTTATCCCCACCAGGTCAAGGATCTGCCTGAATTGAAAATAACCTTGGAAAAGGCGGTGCTGAGCGTCAGCGAAACCCAATACCGCCTTAAGTTTGACTGGCCCATGGACTACTCGGTGGCCGGCTTGGGGGTGGGCAAGGGCGCAGCCTATTTTCCCACTTCCATTGTGCAAGCCTCGGAGACGCCGCCGCCGGGCGGGATGCTTGCGCCCGGCGGGCTGCGGAGCGGCTATGCTTCAGCCGTTGGTCTCGGTTATAGAATGGACCAGCCCCCCGGCCACCGTCCGGCCTTGTATGATTTGACGGCAAAGCAGGAAGTTCAGGTGGAAATGGGGGAATACAAGACAACGGAGTTTCCCTGCCAGGTGACGGCCATCCTGAAATTTGCTCCGGTCCCGCAGGACACCAGACAGCTGGAATTGATACTGCCGGCGATTTATCTCTATAAGGAAGCGAAAGGGAAGCCGTTTGTGAAGCTGGATTTCCGCGAAAGGAACGAGCTGGTCCTGAATAAAACGCTTCCGGCTGCTTCCGGACGGATCATTGTGCGGAAAGCCTGGCTGGAAGAAGGAACACTTAATCTGCAATATGCCCTGGAATCCTTAGAACAGCCCGAAACGCTGCTGCCTCATTTTGAACTGCTGGATGCCGCCGGCATGAAAAAAGGCACGGCCCATTTTGATACCGGACAGGAAAATACGGTTGTTTTTTATCTGTATGAGCAAGAAGCGCGGCAGTTCAAGCTGACGCTGGATGCCCTGGGCCGCCTGTCGCCCCCGGAGAAATTCACGCTGACGCTGGATTGATTCTGCGTGGAGTTAATGGAGGATAGAAATGTTACCCAAGATAATGCTATCAATCCTGCTGACCGCCTGTTTAACTATTACCATTACAGGTTGTGACAGCAATGAACAGGCCGGACAGGCCGGTAATACGCCCTCTGTGCAGGAGAGTGGAATTTCTGCCGGAGCAGAACAGCCTCCGCCGGAACAGCCCGCGGAAACCGGGGAAATAGCGGGGGAGGCGCCAAGCCTTCCGCAGCAGGATGTTCCTGAGCCAAGCACGCCGGCAACGGCGGGAGAGCAGCCTGCGGCAGTCAAACCTTCACGGCATGTCCGGGAGGTCTATGTACCCCTCCTGGAAAATCACCCGCTGCACCGCAGCGGGGAATTGAGCCCGGATGACCGTTATTATGCCTATGAAGAGAGAAGCAGTCTGATTCTGGTCCGTATGCCTACGGCTGAGGAATATAAAGCCGACGGTTTATGCCTTCCCCAGGTGCTGTTTACAGACGGCAGAAGGAATATGCAAGCTTTCAAGGATATAGAAGAGGACTATGCCCGCCGCCTCAGAGAACCCCGCCTGACGCTGGATGAACTGACCGTGGCCAGAAACAGCCTGCGCTCCGTTTATGACTGGAACGTCTATTTCAGTCCGAAATTCAGCGCGGATAGCCGTTATCTGGCGTATCTCCATGAAAACGGTTTTGGCCAAAGCCGGATGAGTACGCTTTTTGTTGTCGATCTGGCCGACAATGTCCGGGTTTATACGCTGGCGCTGGAAGAAAGCGGGGAATACGCTGAAGTTGCCTGGCGGGAAGACAACATGACATTGGAAATTTATCTTCCTTATGCTGAGCCGATTGAGCAGGGGTATCTGGCCCTGCGCCGGCAGTGGCATCTTCCTTCCGGCGAGGTTCAGGCGGTCTACTATAATGCGGATACCGGTCAGCAGGTATCCCTGGACGGGGCGGAGCAGGCTATAACCGCGTATAAGCAAATAGAAGCGGAAGCGAAGCGGGAGGAGGAAGAAATGCTTGGCCTTACGGTCGAGGAGCGGGTTGCCGGATTAACGCCGGAAGAGTTGGCTGACGCGTATGCCCAGTACTTTACGCTGTATCCTGAACAAATCATGGAACTGGAGGAGAGGGACTACAGCAGTGAGGCTATCTCCGGGATGGACAGCGCCGACTTTGAAAAAGTGTCGTATAGCTGGCTTTTAAGCGAGGATAGCATCCGCGATATGAAAAATATATATGCTGATTTAAAAAATGAGGATTTATCCCAGTGGACTTACCAGGATGCCGAGGAGTACGGCAGACTGATGACCCGGGCGCAAAACGCGCCGCCGGAGAAAATACGGCAGGAGATACTGGCTCGGCAGCTGCCTTTTGACTTGGATTGGAGTATTGCTAAAGAGTTTCATGGCTGGGAGAATATGCTGGCCTATACAAACGAAGCGATTGTGGCTCTGTACGAATCCTGGCAGGAAACGTCAGCGCTCTTTCAGACGGAAGAAGCCTACCGTCAGGCGATCCGTTACGCTTACTTAGAGCGAAAAAACGGTACGAGACAGTAAGATAAAAGATCTATTTGGATTTTAATTAATGGATTGACATAATCATCCGCATAGTTTATTATGTTGTTTTGTAGTATAGTGACTGGGTAGTCAAGCAGAAACGGTAGTACAGCGGTAAGTTTTATTTTAAAAGCAGGGCAGTAGAACGGTAGGAAATAAGGATGTAACTCACGGGCAAAGTATGTCCGTGTGTATACAGTTGTACTTAAAACTCCTATCAGGGAGTTTTTTTATTTTACTGCCCCAAAAAACAAAAAAAGGGGAGTTGAAAATGTCCAAAAAAATCTTGATCCTTTTATTGGGGCTGTGCCTGATTCTGATGGCAACGGCTTGCGGCAATTCCGGTATGACCTCTGAACCAGGCGGCGACGGCCAAACCAAACCGGTCACCCTGAAATTAGCGCATTTCTTTCCGGCTACGCATCCGGCGGAAACCGATTTAATCCAGCCTTGGGCCAAGGCCATCCATGAGGCTACCCAAGGCCGGGTCACCATCGAAAGTTATCCCGGCAATACGCTCACCCAGGCCGACGCTACTTATGATGCGGTTATTTCCGGTATTACCGATCTGGGCCTGTCTTGTTTCTCCTATACGCGCGGCACTTTCCCCGTCCTGGAAGTCTTTGAGCTGCCGGGCATCACCTATGTCAATTCCAAGGCGGCCAGTCGGGTGGCCTGGGAAGGCATCAAGGAACTGAATCCCGCGGAGGTCCGGGATACCAAACTGATGATGGTCTTTACCACCGGCCCCGGCGACCTCTACACCAAAGTACCGGTGCGTGAATTGAAAGACTTGAAAGGCCTGGAAATCAGGGCCACGGGTCTTAGCGCGCAGACATTGGAAGTGCTCGGCGCCACGCCGGTGGCGATGGCTCAGTCCGAAGCCTATGAATCTTTGTCCAAAGGCGTTGTCCAGGGGAACCTCGGCCCGATCGAGGTGCTGGAAGGGTGGCGGCAGGCGGAAGTGACCAAGTACATTACGTATACTCCGTTCTTATACAACACCCTCTTCTACATCACCATGAATCAGAATGTCTGGAATTCTTTAAGCGTGGAAGACCGGCAAGCTATTGAAAAATTGAATGATAAGTTTTTCAATGAAGTGGCCGTCAGCTTATGGGATAAACAAAACGAGTCCGCTCTAAAGTTTGCCGTAGAGAAGAACGGCCTGGAGACCATTACGCTGCCCGTGGCGGAACAGCAGAAATGGATTGAGCTGATTGAACCGGTTCAGGCCGCTTATGTCGAGAAAATGAATGCCGCCGGGCAGCCCGGCCAGGAGATTCTGGATAAAGTCAAAGCGCTGTCCGCTAAATACAATGAGGAATCTAAGGAGTGATTTACAGTGAAGAAGTTAAGCGGCTTCGTCCAAAGCGCCGGCAATATGCTGGATAAAGCGGCCGGAATTTGCACCGCCGGCGTGATGCTGTTAATCGTCTCCAATATTATCTTGCGGACGGTGTTTCACCGTCCTATTCTGGGCACTTATGAAATAGTGGGATTTTTAGCCTCGATGGGCGTGGGCCTGGCCCTGGCGCAGTGCTCCCTGCAGGATGGTCATATTGCGGTCAGCTTTGTGACGGACCGTCTGCCCAAAAGACTTCGGTCCTGGCTGGACCTTCTCATGAATACAGCCTCCTTTTTCTTTTGGGGCGCCGCTGCCTGGTATGTCGGACAATATGCATGGAATATGAAAATAAAAGGGCTGGTCTCCGCTTCAGCGGAAATTCCGGTTTATCCCTTCATTCTGATGGCTGCCTTCAGCCTCTTCACCCTGAGCCTGACACTGCTCTATAAAAGCGTTGCGGCAGGCCGGCAGGCGGTGGGAGAGCTGCCTGAGGCGGCGCTGTCCTGGAAGCTTGATTTTAACGTGGCCGAGAAGGAGACGACATGAGCACATTTATCATGGGGCTGATTGGCATACTGTGCTTTTTTGGTTTGTTAGCCCTGCGTATGCCCATCGCTTTTGCCATGGCCTTGGTGGGATTTGCCGGCTTTGCAGGACTGAGTTCTGTCCCCGCCTCCTTCGACATGGTGGCTAAAGAAATCTACAACACCTTCAATTCCTATTCCTTCAGCGTCATTGCCATGTTTGTATGGATGGGCTTTCTGGCCTACTATTCGGGCATCGGTACCAGTTTATACATCTTCGCGCATAAACTAATGGGGCATTGGCCCGGCGGCCTGGCGATCGCCACCCAGGCAGCCTGCGCCATCTTCGGAGCTATTTGCGGCTCCAATACCGCAACCGCAGCTACCATGGCCGCCATTGCCCTGCCGGAAATGGATAAATATAAATATGACGCCTCTTTATCCACTGCCAGCATTGCGGCCGGCGGTGTTCTGGGCGTCATGATTCCCCCCAGCGTTATCTTCATCCTCTACGGCACCGCTACCGAGCAGTCCGTGGGAACACTCTTCATGGCCGGAATTCTGCCGGGTATCTTGCTGATGTTCCTCTATATGGCGACAATCTACCTGGTTGTAAGGCGCAATCCCGCTCTGGGGCCGACCGCCGATAAATCGACCTGGGCGGAACGTCTCCGCGCCCTGAAGGGGGGCTTGTGGGAAGCCTTGGTTGTCTTCTTGCTTTCGGTGGGGGGGCTTTTTGCCGGCTGGTTTACCCCAACCGAAGCCGGTGCGGTAGGCGCCGCCGGAGTGCTCCTGGTGGGTCTGGTTGAACGGCGTATCAACTGGGAGAAAATAAAGAAGTCCTTGGTCGATACAACCAGGACTACTGCGATGATTATGCTGATGCTGGGCGGCGCCGTTATTTTTGGCCGCTTCATGGCCGTCAGCCGCGTGCCTTTCGAGCTGGCGAACTGGGTTTCCGCCCTTCCCCTGCCGCCCTTTGCCATTATGGGGATGATTCTGGTGATTTATCTTATTCTCGGTTGCTTTATCGACGCCCTGGCCTTAGTCCTTTTGACCATCCCCATCTTCTACCCGGTGGTGGTCGGAACGCTGGGCTATGATCCCATCTGGTTCGGCGTCATCGTGGTACTGGTCGTGGCTATGGGGGTCATTACCCCGCCCGTAGGCATGAACGTCTATATTATCAAGGGCATCGCGCCGGAGATTCCGCTGGAGACCATCTTCAAAGGCATCTGGCCCTTCCTGGGCGCATTGGCCGTGTGCATTCTTATCTTGATGCTCTTCCCCGGCATCGCCACATTCCTGCCGAGCCTGATGTAGTTAAGTATATTCGAATTAGTATTTACATTATAAAAAAACATCTACCACAATCAGGTTGGATGATGATATTATTTTATATTTCAAGAAAATGTCATCCGAAAAAAATTAGGGTATCAAACCCTATTAAACTCTGCTCTAAGAGAGTATATTCATAAACACACTGTAAAATAAATAATTTAATTAAGATCGATGCCGGCCTTTTCCGCCTGGGATTTCTGTAATAGCCTGGGAATCACATACAGCCGGCCTTCCTTTTGAAAATACATCCCCGTCTGCCTGAAGCGGAAGGGGACGCTTTTTTTCAGGCATTGTTCGCGGAGGTGCAGCACCCACTCATAGCAGCAGATGCGTGCATTGGTGCCCGATTCCCCGCCGACGACGACCTCTTCTATGGAAGGGCTCAAATATTTGTTCATGTCGATAAAGCCCAGAAGAGGTTCACAGAGAATAACCCTATGCTTAATGGGCAGTTCCAGGAAGAGGGGCAGGCGGGAATCGGCGCGGGCCTGGTTCTCCACGGTGCAATAAATACTCACATTATCATAGCCGGTCCCCCAATCAGCGGGGAGGCTGACGGGAAAGCGGTGAATACGCTTGGTGATGATCGAAAAATGCAAATCCTGCCGCTCCCGGATAATACGCCAGGCTTCTTTCCGCCACGCATCGGCTTCCTCCAGAAAGAAATCCGAAGTCAGGCAGGTATAGACCGTTTGGCGGGGAGCTAATTTATATTCTTTCATACGATTACGCTTAACGGGCAAATTAAAACTGCTTGTTTTCGCAATGACATTACTGTCTCTGCCGTATTGCTTATCCATCTTGAAAACATAACAATTCCGGCAGCCTTCACTGACTTTACGGCAGCCGTGCCAGGGATTCCAAGTCATCGTCAAATTGATCCGCCCCTTTTAAACATTTAGGTGATAGGAATGTTTAGAACGGTTGGAGGAATTTGTGCTCTTCGCTTTTCACAGTTAGTATTCGTCCCGGTTCGCCGGATTCCTTTAATTTTTTTATTATTTCAGCTCCCAACAGGTTTTAGTCTTTCAAACCGACCCTATCTGAAGATAAGTTTTATAATTCCGAAGTAATAAAGGATTTGGACGAGTTTAAACGAATTAGTGATGTAATCTTTATTGCAAAGACTAGTATCAAAGGGGACTGATATCATGCGCATTCGTAAAGCTGTGATACCGGCTGCCGGCCTGGGGACGCGTTTTCTTCCCGCTACCAAAGCGCAGCCGAAGGAAATGCTGCCCATCGTGGACAAGCCTGCTATTCAATATATTGTAGAGGAAGCGATTCAGTCCGGCATAGAAGATATCATTATTATTACCGGCCGCGGCAAGACGGCCATCGAGGACCATTTCGATAAATCCTATGAACTCGAGGCGACATTGGACGCCAAGGGCAAGCGGGAACTCTTAGACCTGGTGGAATATATCTCCAATATGGCTTCCATTCACTATGTGCGTCAAAAGGAGCCCAAAGGTCTGGGCCATGCCGTCTGGTGCGCGCGAAAATTCGTAGGAAACGAACCTTTTGCGGTGCTCTTGGGCGATGACTTGGTGGTGGCGCGGAAACCGGCTTTGCAGCAGATGATCGAGATGTATGAGAGCTACACCTGCTCTGTTCTGGGTGTACAACAGGTAGAGCATGCAGAGACGAGCAAGTATGGGATTATTGATCCCGGAGTACAGTTGAGCGGCCGGCTGCATGAGATAACGGATATGGTGGAGAAGCCCCGGGTCCAAGACGCGCCGTCGAATCTGGCCATTATGGGCCGGTACATCCTGACGCCGGAAATTTTCGAGATCATAGAAAAACTTCCGCCCGGTTCCGGGGGAGAGATACAGCTGACGGATGCGATTAAGGCGCTGAATACGATGCAGAAAGTGCTGGCCTATGAATATGAGGGCAAGCGTTATGATGTCGGAGATAAATTAGGCTATATCAAGGCGACGGTGGAGTTCGCGCTGAGCCGCGAAGATTTGGGCGAAGCGGTAAGTGACTACCTGCGGTCGTTGGTGGCGAAGCTGGATAAGTAATGAGGAAGGATGAGCGGGAAGCTCACCCTTTTGAAGTTAGGACCTTTTCTTTAATTGCGATTTCAATAAACTGATTTAAAGATACTCCTCTGGTTATTGCTTCTCGTACAGCTTTACGATGTAAATCCGGGGAAATCCTGATATTAAAGCTTCCCTTATACGCTTTTTGCGGTTCTTTATCATTTAAACTGCATAATTCAAGATAATCTTCGACAGCTTCTTGAAAGGCGGTTTTTAATTCCTCAACACTGCTGCCTTCAAAACTAATTAAATCGTCAATTCCTTCGATTCTCCCGAAGAATACTTCGTCACTGGTGCTGTAATGTATTGAACCTATATAATCTTTATAAAACATAACGTCTTTCATAACTATATAACCCCCTGATCTTTCAATTTATTAATTAATTCATCGATCTGGTATTCTTTTAAGGTATTCCCTGGGTGTGGTTTATGAAGTCTGATTAAATGTTTGGTTTGAGGATGGAAAAATGCAACTCTTGAACCGGATGTACGCCCACGGGTATCTTCTTTATAACCGAACTGACCTAATAATGATTTTGCCTCATCATAAATGAAATCATTTGGTCTTGCTAATAATCTATTCAATAGTTTTTCTTTTTTACTCATTCTTTACTTCCTTTGAAACAAAATATAATCCAACCCATACGTTAATATAAGTATACTTCATCTAAGCAATAATGTGCAACTGAAATATAGTTGCAAGCTGGATCATTTCAAGAAGAAAGGATCCTTTTTCTTGGGCCAAAGCAACATGACCAGTAAGGTAAGGAGCTGGCCTAAGAAGACGCCGAAGATATCGACGCAGATATCGAGGATACGGCCGCTTCTGTCTTCCACAAAGAGCTGGTGGTATTCGTCGGAAAGAGCGAAGAAAAAGCAAAAGAGCAAACTGAAGAAGACCGTTTGGGCGGTCTTCTTTTCGCCTTTTCTGAAGAAGAGCCTGCCGGAGACAACATGGACCAGGATGTAAAGCATAGCGTATTCGATGATATGGCCGGCTTTTCTGGCTATGGTTTCGAGGTCTTTGTCCAGGTCGCGCAGGTTGATATCCGGCAGAAGTTGCAGTTTCTCCAGCAAAGGCAACGCTTCCAGGCCGGGTTGACTGGAGAAATAATACATCATATACATCCAGGAGAGCAACAATATAAATGATAGAATTGTAATTATTATTTTTTTCATTTGTTATATTATACCATAGTTGTTTGACAGTTAAAAAAACCTTGTGTTATAATCAAACTTACCAGAAAGAGACAACTTGCTGGTGAATAATAAAATGTAAGTTGTAAAGGTGGATATATGGCTAAGATAATCGTAAAAAATTTGATAAAAGTTTTCGGTCCACAGCCGGAGGCGGCGTTGAAGCTTCTGAAAGAGGGCCGGAGCAAGGATGAAATATTAAAGAAAACGAAACAGGCCGTTGGTATCGGCGGGGTTTCTTTTGAAGTCCAGGAAGGTGAAATCCTGGTGGTGATGGGGCTTTCGGGCAGCGGGAAATCCACGCTGATTCGCTGCCTGAACAGGTTAATTGAGCCCACCGCCGGGGAAGTCCATATTGACGGCCAGGATGTTACCGCCATGTCCGTCAAGGAACTGCGCGAGCTGCGGCAGAAGAAGCTGGGCATGGTCTTCCAGCGCTTTGCGCTTTTTCCGCATAAGACAGTGCGTCAAAATGCAGCCTACGGTCTGGAAATCCAGGGAGTCGATCAGGAGACTTGCCTGAATAAAGCTTTGGCGGCTTTGGAACTGGTAGGCTTAAAAGGCTGGGAGAATTATTATCCTGCGGAGCTCTCCGGCGGGATGCAGCAGCGGGTCGGACTGGCCCGGGCCCTGGCGATCGATCCGGATATTCTCTTAATGGACGAAGCCTTCAGCGCGCTGGACCCCTTGATTAAACGGGAGATGCAGGACGAGCTCTTAGCTTTACAGAACCGGGTAAAAAAGACGATCGTCTTTATTACCCATGACTTGGATGAAGCCATTAAGTTGGGGGATCGTATTGTGCTGATGAAAGACGGACTGGTTGTGCAGGTGGGTACGCCGGAAGAGATTCTGACCCATCCGGCTACGGAATATGTAGAGCGGTTCGTTGAGAATGTCGACATTGCCAAGGTGCTGACGGCGCAGCGGGTAATGCGGGGCGTGGGTACAGTGGCTTACCTGCGGGACGGTCCGCGGACGGTTTTGAGAAAAATGCAGGATGCCGGTATTTCCAGTATCTTTGTGGTGGATAATAATTATGTCTTGCAGGGAATTGTCCTGGCTGAAGACGCCGCAGCGGCCATTGAACGCGGAGAAAAGGAACTGGGTGGGATTATCCGTCGGGATACGCTGACAGTAGCGCCGCAAACACCCATCAGTGAACTCTACGCAATGATTTATGACGTCGGTTATCCTTTGGCCGTGGTGGATGAGAATGCCAAATTGCTGGGGATTATCATTAAAGGTACGATTATTGCCGCCCTGGCCGGAAGGAGGAGTGCATAATGCCGTTGCAAATACCTAAACTCCCTCTGGATAAGGCGGTAGAAGCGGCCATTGATTTTCTGACTACCCATATCTCCTTTATCACTAAAGCGGTATCCAAAGGCGCAGAAAGCGGTATCGAGGCGATCATTGCCTTTTTGCTGTTCTTCCCGCCGTGGCTCCTAATCCTGATTATTGCCGCCCTGGCCTTCTTCTTGACGCGTCGCCGGGGTATCGGGCTTTTTTCGCTGGCGGGCCTATTATTGATCTGGAATTTGGGTCTGTGGACAGCCACCATCACCACGATCGCCCTGGTGCTGCTTTCGACGCTGCTGACGATTATGCTGGGAATCCCTTTGGGCATTTTGGCTGCTCTGAATGAGCGTTTTCATAAGGTAATTATGCCGGTACTGGATTTCATGCAAACGATGCCGGCTTTCGTTTATCTGATACCGGCCATTCCGTTCTTTGGGCTGGGGCCGGTTTCGGCAGCATTTGCCACCGTGATTTTTGCCATGCCTCCGTCAATCCGCCTGACCGCACTGGGCATCCGGCAGGTCCCGGTGGAATTGATTGAAGCGGCGGATGCCTTTGGCTCGACGAAAATGCAAAAGCTGTTTAAGATTCAATTGCCCCTGGCGACGCAGACGATGATGGCCGGCGTCAACCAGACCATCATGCTTTCCTTATCGATGGTGGTTATTGCGGCCATGATCGGGGCGGGCGGACTGGGCGGCGAAGTCTGGAAGGCCATTCAGCGTCTGAAGACGGGCATGGGCTTTGAAGCAGGGCTCGGCGTGGTGATTATCGCGATTATTTTTGATAGGATTACCCAACAGGCCGCCGGCCGAAAAAAACTTTAAAGGAGGAAATAACATGAAGAAAGGAACATGGCGGAAAGTATTTGTCCTGGCCATTCTGGCAATTGCCATGGTGGCGTCAGGGTGTTCTTCGAATCAGGGAGGGACCGATCCGGCAGGCAATGCGCCGGAGAAGAAAGGAAAAGTGGAGATCGCTTATGTGGAGTGGTCTTCGGAGGTAGCCAGCACCAATGTGGTGAAAGCCGCGCTGCAGGAAAAATTAGGTTATGAGGTGGAGATCGTACCCGTGTCCGCTGCGGCGATGTGGCAGGCTGTGGCCAGCGGGGATACAGATGGGATCGTGGCGGCCTGGCTGCCCTCGACCCACCAGGCCTATCTGGATGAAGTAAAAGATAAAGTGGTCGATCTGGGGCCCAACCTGGATGGGACGAAAGTTGGCCTGGTCGTGCCTTCCTATGTAACCATCGATTCCATCGAGGAACTAAATGACAACGCGAATAAGTTCGACGGGAAAATCATCGGCATTGACCCGGGGGCCGGGTTGATGGCGGCCACGGAGAAAGTCATAGCCGACTATGGCCTGAACAAGATGAAACTGGTGGAAGGCAGCGACGCGACGATGGCCGCGGTGCTGGCCGATAGTATTAAAAACAATCAATGGGTGGTGGTGACCGGCTGGACGCCGCATTGGAAGTTTGCCTCCTATGACTTGAAATATCTGGAGGATCCCAAGGGGATCTATGGCGGAGATGAGCAGATCCATACCATCGTCCGTAAAGGACTCAAGGAGGATCTGCCGGAAGTCTACAACGTACTGGATAAGTTCTCCTGGAGCCCGGATGATATGGCGGAAGTAATGGTCTGGAATGAGGAACCCGGCGCCGATCCCTATGAGAATGCCAAACGCTGGATCGCCGAAAATGAAGATAAGGTCAATGCCTGGTTGAAATAGACGTTTTAGGGTATAATACTAGATGCAAATGCAAAACATTTGCATCTAGTATTTTTTTAGGAGGGAAGCATTGGGTGAGGAATAAAGGATTCTTTTGGACGCTCTTGGGCCTGATGGTATTGATATTACTGATTTTTAAGCTCTATGGGGAGGCCCGGGAGAGAGAGCCTGCGTCCTCTGTAGCATATAAGCCGGTAGCGGCGGTGAGCATCGTCCCGCAAAAAACACTCATTGAGGCCATTGCCGGCGATCGGGTGGATGTGGTGGTGATGATTCCCCCCGGCAGTTCACCGGAGACCTATGAGCCCAGCCCCCGGGAGATGGAAAATTTCAACCGGGCCGGGGTGTATTTTACTATAGGCGTACCCGTGGAAGAAACGAGTATCCTGCCCCAGGCGGAACTGTCCCGCCGCAGGATTGTGGCGTTGCACAAGGAGGCGGTCGGACAATATCCGGATGTGCTGTTTCCGGATGGGAGCAGGGACCCGCATATCTGGCTTTCGCCCCGGAGGGTACAGGTAATGGCGGAAGTGATGGCTGAGGAGATGGGGCGGCTGGATCCGGCGCATGCGGACCTATATAAAGAGAAGGCACGGGAATATACCGCTGAACTGGCTGCGCTGGACGAAGAACTGCAAGCGCTTTTTTCAGCTTTGCCGAAGAAAAAGTTTATGGTCTTCCATCCGGCCTTCGGTTATCTGGCCGCAGATTACGGTCTGGAGATGTACGCCCTGGAGGAGGAAGGAAAGGAAGCCAGGATGCGTAGTCTGAGGACTATGATTGACTTCGCCCGAGCCGAAGGAATCAAGACGATATTCTGCTCGGATGAGCATTCCAGCCGGCAGGCGGAAGCTTTTGCCGAGGAGATCAGGGGGAAGGTTGTGGTATTATCGCCTCTGGCGGAGGACTATATTGAGAATATGCGGGAGATGGCGGCCTTAATTGCCGGGGAGCTGCGATGAACGTACTTAGCGTGAAAAATCTGTCGGTTAACTATGAGCATACCCAGGCTTTGTCCGACGTCAGCCTGGAAGTGGAAGAGGGGGAATACTTGGGCATTATCGGGCCCAACGGCGGCGGCAAAACAACTTTCCTGAAAGCGGTTTTAGGCCTGGTTGCGCCGTCTGCCGGAAGCATCGAAGTCTTCGGGAAGCCTCCCGGACGGGCCGGCACAAAGCTGGGCTATGTCCCCCAGAGTACGGCCCTGGATAAGAATTTCCCCTTGACGGTGCTTCAGGCGGTTTTGACGGGAAGGCTTATTCCACAGTTGTCGTTTTTTCACCGCTATAGCCGCACGGACAGGGAATTAGCGGAAGGGCTCTTGCAGCAGGTGGGACTCTCCGCGCTGGAGAACCGCCTTTTAGGGGAACTCTCCGGCGGCGAATTTCAGAAACTTTTGATTGCCCGGGCACTGGCCGTACAGCCGAAGATGCTTCTCTTGGATGAGCCGACAGCCAGCGTGGACGCCGTGTCAAGGGAGCAAATCTATGCTTTGCTTGGCGAGTTGAATCAGACGATGACCATCGTCTTAGTGACACATGATCTGGCGGCTGTAGCGACGCAGGCACGGAAGGCGGCGCATCTTTCCGGACGGCTGGTCTATCACGGGGAGCAAAAAGATTCTTCGACATTATTACTGTCTCAGAATGACAGAAGAGGGGCCTTTTAGTATGATGGGACTGTTGCAGTATCAGTTTATTCAGCATGCCCTGCTGACTGCGGTATTGGCGAGCATCGTCTGTGGAGTCGTCGGGGTCATTATCGTGGAGAAGAAATTGGTGATGATGAGCGGGGGGATTGCCCATACCTCTTACGGCGGGGTCGGATTGGGGTATATGCTGGGCTTCGAACCCATCCTGGGCGCTTTATTCGTTTCGACCTGCGCTGCGCTGGGGATCGGCTATGTGAAAAGAAAGGGATTCTCTGTCTCGGATGTGGTTATTGGGATGTTCTGGTCGCTGGGTATGGCCCTGGGGGTATTGTTCATCGCACTGACGCCGGGCTATCCGCCGGATTTGTCTTCGTACCTGTTTGGCAGCATCCTCTCCGTTACGCGTGCAGACTTGATCATGATGGCGATTCTGACGGCCTCGGTAGTGCTGATTGTGACCGCGCTGTTTGATTACTGGCAGTCCTATTTGTTTGATGAGGAATTTGCCGCGCTGATGGGTGTCCGGACGGCTTTTCTGGAATACCTGCTTTTTGTGCTGATTGCCATGGCCATTGTAGTGCTCCTCAGGGCAGCCGGCATTATCCTGGTGATGGCCTTGTTTACGGCGCCCACGGCCATTGCGGCGATGCTGGCCCGGAGCCTGCAGGGACGGATGGTATGGGCTGTTTTTCTGGGTGGAATCTTCTGTTTGACAGGACTATGTATTTCTTATATATTTAACATTGCTTCGGGCGCGGCGATTGTGATGACGGCAGCCGCCGCTTATGTACTGGCTTTCGGGCTGAAGAACCGCACGAATCCCGGCGAAGGCAAAGGGGTGGGATAAGCTAATGAGAATGACGGATAGCAAAATGCTTTTTTCTGATAAAGGGCTGAAAAATACGAAGAACCGTCAGCTTGTCCTGGGCGTCTTAAGAGAAGCGGAGCTTCCGCTGACGGCGGAGGATATTTACCTGTGCCTGAAGGAAGTGGATGCGACCCTCAGCCTGTCCACGGTTTATCGCATCCTGGATATTTTCGTGGAGAAGGAGCTGGCGCTGAAGGCCGGCGTGGCCAAAGACAATGCGGCCATGTACGAGCTGAATGATTCTTCTCATAAGCACCATCTGGTTTGCCTGAACTGCAAAAAAATCCAGCGGGTCTATAACTGTCCGCTGGAGGATTTTGAAAAGAATGTGGCGAAGGAGACAGACTTTTCCATCACGGGTCATCGGCTTGAACTATACGGCTACTGCCCGGAGTGTCAGAAAAACTTGTGATAAAGTTTCAGACTTCTGACAAGTCTTCGAAGGAGGAAATAAAATGAGCATACTTGTTACCGGCGGGGCCGGCTACATCGGCTCCCATACGGTCCGGGCGCTGCAGCGGCAAAACCGTACGGTGGCGGTGTATGATAACCTGGTCAAAGGGCATCGTCAGGCCGTGGCAGGCGCGCCGCTTATTATTGGAGACCTGCAGGAGACGGATAAGTTGGAGACCGTGCTGAAAGAGTACGGTATAGACTGTGTTGTCCACTTTGCCGCTCATAGCCTGGTGGGCGAGTCAATGACCCAGCCGCGGAAGTATTATGACAATAATGTCATAGGAACGATGAAGCTTTTGGATACCTTGGTGAAAAACAATATCGGGAAGATCGTCTTTTCTTCCACGGCGGCGGTATATGGCGAGCCTGAGGAAGTGCCTATCACGGAAGAGGCCCGTAAGAATCCGACGAATGTGTACGGCCGGACGAAATTAATGATCGAGCAAATACTGGCAGATTATGATGCCGCTTATGGTTTGAAATATATGACGCTGCGCTATTTCAACGCCTGCGGAGCGGATCAGGATGGAACGATTGGCGAAGACCACCGGCCGGAGAGCCATCTGATTCCGCTGGTCCTGGCCGCAGCCTTAGGAATGCGGGAGAATATCCAGGTCTTTGGGGCGGATTACCCCACGCCGGACGGGACCTGCATCCGCGATTATATCCATGTCGATGATTTGGCTGAGGCCCATATCCTGGCGCTGGACGCGCTGCAGGGGGGCGCGGCCTCACAGGTCTATAACCTGGGCAATGGCAGCGGTTTTTCGGTGCGCGAGGTTATTGAAACGGCCCAACGTGTGACCGGACGCGAGATTAAAGTGGCCGAAGCACCAAGAAGGGAGGGCGATCCCGCCGTCTTAATCGCTTCTTCAGCTAAAATAAAAAAGGACCTTGGCTGGGGGCCGAAGAAGCCGGGGTTGGAAGAAATAATCGCCTCGGCCTGGAAGTGGCACGGCCAAAATCCTCATGGTTTTGGAGAATAGTTTTTTAAGTTTCGGCAATGATTTGGCCTGTCTTGGCTACGTCGTAGCCACCCAGCCCTTTTAGTTCGGTGATGAATTCCTTAGAGCGGATAATTTCGATAATCGCCTGGAAGACCGGCTTGTCCTGGTCTTCTTTTTTCATAATCAGATCATAATTTTCTTTTTGCAGGGGGATAAAGTCGATCTCCGGCACTTGCAGACCGGTTTTTTCATTGCCGATACCCGCATCGGCTTCCCCCCGGGCTACAGCGCTGGCGATAGCCAGGTGGGAGGAGTATTCACGGTCATAGCCGTTGATATCTCTGGGCAGAATACGCAATTTACGCAGGTGTTCATCCAAAAGAATGCGGACCCCGCTGCCTTTCTCGCGGTTGACGATGGAGACCCCTTCCCGGGCCAGGTCCTTCCAGGTCCTGATGTTTTTAGGATTGCCTTTGGCGACGTAGAAACCCTGGGTACGGCTGGCCAGATTAATAACCATGGCCGGAACGCCGGGCAGCATTTTAGATACATAGGGTACGTTATAGGTATTCGTTTCGCTGTCCCACATATGGGCGGAAGCCACATGCACCTTGCCCTGATAGAGCGCATACAGCCCGTTGTAGCTGCCGATGTAGGAGCGCAGCGCACGGGTGCCGTTGGAGTGTGCCTCCAGGTAGCGGGAGAGAATATCCAAAAGCGCGTCTTGCCCGCAGATAATGAAGTTGCCGATGGATGCAGACTCGTGATATTGCGGGATTTGTCTTAGCCCGGAAGCTGCGCCGGGGCTCTCCGGGGCAGATGGTCTGGCCTGTTTTGTCCGGTTTTTATATTCTTCGACATCCTGCAGATCGACGCGCACCTTTTTGCCGACCCGGTAGCCGTTCAGCTCGCCGCGTTTAATTAACTCATACACCGTGTTTTTAGCGATCCGTAAAATGTCCGCAACTTCCTGAGGGGTTAAAGCGGTAGTATCCGTCATTGATTTTTCCCCCTTTTCCTGCTCCAAGCATATAATTTCAAGTTTATTATAATGAATCAAAGGACAGATTACTATATTTATTATACCTAATGGTCATTTTATGCAATATATAATAAACAAACGTAATATAAATAAATAAAAGGTGACAAAATGATCTTAAAAAGATAAATTATTAATTATAAAAAACAATAATATATCTTTTAATATTTATTATTGTTCTTTTTTAATGAGAAAGTTATAATTATAGAGACAAGTGCAAATATGCACTATTATTATTTTTAATAAAGGGGAGGAGAAAACATGATGAAAGGATTCCAAATGGGAAGAGAATTTGTTGTGATTTTGTTAATGATGATGTTTGTCCTGGCTCTGGTTCCGGGGGCAGCTTTTGCGGCGCCCGGCATTGCAGTAGACGGACAAGCGCTTTCCATTGACGCTTCTTACGGCGCGCCCTATATCGATTCAGCAAACAGACTTCAGGTTCCCATCCGGGTTGTCTCGGAGAAACTCGGCGCCAAGGTGGACTGGGACCAAAACACCCAAACAGCTACCATTAACGGGAACCTCAAAATCAAACTCGGTTCTGCGGAAATTCAGACTCCGCTGGGCGCCATTGCCATGGATACCAGCGCTGTTTTGAAAGACGGCCGGATTTACGTACCGATTAGATTTATTGCCAATGCCTTGGGCTATAAAATCAATGCGGCGACCATCAGCGGAAATACCGTAGGTGATATTGTCACCAAAGCCGAACTGACCATCTCGGCTGCCGCCAGCTTAAAAGATGCTTTTGCGG
The DNA here is from genome assembly GCA_034003745.1 of Clostridia bacterium. Taxonomy (GTDB): domain Bacteria; phylum Bacillota; class Peptococcia; order DRI-13; family PHAD01; genus JAVEYA01. The sequence goes on from JAVEYA010000003.1 coordinate 51,610, forward strand.
AACTGGAAACGCTCTATAAAGCAGTGAAGCCCAATACGACCCTGGCTGTTAACCTGGCCGGTTCCGGCGCCCTGCAGCAGCAAATTGAACAAGGCGCCAACGTTGACGTATTCTTCTCGGCAGCTACCTCCAATATGAATACTTTGAAGGACAAGGGCCTGATGGATGACGTCACCATCAAGAATATGCTGAGAAACAGGCTGGTTCTGGTTGTGCCCAACGATTCCAAACTGACCATTGACGCTTTTGCCAAAGTGACCGACGCTGCGGTAAAGAAAATCGCCTTAGGCGAACCTAAGAGCGTTCCTGCCGGTAAATATGCGGAAGACGTCTTTACCAAGCTGGGCATTCTGGATCAGGTCAAAGCCAAAGTCGTTTATGCTAAGGACGTCCGCGAAGTGCTGACCTGGGTGGAAACCGGCAACGTGGATGCAGGCGCGGTATATTCTACGGACGCCAAGAGTTCGGATAAAGTTAAAATCGTAGCGGATGCGCCCGCTGATTCCCATACCCCCATTATCTATCCGGCCGGCGTAGTCAAAGCCTCGAAGAGTCCGGAAGCAGCCAGAGACTTCTTGATCTTCCTAGGCAGCGAAGCCGCCAAGACAGTATTTGAAAAATACGGTTTTGTCAACATGTAAACTAAGAAATGGGGACAGCAATGTCCCCATTATGGTAGAATAAAACAATAATGTTAGGTATGGAGTGAATACCATGGAATTTGATCTGTCCCCAGCCTGGATATCGCTGAAGGTAACCCTTGTGTCGACGGTCATTATCTTCTTTCTGGGGATCAGCATCGCCTGGTGGATGACCAACTACAGAGGCAGGTGGCAGGGGCTGTTGGACGGCATCCTGACACTGCCTCTTGTTTTACCTCCCACCGTGGCGGGCTTTGCGATCCTCATTTTAATCGGCCGGCGAGGTCCTATCGGACAATTTTTGGATATCTTCGGCGTGAGCATCATCTTTTCCTGGTACGCGGCGGTAATCGCGGCTACCGTAGTGGCGTTTCCACTGATGTATAAGACGGCCCGGGGCGCTTTTGAGCAAATAGACCCTAATATTCTGAATGCCGCGCGTACGCTGGGCGTGTCCGAATGGAAAGTGTTCTGGCGCGTCACGGTGCCCCTGGCCTGGCCCGGCATTGCCGCGGCTACGGCGCTGGCCTTTGCCCGGTCGCTCGGTGAATTCGGCGCTACCATGATGGTGGCGGGCTCCATTCCCGGCAAAACGCAGACGATTCCTGTGGCCATTTACTTTGCCACACAGGGTGGCGATATGGATATTGCCCTGGTCTGGGTCGGGATTATCTTTGCGATTTCGCTGACGGTGATGGTCCTGATGAATTACTGGAACAGCTATCAGGAAAAGAAAAAGCTGAGCGCCGGGAGGAGATAGTATGGAATTTTACGTCGATATCATCAAGAAGCTGCCCGGCTTTAAGCTGGAAATACAGCTTTCTTCCGGCCAGGAGAGTATTGCTATTTTGGGCGCTTCCGGCTCGGGTAAGAGCATGCTCTTAAATAGCATTGCCGGATTGGTTCGGCCGGACCGGGGCAAGGTAATTATCAACGGTAAGACTTTATTTGACTCGGAGAAGAAAATCAATCTGGCCCCGAAGGACCGGAAGGTGGGGTTCCTCTTCCAGAACTATGCGCTGTTCCCCCATATGACCATCGCGGAAAATATTACCTTTGCCCTGGGGGCGCTTTCGGCTGCTGAAAAAAATAACCGGGCGGCGGAGTTATTGGCAAGGTTTCGTTTGCAGGGTATGGAAAAGCGCTATCCTTCCCAGATCTCGGGAGGGCAGCAGCAGCGCGTGGCGCTGGCCCGGGCTTTTGCTCTCGAGCCGGAAGTATTGCTTTTGGATGAGCCTTTTTCCGCACTGGATAATCACCTGCGGAATTATATGATCAAGGAAATGCTGGAATCGTTAAAGGAATTCAAAGGGATGACGCTGTTCGTCACCCATAATATTGAAGAGGCCTATCGCCTCTCCGACCGCATCGCCGTATTGTCGGCCGGCAGCATGGAGGCCTTCGGCGCCAAGGATGAACTGTTCCGGAAGCCCCCCTCTTTAGAGGCGGCCAGAATCACCGGTTGCAAGAACCTGGCGGCTGCGGCGCGGGTGGCGGAGCAGACACTGGAGATAGAGCAATGGGGCCGGGCCCGGCTCAGGCTTGTAGAAACCGTTGCGGCTGAAACAGGCTTTGTGGGGATAAGGGCCAACCACATCAGGCTGAAGGATGAGACGGTAAGGGCTCAGGATAATTGCTTCCCGGCCTGGATTGCCGATGAGAGCGAAGCGCCTTTTAGGACGACGCTGTATTTGAAGATCGGGTCTCTACCGCAGAGACTGGATGATTTCCACCTACAGTGGGAAATCAGCCGGGAGCAAAGGGAGAAGCTGAAAGAACTGCCTCAGCCTCTGCAGATATATCTGGATCCGGAAAAAACTTTCTTTGTAAATACATAGTGACTGCCTCCGGGCAGTCACTTTTTTCAGCTTATACGGAATCCTTCAGGACTTCTTCAATGGCTTCAAGGGTTTTTTGCAGCTCAGCCCTGGTATTGAACCAGCAGAAGGAGAAGCGGACCGTTCCCTGCGGGAAGGTGTCCAGCGTCTTGTGCGCGTTGGGTGCGCAATGCAGCCCGACCCGGGTGATGATATGGTGTTCGTTTAAAAGGCGATAGGCAATATCCGCGTTGTCGCAGTTGGGGAAATCGACGGAGACCAAAGGCGCCCTTTTGGCATAAAAGCCCGGCCCCACGGTTTTAGCGCCCTTGATGTTCAAGAGACCGTTTAAAAAATAAGTGGTCAGCGCCTTTTCGTGTTCGCTGATGGTTTTGATTCCGGTCTTCAGCACAAATTCCAAGGCTGCATTCAGCCCGTAGATACCCGGCAGGTTTAAGGTGCCGGATTCAAACTTGTCAGGAAGATAATCCGGCTGTTCCTCGGATTCGGAAAAGCTGCCGGTGCCGCCTTCAATGAAAGGCGGTATTTTTTGCGCCAGGACGTCTCTTAAGAGCAATCCGCCGATGCCTTGCGGGCCGAGGAGACTTTTATGCCCGGTAAAGGCCAGGGCGTCTATGTTCATTTCCTGCATGTCGATAGGGAGGCAGCCGGCGGACTGGGCGGCGTCCACGATGAAAAAGAGATTATGCTTACGACAGATGTCCCCGATCTCGGCCAGCGGGGAAATGTTGCCGGAGACATTGGAGGCGTGGGTCATGATGATGGCTTTGGTCTCGGGCCGGATCAGGGGAAGCAGATTCTGAGGGTTCAGGTTGCCCAAACTGGACGTGGCGGCGCGGCTAAAGGTCACGCCTTGCGTACTCAGGGAAAGGAGCGGACGCATCACGGCGTTGTGCTCCATAGAGGAGACTATTGCATGGTCCCCTGGGCGGAACAGTCCTTTGATGACGAGATTGAGGCTTTCAGTGACGTTTTTGGTGAAAACAACATTTTCAGGTTTATCAAAATTAAAAAGCTGACACAAGAGTTCACGCGTCTGGAAGACAACCTGTTCGGCTTCGAATGATTTGGAAGTACGGTGCACGCTGGTGCCTATTTCGGCAATGAATTTAGTCATGGACTCGACCACGCCGGGGGCTTTAGGGAAAGAGGTCGCCGCATTATCAAGATAAATCCTGTTCAAGTAATAAACACCTCCTCTCCAGTATATGAAGGGAGGTACGATTTTGAGAAGAAATTTCGATGCACAAATACAGGTGTGCAAGCATATGCATAAGATGTAGATACCAGAGCCATCGACAGGAGGAAACGAAGATGAAGTATGTGGCGATTACACAAACGAAGACCGATTCTTTGAAATATTCCCGGGATTTGCAGCAAAAGGGTATTTCCTGCGAGGTGCGCCCGGCCCCGCGCGTTATCAGCAAAAGCTGCACACCCGCCGTCTATATAGAGTATGGGGAAAACTTCCGCGCGCTTATTACCAAGGAGGTCTATAAGTTGTACCGCGTTAATGAAAAGAAGCAGTACGCGCTGTTATACGCTCCTTGGCAGAATAATTGACCGGGTTGTCTGTTTTAATGTATAATCTTCCTAGTGTCAAGCCAGTATTTGCCGGCAATTAGGAGGAATAGTAAGCATGCAGGAACATTATGACTTTCACGCCATAGAAGCCAAATGGCAGAGGGAATGGGACAGGCAGAAACTGTACCAGGTCACGGAAGATCAGAATAAGCCGAAATATTATTGTCTGGAGATGTTCCCCTACCCCTCGGGGAATTTACATATGGGGCATGTGCGCAATTATTCCATCGGGGACGTGATCGCCCGCTTCAAGAGCATGCAGGGATTTAATGTCCTGCACCCGATGGGCTGGGATTCCTTCGGCTTACCCGCCGAGAACGCCGCGATCAAACACGGCATTCCTCCGGCCAAATGGACGCTGGAGAATATCGCCAATATGAAAAGCCAGCTCAAGTCCATGGGCATCAGCTATGATTGGGACCGTGAGGTCGCTTCCTGCCTGCCCGATTATTATCAATGGACGCAGTGGCTATTCTTGCAGTTATACAAGCATGGCCTGGCCTATAAGAAAAAGGCGGGCGTGAACTGGTGCCCCAGCTGCGCCACGGTGCTGGCCAATGAGCAGGTCGTCGAGGGGGCGTGTGAGCGTTGTGATGCACCGGTGGAGAAGAAAGCGCTGGAACAGTGGTTTTTCCGCATTACCGACTACGCCCAGGAATTATTGGATGATCTGGATAAGCTGCCCGGCTGGCCGGACAAGGTTAAGACTATGCAGGAGAACTGGATTGGCCGCTCTGAGGGCGCGGAAATCCGTTTTAAAACGGAAATATCCGGCGAAGACGTACCGGTTTTTACGACCAGGGCGGATACGCTTTTTGGCGCGACTTATCTGGTGCTGGCCCCGGAACATCCCTTGGTGGAAGACCTGATTAAGGATACGGAATACGCCCGGCCTGTCCGTAAATTCGTGCAGAGCGTGCGGCAGATGACCGAAATAGCCCGGACTTCGACGGAAACGCCGAAAGAAGGGATGTTTATCGGCGCATATGTGCTGAATCCCCTGACACAGGAGAAAATTCCGGTCTGGGTAGCCAATTATGTTTTGTTTGAATACGGCACCGGCGCGGTCATGGGCGTGCCGGCCCATGACGAGCGCGACTTCGCCTTTGCGAAGAAATATAACCTGCCGATTAAGATCGTTATTCAGCCTGCGGAAGGCGAAACGCTGGAACTGGCGAACATGCAGGACGCCTATGTCGAAGATGGCGTCATGGTTCATTCGGGCGAGTTCGACGGAACCGGCAGTGCGGAAGGACGCAGGAAGGTCGCGGCTGCTTTGGAGAAGAAGCAAGCGGGGAAAGAGCGGATAACCTACCGCCTGCGCGATTGGTTGATTTCCCGTCAGCGGTACTGGGGAGCCCCTATCCCGATTATCTACTGTGAACACTGTGGGGAAGTTCCCGTTCCGGACCGTGATTTGCCGGTGATGCTGCCGCTGGAGGTGGAGTTCAAACCCACCGGGGAATCCCCTTTGAAATACATCCCGGAATTTATTAATACGGTTTGTCCCGTCTGCGGCCAACCGGCGCACCGGGAGACGGACACAATGGATACTTTCGTCTGCTCTTCCTGGTACTTTTTGCGCTACTGCGATCCCAGAAATAATATGGAATATGCCGCTAAAGAAAAAACCGATTACTGGATGGATGTAGACCAGTATATCGGCGGCGTAGAGCATGCCATTTTGCATTTGATGTACTCGCGTTTTTTTATGAAGGCTTTAAATGACTTCGGCCTGGTCGGTATGCGGGAACCGTTTAAGAATCTGTTGACCCAGGGCATGGTCTTGAAAGACGGCGCCAAGATGTCCAAATCCAAGGGCAATGTGGTCTCTCCGGAGGAGATTATCCATAAATACGGCGCCGATACGGCACGCCTTTTTATCCTCTTTGCTTCGCCGCCGGAACGTGATCTGGAGTGGAGCGACCAGGGGGTGGAGGGGAGTTTCCGCTTCCTGCGCAGAGTCTGGCGGATGGCCTACGGCTTTGTCCGTGAGGAGGTCAAAGAGCCCTCGCTGAGCCAAGGGGAGCTGACTCCCGCCGATAAGGAGCTGCGCCGCCTTCTGCACGGGACGATCAAGAAGGTGACGGAAGACATTGAACTCAGATTCAATTTCAATACGGCTATCAGCGCAATTATGGAACTGGTGAACGGGCTTTACCTGTATAAGGAAAGGGAAGACCGCAATCCGGCTCTTCTGGGGGAGGCCATTGAGAAAATGATGGTCTTGCTGGCGCCCTTTACGCCGCATTTTGCGGAAGAGGTATGGTGCGAACTGGGTCATACGGAAAGTGTGCATCTGGAGCCCTGGCCGGAATATGACCGGAATGCGTTGATTGCGGAAGCGGTTGAGGTAGTGCTGCAGGTCAACGGCAAGGTGCGCGACCGTCTGACGGTGCCGTCGGGCTTGGCGCCGCAGGAACTGGAACGTACTGTGCTGGCCATGGAGCGGGCGCAGGCGGCTATCGCCGGCAAGACCCTGGTAAAAGTGATTACGATACCGGACAAGCTGGTGAATATCGTCGTAAAATAATAAGAAAATGTCATTATATTTTATGGATGATAATAATTAGGGGGACGAAAATATTCGTCTCCCTGATTTGTTGGAGGATGTTGTAATTCATAATTATTTGATGCATAATATGTATGAAGGGGGTTATGAAAATGAGAACGACTATAAATATATCAGAACATATAATAAAAGAAACAGAAGCCCTGTATGAAACGACCAACAGGTCTAAGGCCGTTGAAAGCGCGCTGCTTGACGCCATTAAATATAAAAAGCTACAGGCTTTTAAGCAGTTAAAGGGAAAGATAAGTTTTGATGAAGAATTTCTGAATAATATACGGAGAATGGAATTGTATGAAACAGAAGATAATTGTTGATACGTCTATCTGGATTGAATATTTTAAAAATAACGACACGGTAGCCAGAATAATTGACGAGGGTCTTGATACCGGCACGATATATATTGCCGGCCCGGTTATTTCAGAATTATTGCAGGGGGTAAAATCAAATCGGGAATTATCCATGCTCGAAAAGTATATTGACGCTGTACCTTATTTAGAATGTAAGATGGATGATTGGACAGAGGCCGGCCACGTTTCTTTCTCATTGAGGAAAATCGGAATAACTATACCTTTAACAGATATAATTATTTATTCCATAGCTAAAAAAAATGACGCCATGATTTTCACAAGAGATAAACATTTCAATCTAATTCCCAATATTAAATTATTTGAAACACTGTCCGAAGACAGCAACCTTCTATAATGAGAGTTTAGCGATTGGCGTATGCAGACAAAGGGGGTGCTCTGTTGAACACCCCCTTTGTCTGCATACCTTTTTATCTATTTCATTTTGTAAAGAGGCTTATTCAGTGCCGCAGATCTTCTGGTCGGCCACTTCCTCAATGATGGCGGCGACGGCGGACATATCCTGGGGACCGTAGCCTTTCTTCATGGCGGAGTTGAAGAGCTGCTGGGTGATGGCGGAGATGAAGGTGGGGATTTTCAAATCATTGGTCAGCCCCATAAATAAGGAAACGTCCTTATGCATATGGCTGCAGGCAAAGATGGTCTTCTCATAGGTGTTGTTGACAATGTTGGGCCCGAAAAGGTCCAAGGCTTTGCTGTTGGCGGTGCTGACTTTGAAGATATCAAAGATGGTTTGGGCTTTAAGCCCCGCTTTGACGCCGGTGGCCATAGCTTCGGCTATTGCTACGGTGTTGACGGCCAAGACGATGTTGTTGCACATTTTCATGACCTGTCCGGTACCGATGCCGCCCAGGTAGAAGATGTTGCCGGCAATTTTTTCAAAAATGGGTTTGGCTTTGGCGAAAACTTCCTCATCGCCGCCTACCATGGTGGACATGGTGGCGTTCTCCGCGCCGGTGGGCCCGCCGCTGACGGGGCAGTCCAGATAGCCGACGCCTTTGGCTTTGCACAGTTCATAGAGTTCTTTTTCCACAGAAACGGCTGTCGTACTCATATCGCAGACAACTGCGCCGGGTTTCAGACCGGGCAGCGCCGCGGTGACGGCGTCATATACTGCCTGGGTGGTCGGCAGGCTCGCCAAAAGGATCTCCACTTTCTCCGCGACTTCCTTAGGAGTACCCAGTACAGTAGCCCCTAATTCTTTACCCTTCTCCGCCGCTGCCGGAAATGGATCGTACGCATAAACAGTATGTCCGGCCTTAATCAGGTTCTTAACCATGCCTTTACCCATTTGTCCAATACCAATTACTCCCACGTTGGCCAAGATCGGTTTTACTCCCCTACAGACGTATTCGTCTGTTCTCAGCCTGGAGTAATGGGTTTTTGTCATACCGCCTGCCATAATATGTTGTGACAAAACATACACCCCTTTTTCGAAATAATCAGTAAACTTAAAGAAGTATGATTACAGAAATTTAATAATTGCAAAAAGCATGCCATTTTTTAAAACAGGTGGAGGCCGCTATTGACGGCATTTGTTGCCGGATGTCTTATAAAAACATGTCGCCGATTGGCGACATGTTTCTGATTAGCTACAGAATTATCTGAAGATTATGTCCGGAGCAATTCAATTTTAAGCGGCGGTATGATAAGATATGAACATACCTTTCCTGAAAGGGATGATGTCGATGAATGACAACACCTTAGTACTCAAACAGGAATTATTAATCTATAGACGGATTATGGATGTTTCAACAGACGGTTTTATCGTCGTAGATAAAAATGCCTATATTATTGATATTAACCAGGCGTATTGCAATTATCTGGACGTCAAACGCGAGGAGGTACTGGGCAAGTATGTGCGTGACGTTATCAAAAATTCGAGCATGCCGGAAATCGTCAGAACCGGACAGGGCGATACCAATACGATTCATGCCTATATGGGCGACCAGGTCCGGGGTAAGGAAAAAATTGTCGCGGTGACCCGTTCGGCGGTTTTGGATGGCAACGAAATCATCGGCGCGGTCAGCCAAATTAAATTTTCCAATGAGATGATGGATTTAGCCCAAAAAATCCAGGCGTTGGGTGCGGAATTACAGTACTATAAGAAGGAATTAAAAAGAATCGGCGTGACCCGGCATTCCTTTGAAAACATGATCGGCAAAAACCCCCGCTTTCTGGAGATAAAAAACATGGCTAAAAAGGTGGCCGGCAAGGATTTATCACTCTTAATCCTGGGCGAAACCGGGAGCGGCAAAGAAGTTTTTGCCAACGCCATCCATTATGCCAGCCAGCGACGGGACGGGCCCTTCATCCGCGTGAACTGCGCGGCCATTCCCTCGGAACTTTTGGAGTCGGAACTCTTCGGCTATGAGGAAGGATCCTTCACCGGGGCAAGGCGCGGCGGCAAAAAGGGCAAATTCGAGCTGGCCAACGGCGGCACCATCTTTTTAGATGAAATTGGCGATATGCCGCTGAATATGCAGGCTAAAATCCTGCGCGTCCTGCAGGAAAATGAATTGGAGAAGGTCGGCGGCAGTGAGATTATCCCGCTGAATATCCGGGTTATCGCCGCGACCAATCAGGACCTGGAGCAGAAGATGCGCAATAATACTTTCCGTTCCGATTTGTACTACCGGCTGAATGTGATTCAATTTGAAATACCGCCGCTGAGGCAGCGTCCGGAAGATGTCCAGGATTTTATCAATAGCTTTTTGGCGGAGTTGAATGAGCGGTATGACACGAATGTCATCTTGGCCCCGGAGGTCCTGCAGATGCTGCTGAAATACAACTGGCCGGGCAATATCCGTGAAGTGAAGAATATCGTTGAACGGGCGTACAGTCTGGTGGAGGGGAATGTCATCAAGTTGAACAGTCTGCCGTCTGCTGTTTTTGAGGGCAGGGAAGTACAGATTTCCCCCAAAAAAGGAAATCTCGATGACATCATCGAGAATGTAGAACGGGATACGCTCTTAAGAATCATCCAGAAAAATAATTATAACTGTAAGATGACGGCCCGGGAACTGGGCATCCATCGCAGTACGCTATATAAGAAACTAAACAAATTAAATATTATCATAGACCGAAAATAAGACTCCAGAGACGAACCCGTAAGCATTTAGATAGACCTCTGATAAGACCTCGGAGCTATACGAAAAATCTACACGCCAACGCTTTCTATCTTTAGAGTTCCATCGTCATAAGGCTCTACGCGCGTATGGGACAGCCACTTGGCGTCATCTTTTTTTGGAAAATCAAGCCGGTAATGACAACCGCGGCTTTCTTCGCGGAAAAGAGCGGACCGGGTAATCAATTCCGCAGTGGTGAGCATGTTGTTTGTTTCCAGAACAGCGGCGAGACCTTCTTCTTTACTGCTTAGAGAGAGCGCATTCATCTCCTGGATTTCTTTTAAGGCTTCCGTCAGCCCCTCTTTGCTGCGGAGCACGCCGACTTTTTCCCACATCAGCCGGCGCAGTCTCTCTTTGACCTCCCTGGTACTGTGGTCGCCTTTTTGATGCTCGACGCGCGCGGCGTTCACTGTCATGGCGATATCATCGATAGAGAACATTCCGTGCTGGGAGAAGTTGATTTTGCCCAGGGAAGCAACCGCAGATTCTCCGGCGCGTTTGCCGGTAACGATGGCTTCGCTTAAGGCATTGCCGCCGAGGCGGTTGGCTCCGTGCAGGCCGCCGGTGACTTCTCCGGCAGCAAAAAGGCCGGGCAGAGACGTTTCCATCTGTTCATTTACTTGCACGCCCCCGCAGCAGAAATGGGCGACGGGCGCTACCGGAATTCTGGCGCTGCCGGACAGCAGGTTCGTCTTCAGCCAGGCTTTAACCTGCATGGTGCCTTCATAATCACTGGCTCTGCCGGCCTTTTCCCAATCATCGTCAGTTGCTTCGGAAAAATCAAGATAGGTGGGGTATTCCAGCATCATGACGCGGCTTGCTAAATCCCGGGACTTAATGGCCAGAGGCAGGGTTATATTAAATTTTTTGATCAGGTCTTCACCGGCCGCGTTGACGAATTTGGCCGGATCGGCGGTCTGCGGGACGAAGAAGTAGTCCTGGCGGCCCTCTCCAAAGTCGGACATTACCGGGTAATACTGTACGAATTCCATATCAATCAGGACTGCTCCGCCACGGATAGCAAGGGCAAAGCCATCGCCGGTAATGGAAGAGGGGTTGTCGTTTCTGGCATAGATGGCGGAACCGCCGCCGCTGGCAAGGATGACTGCGCCGCAGAAAATGACGATGGGACGGCCGTCTTTGCGGTCGACCCCCCAGGCGCCGATGACCTCGCCGCCACGGAAAATCAAATCATACATCAGATAGGGCTGCATGAAGCGTACGCCGATTTTTTTGGCGTACTGCGTCAGCGGAACAACGACTGCGGAGCCTTTGAAAAAGGGGCTGGCTGCTTCGCCGTAATAGCCGGGGGCCTTTAGTTCCAGTTTGGCGCCATAATTATTCAGACTGCCGACGTCGGCGGGGGCGTTCTCGATAAGTAAGTCCACCAGCTCCTGTTTGTTCAGGCCCTGACCGGCCTGCAGGGTATCTGCGCGGTGCGATTCTTTGGTGCGGACAGTGCCGGCGTTACTGAAGGCTGCGGCGCTGACCGTAGTACAGGCGCCCGCCCCCGGGCCCAACTTGGAGACGACGATAACGCTCTTGCCCGCTTCACGTGCGGTAATCGCCGCCATCAGGCCTGCGCCGCCTGCACCGATGACCAGAATATCCGCTGAATATGTAATCATCTCTATTTCACCTCATTGATTATAATTGACAAGTCGGGTGTACATTACTATATATTATAAGCTAAGATAGGGAATAGGGAAACAAGGATATGGACAAGGAGCCGAAAAAATGAAAAATTATGGATTCCTGAAGGCGGCGGTGGCTTCGCCCAAGCTGGCGGTCGCCAATCCCCGCTATAATCTGGAGGAGCATGTTAAGTTGGTCCGGCAAGCGGCGGAGCAGCAGGCTGCCCTGGTCGTCTTTCCGGAACTTTCGCTCACGGGATATACCTGCGCGGATTTATTCCACCAGAAGTTTTTGCTGGATTCCGCCCTGGAGGCTCTCCAAGAGCTGACGCAGCAGACAAAAGGGCTCCCCATAGTTATTTTGGCAGGCCTGCCTATAAATATACTGGATAAGTTATATAACTGCGCCGCGGTCATCAAAGAGGGAGAAATCCTCGGTATAGTTCCCAAAATGTATCTTCCCAATTACAAGGAATACTACGAAAAAAGATGGTTTACCTCCGGCCACCGCATCAGCGCCCAGGTGAGGGAAGTTGAAACAGGGGGACGGAAGGTGCCCTTCGGGCATTTGATTTTCCAATGCGCCGCGCCGGCTTTTTCCTTAGGCGTCGAAATCTGCGAGGACTTATGGATGCCCATACCGCCCAGCGCAGGTTTATCCATTTACGGCGCCAACATCATAGCCAATCTCTCCGCCAGCAATGACCTGGTGGCCAAAACGGACTATCGCCGGGAACTGGTGCTGCAGCAGAGCGCGCGTTGTGTTTGCGCCTATTTGTACGCCTCCGCCGGCGTGCATGAGTCGACCACGGATGTGGTTTTTTCCGGGGATTGCCTGATTGCCGAAAACGGGCAGCTTTTGGCTTCCGCCGAACGTTTCAGCCGGGAGAGCAAGTTGTATTTCGCGGATATTGA
>JAVEYA010000004.1:0-58503 GCA_034003745.1 Clostridia bacterium
GGATAACTCCATCCGAAAAAACGCCGCCCGCCTGCCGGTGGTCGTCGATATCCTTAATTGTGAAAAAGGCTGCAATATGGGGCCGGGGACCATCAACCTCCATGAATCCATTGATAGAATCGAAGGAGCCATCTCCGACAGGACTTACACCAATATCAAACAGAACAAAGGCAATCACCGCGCCCTGCAGAGATTTCTGCACTATACTCTGCGCAAAAACGATTTCGGCTATTACCATTACCGCGACCTTTCGGAAAATAATACGATCATTCAATTTTCCGAGGATGAAATTCAAGCTGTTTTCAAACAAATGCACAAAGTGTCCGAAAATGATGTCAGAAACTGCGGCGCCTGTGGTTACAGGTCCTGCCGCGAAATGGCGGAAGCCATCTTAAACGGCTTAAACAAAAAAGACAACTGCTTCTTATACAAGGAAAAAGAGATCCTGCTGGAGAAAAAGCTGATTGAGGACTCTGTCCGCGAAGCTGAAATCCATAAAAGAAGAGCCGAAGAAAAATCCATGGAGGCGGAAAATAGCGCCGCCCGTATCAAGGACCTCTTAGGTCAGGTTACTCATATTTTCTCGGAAATCACCGATAATGTCCAAGAGATTTCCTCCAGTTCCGATATCACCTTAAAACAGTTCTCTACCATCATCGATAATATCCAGGATTATGGAAACATCGCTACCAAGGTCTCCGCTAAGACCACCAATCTGCTGCCGATTGTGGAAACCATCGGCGAGATAGCCAATCAGACCAACCTTTTAGCCCTTAACGCCGCCATCGAAGCGGCGCGGGCCGGTGAACAGGGCCGCGGCTTTGCCGTTGTAGCCGACGAAATCAGGAAGCTGGCCGACAAAACAAGCCAGGAGCTCAGAAAAATCCGGCCCTTTGTGGATGACGTTATTACTTTGGTCAGCAGCCAAAATGAAGAAACCAAAAAAGTCACGGAGCGGTCTTTACAATCCCAGCAAACAACAAAGGATATGCTTGCCGCCGTGCAAAACCTGAAAATCCAGATGACCAAAATAGCCCAACAGCTGGAACAGATGAAATAAACCCTGAAGCTATAAAACGAAAGAACGGAGTATGCGTGCTGGAAGCATACCCCGTTCTTTTTTAATTTAATTCGGTATTTTTAAAGATACTGTTCTATTACTTTCGCGATATTCGCCTTCGGCACAAAGCCCACCATCCGGTTAACTTCTTTGCCGTCCTTGAAAATCACCACAGTGGGAATACTCATGACCCCATAATCTCCAGCCGTTTTTTGGTTCTCATCTACATTTAATTTGCAAATTTTGGCTTTGCCTTTAAAATCATCGGCTAATTCTTCTATTACAGGGCCCAGCATTTTGCACGGGCCGCACCAGGGCGCCCAAAAATCAACCAGTACGGCGCCTTTGGCCTCCAATACTTCCTCTTTAAATCCCTGATCGCCTAAAGTTACAATGTTCGGATTCTCCGCCATAACCAACACCTCCATATTTTGATAAAGATATTATTATCTTGTTCAAACATCATTATATCAATATATGACAGGAAAAACCATCCAAAAAAATAATTAGACCCCACTATGCCGTGGGGCCGTCGTTTTGAACCTGCGCACGGCAGGGGGGTGCCCTCCCGACTGCTTTATGCTTCCCGTCGAAGCGGGCCTGCAAGCCACAGCCGAAGTCCAGGCTCCCAATGTAAAGGTGTTGGCTCAAAACATAACGGTCAACTCACGAACACCGCAGGGTACAAATTCAACTGCTGTAAAGTTATTTTAATATTGGTTCTGATTTAATGTTAGCATATGCCCGCGTTCTATGCAAGTTGACTGAAGCTGGTTAATTTTTACTTTTTAACGACAGTTATTCATTCTTTGTTTTTATCTTTGTCCTTATATGCAGTTCCTGAAGCTGCCGTTCGGCCACCGGAGAAGGGGCCTGACACATCAGATCCATGGCGCTTTGGGTTTTGGGGAAAGCAATAACGTCCCGGATGGTATTGCGGTTGGCCATCAGCATCACCAGGCGGTCGATCCCGAAGGCAATCCCGCCGTGCGGCGGCACGCCATATTCGAAGGCATCCAGCAGGAAACCGAATTTTTCCTGTGCTTCAGAGGAAGAAAAGCCCAATGTCTGGAACATTTTTTCCTGGAGCCGGCGCCGGTGTATCCGGATGCTGCCTCCGCCGACCTCCACGCCGTTTAAGACCATATCGTAGGCCACCGCTTTCACCCGGCCGGGATCGGAGTCCATATAGGGAATATCTTCTTCCCGCGGCGAGGTAAAAGGATGGTGCATGGCCGCCCAGCGCTTCTCTTCCTCATCATACTCCAGCAGGGGGAAATCGACGACCCAAAGGAAATTAAGCTCCTCAGGATCAATTAAATTGAGCCGCCGGCCTAATTCGAGCCGCAGGTGCCCCAGGGAAGCCGCCACCACTGCCGGTTTATCCGCTACGAATAAGAGCAAATCCCCTGTCTTGCCGTCGAGCTTTTGGACGATCGCCTGAATTTGCTCCTCGCTGAAAAACTTGGTAATGGGGGATTTTACGCCCTCCTCGGTCAGGATGAAGTAAGCCAGCCCTTTGGCCCCGTAAATACCGGCAAATTTGGTCAGATCATCCAAATCCTTACGGGAATAATGGGCGCAAGTCTTGGCATTGATGGCCTTGACCTGTCCGCCGGAGGCCAGGACCTGGGTAAACACCTTAAATTCAGAATTTTGGATTTCCGCACCAATGTCGACAAGTTCCATACCGAAACGCAAATCCGGCTTATCCACTCCGAAACGGGCAAGAGCTTCGGCATAGCTTAAACGCGGCAGCGGCGTCTTAATTTCTTTATTTAAAGCGGTTTTAAAAACATGGGCCATCATGCCTTCCATCAGCGTTAAGATATCATCGCGTTCCACAAAGGACATTTCCACATCCAGCTGGGTGAATTCCGGCTGGCGGTCGGCCCGTAGGTCTTCATCCCGGAAACAGCGGGCAATCTGAAAATATTTATCCATTCCGGCTACCATCAACAACTGCTTAAAAAGCTGCGGAGACTGGGGCAGGCTGTAAAACTCTCCTTCATGCAGACGGCTGGGCACCAGAAAATCCCTTGCTCCCTCCGGGGTACTCCGGATCAACAGCGGCGTTTCCACTTCCAGGAAACCGCGCTCGGACATATAGTCACGGATGGCTTTAACCGTCTTATGCCGCAGAATCAGTCCCTGCTGCATAAAAGGACGGCGCAGGTCCAGATAGCGGTATTTCAAACGCACCATTTCATCCACTTCCAC
Source organism: Clostridia bacterium (assembly GCA_034003745.1). Classification (GTDB taxonomy): domain Bacteria; phylum Bacillota; class Peptococcia; order DRI-13; family PHAD01; genus JAVEYA01. The sequence goes on from JAVEYA010000004.1 coordinate 3,281, forward strand.
CTCATCCGTCAGATAAAAGGGCGGCGTCTTGGCGGTAGAAAGAATCTTAAAGTCGGTAATGTTGACTTCAATTTCGCCGGTCGCCATATTCGGATTAACGGTACCTTCGGGACGAGCGCTGACTACTCCGGTCAGGGCCAATACGAATTCATTCCGGACCGTTTCCGCTTTATTAAACAACACCTCACCGATTTGAGGGCTGAAGACTACCTGCACCATGCCTTCACGGTCCCGCAAATCCACAAAGATAACCCCGCCATGGTCCCGGCGGCGGTTCACCCAGCCCATCAATATTACTGTTTTTCCGGCGTCTTGCCCGCGCAGCTCCCCGCAAGTATGGGTGCGCTTCCACCCCTGCAGCGTCTCACTCATTATTGTTTAGCCCTCCTTAATCATTGTCAGCAAATCTTCTACGAGGCTGTCTAATTTAACCGCGGTCTGGGTGCTGTCTTTCATCCGCCGCAGGATTACTTCCTGATTATTCAGCTCATTTTCCCCGATAATTAAAACATAAGGCGCCTCAAGCCTTCCAGCCGTCTTCAGCTGTGCTTTCAGGCTCTTGCCCAAATAATCTTTCTCCACGGAGACGCCCTGTTTTCTTAATTCCTGGGCAAGAACAGCGCCCTTCAAGTTAGCTTCCTCGCCCAAAGCGGCGATGAAAACCTGCACCGGTATACGGGAGCCCAGCGCAATGCCCTGCTGCTCCAGTACTGCCAGAATCCTTTCCAGACCGGTGGCATAGCCTATTCCCGGCAGCGCCGGCCCGCCAATCTGTTCAATCAAACCGTCATAGCGTCCGCCGCCGCAGATGGACGACTGCGCGCCGATCCCTTGGGCTACGATCTCAAAGGCGGTCATGACATAATAATCCAGACCCCGGACCAATCTCGGCTCCAGACGGTAGGAAACACCAAAGGCCTGCAGGTATTCCCGGACCTTGGCAAAATGCTCCGTGCATTCCGGGCAGAGCACATCGGTAATCTCCGGGACACCCCGGACGAGCTCCTGACAGGCCGGATTCTTGCAATCAAGAATTCTCAGGGGATTCTTTTCAAATCTGCCCTGACACGTCGGACACAACTCCTGTCTTTTGGGAGCAAGGAATTTTTTCATTTCTTCCAGGTGCGCCGGCCGGCACTTCGGGCAGCCCACACTGTTCAGTTCGACGATCAAATCTTTGAGTCCCAGACGCTGAAAAATGTCTACCGCCATGGCAATCACTTCGGCATCCACGCCGGCATCGGCGGAGCCGAACACTTCAATACCGTATTGATGGAACTGCCGGTAGCGTCCGGCCTGGGGACGGTCATAGCGGAACATCGGTCCCAGATAATACAGCTTGACCGGCAGGGAGTCGGCATACAGCTTATTCTCCACAAAAGCCCGCACCGTCGGCGCCGTACCCTCCGGACGCAGGGTCAGGGACCGCTCGCCCCGGTCGGTAAAAGTATACATTTCTTTTTCCACGATATCCGTAGTCTCTCCTACACTACGCAGAAACAACTCCGTCTGCTCAAAAATGGGCGTTCTGATCTCCTGTAAGCCATACAGCCGGGAAATCTGCCGGAGCGCTTCCTCCAGGTACTGCCATTTTTCTATTTTCCCCGGAAGAAAATCATTGGTTCCTCTCGGCCGCGTTGTCAACATATGTATGAACCTCCTCTTTTTTAAGGCGGTTTAATCATCTAATTATTTTATACAAAGGCTTTGAGCTTGTCAATTTTCTTTAGAATCAGGTCGTCAAGACGGTCCAGATACATCAGCAGGTCTTTGGGATTATATATGTTCTCGATGCCCTCTTGCCGCGGATTGATAATTTTGCTGCCGGCGCCTACCCCGCAGCCGATAATGGTCTGCTTCTCCTCCATCATCTCGATATTATAGCGGCAGACGTGGCCCTCCAGCGTATAGCCTACATTTTCGCCGTGGGCAAAAATATCTTTTTGCCGATAGAGATAATAGGGCAGATAGCCGGCTTTCTCCACGGCTTTTTGCGCAAACGCCATCATCGCCTGCCCTTTGCTCCAGCCGGCCGAGCGGACCACGATGTTTTCCTGGCGGTAAATAGCGGCGCGTTTTAAGGCTAAGGCATGCAGGGTGATATTTTCCGGCCTTAGGGCCAGCGTCTCGGTTAAGGTCAGCGCCAAATCGGAGATATCCTCGCCCGGCAAGCCTACAATCAAATCCATGTTAATCGTCGGGATGCCCATTCTCTTGGCCATATGGCGGCTTTCTTTAATCTGCGCTACAGTATGACGCCGGCCGATGGTGTACAGCGTCCGCTCACACATGGTCTGCGGATTGATACTTAAACGTTTGGCCTGATTATTCCGGATAACCTGGAGATTATTGAAATCCAGCGTATCCGGACGGCCGCCCTCCACCGTGACCTCACAGTCCGTTCCATACCGAAAGGCTGCCGCCGTGGTCTTGAGCAGGCGGTCCAACTGCGCCGCTGTCAGAAGCGTGGGCGTCCCTCCGCCTAAATAGACGGAGCCGACGGTTAAAGCGCTGTCTTTGATACTTTCACCAACAGCGCGTATTTCTTTTTGCAGCGCTTCCAGGTAGGCCTCCAGCAGATGCCCCCAACGGCTCAGGGGTAGGGAGGGAAAAGAACAGTAATGACAGCGTGTGGGGCAAAAGGGGATGGAAATATAGATGCCGATTCTGCGTGCGGCTTCCTCCGCGGTCAACAGATAAGGGCGCTGATACTCGGCTGTGCGGCAGACCAGTTCGGCCTTGTCCGGCCTAAGGCCGTATTCATTCAGCAGGATTCTGGATACTTTCTCCCGTGGAAAGCCCAGGTCCAATAAGCGATGCACGATTTTGACCGGCCGCACTCCGGTCAAAACTCCCCAAGGGCTGAGCCCCCTGCTGTCCTCCTGCGCCTCCGCAGAATTCATCCCGGCGAAATATTTGCTCAAAACACGGTAAACCGCCAGTCTGAGCAGCCGGCGGTTCCGGTTGGTTTCCTGTTCCGGAAAATTATTTTTAAGGGTGCTCTCCATATGCTGATAATCATGCTGCGCGATACGCAGACGTACCCGTAAACCTTTGTCCTGCCGGGCAATAATTAAGTTCAGACTTCCTGCAGCCGGCTCCTCAGCCTCTTTTGCCTCCAGCGGAAATATGGCGAGTTCGGTTTCCGGGAAATGTACTTTTAAGAGGTCATGCAGTACCTTGAGGTCTTCAGCTTCAGCTGAATATATCTTCACCTTATCCATCATTTTAGTTCAGAAAAGGATTTCCCGACTTTTCCGCGCCGATGGTGGTTTTGCCGCCATGTCCGGGAAAGACGGTGGTATTCTCATCCAAAGCAAGCAATTTATCCGTAATGGAAGAAATCAATTCCGGATAAGAGCCGCCCGGCAGGTCGGTCCGCCCGATGGAATACTGGAAGAGCGTATCGCCTGAAAAACAGGCCTTGCCGGATACCAGGCAGATGCCGCCGCGGGAATGTCCCGGCGTATGCAATACGGTAAAGATCATTTTTCCAACTTCCAGCGTATCCCCATCCTTTAAGAGCAGATCGGCAGCCGGTCCGTTGGTCCGGACAGGCATATACAGCGACATATTCTTCGCCGCATCGGTAAGCATTGGCGCATCCTCCCGATGGATGGCTAAAACCGCTCCCGTAACCTCTTTCACATAGCCGTTGGCCCCGATATGATCCCCGTGGCCGTGCGTGTTAACGATATATTTTACCTGCAGGTCTTTCTTTTGTATTTCCGTGCAGATTTTCTCCCCTTCCTCACCGGGGTCGATCACCAGGGCCTCTTTCGTCTCCTCGTCATAGACGATATAGCAGTTCGCACCGATAAATCCTACGGGTATGATGATGATTTTCAAGATGCTTCCTCCTTCGCTTACAATATCTCTTAAAATAATTTCCGGCTATCCAGCAGCATCGTCACCGGTCCGTCGTTTTCCAGCCCAATTCGCATATGCTCCCGGAAGATCCCCGTTTTAACTGCAAGTCCCGACTGCCGGAGCAACTGTACATATAACTGATATAACCTATCCGCCTCCTCTGGCGGCGCGGCTTCGGTGAAGCCCGGCCTGCGTCCCTGGCGGCAATCTCCATAGAGCGTGAACTGGGACACCGCCAAGATCTCTCCGCCGCTGTCTTTAACAGAAAGGTTCATCTTACCCGCTTTATCTTCAAAGATGCGCAAATGGGCCGTCTTCTCGGCAAGATATCCGGCGTCCTCTTCCGTATCCTCTCTGCCTACCCCCAGCAGCACCAGCAGCCCCGGCCCAATCCGGCTGATTTCATTTTCTCCGATCTGCACAGAGGCATTCGTCACTCTTTGGATAACAGCGCGCATTTCTTCCTCACTTACCCGGCGTAACACGGTAAACGTCTATGACGCCGCGCAGCCGTTTGATTTTCTCCATCACCAGACTTAACTGGCTTAACGTCTTGATTTCTATCTTCAGATTTACCGTAGCCATATCATTCCGGGTGGAGCGCGCCCTGACCGCGTTAATCTGCACCTTCATATCGGCAATAGTCGTCATAATATCGGTGGTCAAACGGGCCCGATCCATGGCCACCACTTCTATTTCCACCTGATAAGAACTTTCGTTTTCTTCATCCCAGGTCACATCCACAATACGTCCCTGTTCCTCCTGCAGAACATGATGCACATTGGAACAATCCGTCCGATGAACCGAGACGCCCCGCCCCCGGGTAATATAGCCGATGATGGGATCACCGGGCAGGGGATTGCAGCAATGCGCCAGCCGGACCAAAATATCATCTACCCCGCGCACCCGAACCCCTTGCTGTGATTTACCGTAGGCAGACCCCTTTTTCGCCTCCGCGACATAATCGGGGAAGAGACCGTCGTCACTTTGTTTTTTCAGCTTCAGCTGCTCGTCCCGCAGGCGGGTGATGATCTGCAGCGGGCTGATGGCGCCCTCTCCGATAGCGGCCAGCAAATCGTCCGCCGTAATCATGCTGAAACGCTTGACAATTTCCTGAAATTTTTCGGTTTTGAACAATTCCACCGGATCAAAGCCCTGCTTTTTAAATTCTTTTTCCAACAGCTCTTTGCCCCGGTGCACATTTTCTTCTCTTTTTTCCTTCTTGAACCAGTGCCGGATACGGTTCTTAGCCAGCGACGTCTTGACCACCTTCAGCCAGTCGCGGCTAGGTCCGTTGGCCTGTTTGGAAGTGAGGACATCCACGATATCCCCGTTTCTCAAAACATAATCCAAGGGTACAATGCGCCCGTTGACTTTGGCTCCAATGCAGCGGTGACCGATATCCGAGTGAATGCGATAGGCAAAGTCGACGGGCACGGAGCCTGCGGGCAACTCGATAACGTCGCCCTTGGGCGTGAAAACAAAAACAACATCGGCAAAGACGTCGATCTTCAACGTCTCCATAAATTCTTTGGTGTCTCTGACTTCCGTCTGCCACTCCAACAAATTGCGCAGCCAGTTCAGGCGCTTTTCCAAATCCTTACCGCCCGGCTTGGCGCCGCCTTCTTTGTATTTCCAATGGGCCGCGATACCATATTCAGCCGTGCGGTGCATCTCCCATGTCCGTATCTGAATCTCGAAAGGCTCCGCGCCGAAGCCCATCACTGTGGTATGCAGAGATTGATACATATTGGGTTTGGGCATAGCGATATAGTCCTTGAATCTTCCCGGAACCGGCTTCCACAGTGTATGGATAATGCCCAGCGTGCCGTAACAGTCCTTGACATTTTCAACCAGGACCCGCACTGCGACCAGGTCAAAGATCTCATTTAATTCCCGGTTTTTGTCCAGCATCTTTTTATAAATGGAATAAAAATGTTTGGGCCTCCCGACAATATCCGCCTTGATGCCGACCTCGTCCAGTTTCTCTTTCAGATTTTGGATGACCTTTTCGATATAGACCAGGCGTTCCTGGCGCTTCATGGAGATTTTGTCCGCCAGATCGTAATACTTTTCCGGCTCCAGATAGCGGAAAGAGAGGTCCTCCAATTCCCATTTGAAGGCAAAAATACCGAGGCGATGGGCCAGCGGGGCAAAAATATCGATGGTTTCGCGGGCAATTTCTTTCTGCTTCCAGTCCGGATGGTGCTCCAGTGTACGCATATTATGCAGCCTGTCGGCCAGCTTGATCAGAATCACCCGGATATCTTTGGCCATAGCCAAAAACATCTTGCGTAAATTCTCGACCTGCTGTTCCTCCTTGGTATGAAACTCCAGTTTGCCCAGCTTGGTCACGCCGCCAACCAGATAGGCCGTCTCCGCGCCAAAGGTCTTTTCCACGTCGGCCAGGGTAATCTTGGTGTCCTCCACCACATCGTGCAGAAGAGCCGCCGCAATAGTGGGCAGGTCGAGTTCCAGCTGCGCCAGCATTAGCGCTACAGCTACAGGATGAATGATATACGGTTCTCCGGAGTTCCGCAGCTGTCCGTCATGCGCCTGGCGGGCCAGTTCATAGGCCTTATCGGCAATATTCAATTCTTCTGCCGTCAGGTATTTACCCAGACGTTCGGTTAACTCTTGATAGGACAAGCTGCTTCACCACCCTCTAGTTGCGTTTGCCCGGGGACAGACGCAGTATCTTCTTGGGATAGATCGGTTTATTAATACCGGCTAATAATTTGGCCTCCGGCTCCCCTAAAACGCTGCCGGCAAATTCCGCGAACGCTTCTTCCTCCTCCAAGCCTTCCAGGTAGCGCACTGAATCGGTCAAATCCAGTTTTCCCGGAGGGGGCGGGGCAAAATGGATAAAACGTTTGCCGCCTTCGACCTCGCGCAGGAGCAAGCCCATCTCTTCCAGAATAGCCAGCGCCGCGGAAGCCGTCTGTTCACGGAAATTTTTCACACCCGCCTTTTGCATGGCCTCCTTGAGTTCGGCATTGGTCAGGACCAGGGGATTTGTTTCCTTCGCTTTGTCCCGCAGCAATACATATAATTTGCCCAGGAGCTCGCGGGAAGGAGCCGCACTCTCCAAAATCAGCTCATTTAAGGTTCTGTCTCTTTCCCCAAAGAGGATATGAATATAGGCTTCCTCATTGTTGCGTCCCGCCCGCCCGGACAGCTGGTTGAATTCAGCGTGGGAGAAGCTCAGGTGATACAATACCACGTGCCTGATATCCGGTATATCGATCCCCTCGCCAAAGGCGCTGGTCGTAACCATTACGCGCAATTCACCGGAGCGGAACATTTCCTCCAGGCTCTTCCTGTACTCGCTGTGCAGGCCGCCGTGATAAAAACCGATTTCTTCTTTGGCCGGCGGGTAATAGCTTCTAAGATCGGAGGCCAGCTGATAAGCCTGCCTGCGGCTGTTCACATAAATAACAATTTTCTCTCCCCGGGCGGTCAACTCCAGCAAATAGGCCAGTTTATCCCTCTCCCCCCGGCGGTCGGTCAGCCGGAGATTGGTCCGGACATGTTCTTCGATTATGGCGCTTTCACACAAAAGCGTATCCGCAATTCTTTGCGCCGTTTCGTCATCAGCGGTAGCGGTAACCGCCAGCGCCAACGGCCGGCCTAATCTTTCCCAGCTCGATTTCAGCATCCGGTAGCCGCGGCGCTTGCCTTTAGCCAGATGATGCGCCTCATCTACTACAAAGAAACCAATTTTATGCTGGATAAGAGCGAATTTATCGACATGAAAGGAGAGAAATTCCGGCGTTGTCAGCACAATATCGATCTCGCCGCGTCCCAGCCGTACAAAAAAATCCTGTTTTTCTCCCAGATTCATGGAACCGGTAATCGCTTCGGCGGTTACCCCCAGCGGCGCCATTTTCAAGCGCAGGCGCTGCAATTGGTCGTTGACCAGGGAGCGCAGCGGATAGACGATAACGCTGACTTGATTCTTCACCAGCGCAAGGTGGGCGCCCATACTTTGAAAGATTGCCGATTTGCCCCGGCCTGTAGCGAGTATGGCCAGCGTATTGCGGCCTGCCTGCAGTTCCTGCAGCGCTTCCTCTTGTTTGGGATGATAGGGAAGAGCGCCGATAACAGCCTGACGAATCTTTGGGGCCAATTCTTCCGGTGTAAGTTTCTGCAGCTCCGTCCTGGCCTGTTGCAGGGAAACTTTATCCGTCTCCCGGGTGGTTCTTTTAATACATAAATTTAAGCCCAGCGTATCTTTATCCCGCCCTGTCACCTGGGTCACAAAGGCTTCATAGCGAGCTCCCGCATCGATAACCGGAGCAAGGACCCTGCTCAGGCAGGCATTCAGATAGCCGGCCTGTTCCCCTTGCCAGAAGACCGCTACGGCATTGGCGTCATATTCATTCAAAGGCTCCCGCACAAGCTCCGCCGAGTCCCCGTCCTGTATCCGGCTGAGCACGCTCTGGCGTTCGGCAAAAGTTACGCCCACCGCTTTGGTGAAAAATTCCTCACGGTTGATAATATCACGGTAATAATCATCCTCCAGCCAAATTTCGCCTTCGGCATATAACCTGTCTAAAAAAGACAGGGGTATGTAAGGATTGTCCCTTTCTAGGGCAGGCTTGAGGTCCTTGATGATCAGCTGCAGCCTGGAATGTCCCCTGTATGTATTCAGCTCCGGCACAACAGCCAAGTCGTACCCGTCGGAAGAAACCAGCGCCCCCTTATAGGCGCCCTTTTGAAAGGCAATCCCGTCCAGATACCCGTCGTCCCCCAGAACCCTCATCTTTAAATGGTTCTTTTTGCTGCCTACTTCTTTGCAGTGGGCCAGTTGTTTATTCCTTAATATCAACAGCGGACAAGGATTATGATAACCGAAAGGCGCCAGCATTGCAATCTCTTCCGCCAAAGCGCGCGAGAGCTCCGGCCACAAGACTTCGCAATCCGCTTTTAGAACAGGAATCAGGTCCTTTTCCGTCAACGTCTCCTCTGCATACCGATTTAAGGATTCCCGGAAGGCAGGAATCTGCGCTTCTTCCAGCGATAAACCGGCCGCCATTCCATGTCCGCCGAAATTGAGCAGGTAGTTTTTATGCCGTTGCAGGGATTCAAAGAGATTGAAGCCGGGAATGCTGCGGCCCGAACCCTTGCCGACGCCATCCTCGACGGAAATGACCAGCGCCGGGCGGTAAAACTTATCTACCAGCCGTGAGGCGACAATGCCGATGACCCCATGGTGCCAGTTCTGCCCAGCCAGGACAATCACCTTATCTCTGGCCAGGTCGACCTGCTCTTCCAGCAAGGCTAAAGCTTGTTCTAAAATATTCGTTTCCAGCTCCTGGCGGGCTCTATTCTCAGAATCCAGCGCGCAGGCTATTTCTTGCGCCGCTGCAGTGTCTGCGGTAATCAAAAGTTCCACCGCTTTGTCGGCCTTGCCTAATCTGCCGCTGGCATTCAGTCGGGGCGCAATGAAATACCCGATGGCCTCGCTGTTTACTTCATAGTTATTATTCCCACTGACTGCCAGTAAAGCCGCTACACCCGGCCTGGCCGAATTCTGCAGTCTTTTCAGGCCTTCTTTGACCAAAATTCTATTCTCATTCCTTAAAGGGACAATATCGGCGATGGTCCCCAGCGCTACCAGGTCCAGGAGTTCCAGGCAATACGCCTCCAGGCCGAAGGGTTTCCCCAGCGCCTGGGCCAGCTTAAAGGCGACCCCCACCCCGGCCAGTTCCGACCAGGGCTGAAGAGAATCCGCAAGTTTAGGATTGATAATGGCTTGTGCCTGGGGCAATATTTCCGGCGGCTCATGGTGGTCGGTAATTACCATTTCCAGCCCCAGGGAAGAAGCGTATCGTACTTCCTCCACCGCGGCGATACCGCAGTCCACCGTCAGCACCAAGTCTATGCCTTGCGCTTTTGCTTTGTCCAGCGCCTCTATGTTTAAGCCGTAGCCTTCTTCCAAACGCTGGGGGATATAATAACTGACCCGGCCTCCCGCCTGCTGTAAAAAACTATACAGGACAGCTACTGCGGTAATACCATCCACATCGTAGTCCCCATAAATCAGGATATGCTCTCCTTGGGTAATCGCCTGATAAACGCGGGCCATTCCTTCCTGCATACCCGGCAGGACCAGTGGGTCCTGCAGATCATCCATATTCGCGCGCAAAAATGCCTTTACCGCATCCGCGGATTTAAACCCCCTATTTCCTAAAACCCTCGCCAGGACGGCGGATATTCCCAATTCTTTGCTTAACGACAAGACGGCTTGGTCCGTTGTTCCGATTTGCCAAATTTGTTTCTCTCGCATCTTTTTCTCCCTGCAGGTAAGGCTACACCCTTATTTGTGTATTATGAAAAGAAGAGACCGGCGTCTCTTCTTTCACTGGCGTTTGTCCACAATTTTTTATACTGTTTTGCTTCCCCCGGATTCTGTTTCTGAAACGGTCTCCGGCTTAATTCCTTCATTCCCGGCACTTTCGGCTCCCGCCGTATTCTTCGGCTCAGTCTGCCCTGCGCAGGTGTTGAGCTTCTCTTCCAGCTTCTTCACTTGCTTTTCCAGTTCATCCTTACGGTGATTCAGCTGCCGTATCTTCATCCAGGCGCCGACCTGCTTGAACAGGCCGAAAAAGTACAATACCAATGCGCCGGCCACGGCGGCCCCCAGTAAGACCAGCACCAGCGAAACGGAAAACGACCATGTTAAAAAATTAATCGACACCACTTCCGTATTCTGTACGGCAAATGTTGCCACCAACAACGAAAATATCAAAGCGCTAATGAGATAAATTTGCATTTTCTCACCTCTTTCTAAAGAAATATTCGCCTAAATTCCTCATATTCCTGCAATAAAGAAAACTTGGCTTCGCCGAGCCCTGCAACGGCGAAGCCTTCATTGCATATAAAAATCCCGTCCGCCTAAGCGAACGGGATTTCTATATTTACGCTCTCGAAGCCCTTAAAGCCTTTTTCGTTTTCTTCTTGTGCTCCTGCCACATGGTCCAGAGCGGACCGGCAATACAAATCGTGGAGTAGCAGCCGGAGACGATACCGAACATCATCGGCAGGGCAAATGCCCTGATGGAACTGATATCGTACATCTGGGCGAAGATATAGACTACGGTAATGCTCACAAACACGGCAAGGTTCGTATTGATCGAGCGGGACATAGACTGGGTAATGCTCAAATTGACCAGTTCGTCCACCGGGACTTTATTGCCCAAAAGACGTTCGTTCTCCCGGATCCGGTCATAAATAACAATCGTATCGTTGATGGAAAAACCAATGATGGTCAATATGGCCGCGATAAACGAATCACTGATGGGGATTTTAAAAATAATAAATACCGCGGTTACGATCAAAGCATCGTGGAGTAAGGCTACAATAGCCATGGCCCCTGCGGAAAGACCGCCGATTTTACGGAAACGGACCCCCACGTAAACGAGAATAAGCAGGAAGGAAAGGGCGATGGCAATCATTCCGTTGGTAAAAAATCTTCGTCCGATAAAGGGTTCTACCGTCAGCGATTCGGACAGGGTGAACTGGACGTCCGGGAAAGCCTTGGTCAAAGCGGCGGTAACGGATTCCTGTTCCTGGGAAGTCAGCGCTTCATTGCTGGGCAGGCTGACAATCAGCTTCTGTTCCGTCTGGGCCAGGTTCGTCTGCGTCTGGGCATTGGTCACCCGGCTCAACTCTTCACCGACAAGCTGGCCGGCTTGTTCGGCGTCAACGGTTCCCGTATAGGTGTATTTCAGGATACTGCCGCCCCGGAACTGGATATCCAGCTGCAGGCCGTTTAGAAAAATGGCCGCTACGCCAATCAACATCAAGCAAATGGAAATCGCAAAGAAAATCTTGCGGTATTGGTAGAATTTAATCACTTTATTCATTGGGGCACCCTCCTCGCGCCGTAGTACTGAGGCTTACGGAAAACCGTAAAATTGCTTAAGGACCGGATCATCAGGCGGGAAGCCGTAATGCCGGCTACAAAGTTCATAATTACGCCGCACAATAGGGTGTAACCGAAGGAGAGCATCGCGCCGGAACCGAAAATAATCAGAATCACCGCTACAATAATCACCGTAATATTGCCGTCGAAAACCGAGGAAAAAGCCCTTTCAAAGCCGGCGTCAATGGCCCGGCGCAGGGATTTTCCCGTATTAATCTCTTCTTTAATCCGTTCGGAAACGATAACATTGGCATCCACGCCCATCCCGATGGAAAGAATAACCCCGGCAATACCGGGCAGGGTCAGGGTAAATTGGGGGACGGAAAGGGCCAGTAACTGCCCGGATACCTGTAACAGTAAGGCGATACAAGCCACCAGACCGGGCAGGCGGTAATAAAACAGCATAAACAGACAAACCAAAACCAGCGCAATCTCCCCGGCCAGGACCATCACGTCCAGCGCATTGCTGCCCAGGGTCGGGCTAATAATATTGGAATTCTTGACCTCCAGGGAGAAAGGCAGGGCGCCGGCATTGATTCTATCGGATAAATCCTTGGCGGCCTGCAGGCTTTCCATATGGGTAATCTCCGCCCGTCCGCCCGAGATCTGCTGCTGCACAGTCGGGGCGGAGATAATCATCTCATCCATTAAGATATAAATCGGCTGACCAATCAACCGGCCGGTGGCTTCGGCAAACTTTTCCGCCCCCGCGGCGGACAGCTCCAGGGCAACGAGAGGCTGGTTAGACTGGTTCATTTGCGGGGAAGTATTGACGACGTCAGCTCCCTCCAGGACGATATTCCCCTCCGGGTCCCGGAAGGTCAGCCTGGCTGTTTCCCCTAATTCCGAAACAGCCTTTTGCGGGTCAAAATCAGTTTCATCGGATTTCCAGGGGAAACGGACGATGATATTGCCGTTCGTCGTATCTATGGTCACATCGCGGTCGGTGATATTTTGACCGTCCATCCGGGTCTCAATAATCGCCCGGGCTGATTCCAGTTCGCCGGCAGTCGGCGCACGGTCCAAATCCTTAGGTTCGTAAGTAGCGTCAACGCCGCCGCGGATATCAATCCCAAACCGCATCTGGTCCGCGCCTTTTATTTCATAATTGCCGATTTTCAATCCGAAAATAGCAAGATAAAGAATAATTCCGGTAATCAGCGCGGTGGCAAAAAATATCCATTTCCTGTTCACATCAACATTCCTCCTTGGGAGAGATTAAATCTTTCAACCATACTGAATAATTATATTCCTATGAACCCAAGCCTGTCAAATAGCGAATCTTGTTACTCTCACAAAAGCTTGGCATTATTGATAATAATGGAAAAATACGCGTCTAAAAATTGGGCTGCCTTGCGGCACATCAGCATCCTCTTTAAAAATATCTCGAAATACTCAATAACCGGTACGATGGTAGTCTCAATTGTAAGTTGCAGGGTCATCAGCCGGCCTGCCCCATCCACGTCAAAATCAGAATCGACGACCGCGTAGTTGACCCGGTCATGGATATCGAACTTGGCATAATCATGATTGCGTACCCGGGAGCGGTGCACATCGGTCTTATCAGCTAGAACCAACGCCGCAGTCACAGCATTGGCTATTTCGTTGGAATCTTCGTCGTGATTGCCTATTGCCGCAATAATCAGCGCGATTTCTTCACAGTCCATGCCCAGACGCTTCAACTGTTCATACGCCAGCATAGCGCCGTGGTAGTTATGTCCCTTTCTGCTGATCACATTGCCGATATCGTGTAAATATCCGGCGATAGCGGCCAATTCAGCCATACGCGGGGGATAATCCAGTTTCAGCATGATTTCTTCGGCTTTGGCGGAAACGATGTTCAGATGGCGGAAGCTGTGGTCGGTATAGCCAAGTATACCTAAGTGCTGATTGGCCATCTCAATGTAACAGTTGATCTCTTTGTCCCTTTTAACCTCTTCCAGAGAAAGCATACCCTCACCTATTACCAAAAAAATTATTGGTAATAGTATGGCCGGGCCTTCATAGAATAACTCAAAACAAAAGAAGAGATATCTGGAAAAACCTTTCCTAATCCCTTCTTAGCGGCAAGTATATATTCTTGGCCTTATTCTTCGACGGTTTCCTGTATTTCCGCTTCCGTCTCTTCCTCTACTTCCTTTGCTTTGATAAACGCGATGGAAGTACGCTGCATAGTAATTTTCACGCCCTGCGCCACTTCCAATACAACTTCCTCATCGCTCAGCGCTGTAATTTCTCCGTGGATACCGCCTATCGTAACAACTTCATGGCCTATTTTCAAGCTATCCAGCAGCTCCTGACGCTGCTTTTTCTGCTTTTGCTGCGGCCGGATCATCATAAAATACATGATCGCCATTAATGCGACTAACCAGACAATACTGTTCATTCATTGACCCCCTAGTATAATTTCTTTGTCCTATTATAACTCATTTAACTGATAATTACTATAAAATTCCTGCCGGAAATCCGATAAAGTATCTGCCGCGACGGCCTGGCGGATTTGTTTCATCAAATCCAGCAAAAAGTAAAGATTATGGATGGTCGTCAGACGCAAACCCAAAATTTCATTGACATTAAACAAATGCCGGATATAAGCTCTGGAAAAATTTTGGCAGGCGTAACAGCCGCATGCAGGGTCCAGGGGAGTGAAATCATCTTTGTACTGCGCGTTCCTGATAACGATTTTCCCTTTTTTCGTGAAGACAGTGCCGTTGCGCGCTATTCTGGTCGGCAGAACACAGTCGAACATGTCGATCCCCCGCCAAACGCCTTCCACCAGATAATCGGGCGAACCCACCCCCATCAGATAACGCGGTTTATTCACCGGTAAAAGCGGAACCGTCTCCTCCAGCATGTCATACATCAGTTCCGCCGGCTCGCCTACGCTCAACCCGCCCACAGCGTATCCGGGGAAATCCAGGGAAATCAAATCCCGGGCGCTGATTTTTCGCAAATCTTTGTAGAACGCGCCCTGAACGATGCCAAAGAGGGCCTGGTCGGATTTATCATGCGCCCGCAGACACCGTTCAGCCCAGCGCGTGGTCCTTTCCATCGCTTCTTTGGCATATTCCCGGGAAACAGGATACGGCGCGCATTCGTCGAAAGCCATGGCGATATCCGGACCCAAAGCCATTTCTATTTCCATCACCTTTTCCGGGGTGAACAAATGACTGGACCCGTCAATATGGGAGCGGAATTCCACGCCTTCTTCTTTGATTTTGCGCAAATCCCCCAGGCTGAAGACCTGAAAACCTCCGCTATCGGTCAGAATCGGGCCGGGCCAAGCCATGAATTTATGCAGCCCGCCGGCCTCCCGGATCAGCGTATGACCCGGACGCAGGTAGAGATGATACGTATTGCTCAAAATGATGGACGCCCCGATTTCCTGCAGCTCACGCGGCGTCATCGCTTTGACCGTTGCCTGGGTCCCCACCGGCATAAACACCGGTGTATCCACCGTGCCGTGCGGCGTATGGAGTTTTCCCAGCCGGGCGGCGGATTCTTTGCTTTTTTTCAATAGTTCATAGGTAACAGCAGACACTAAATTTCCTCCTAAATAATCAGCATGGCGTCCCCGAAGCTGAAAAAGCGGTATTTCTCTTCCACCGCCGCGGCATAAGCCTGCATAATATTCTCCCGTCCGGCCAATGCGGATACCAGCATTAAAAGCGTTGACTTGGGCAAATGAAAATTGGTCACCAAGCCGGAAATTACTTTAAACGTATAGCCGGGATAAATATAAATAGCGGTTGAACCCGAACCCGGTTTAATTTCTCCGTCGGCAAAAGCGCTTTCCAGCGCCCGGGTGGAGGTGGTACCCACCGCAATGATTCTGCGTTCTTCACGCCTGGCCTGATTGATTCTCCGGGCGGCATCCTCCGGAATGTGGTAGTCTTCATGGTGCATCTGATGCCGGGTAATATCCTCCGTTTTGACCGGGCGAAACGTACCCAGGCCCACGTGCAGCATGATTTCCACCCATTCCACGCCTTTTTTCTGCAACCTGTCGATTGAATCCGGCGTAAAATGAAAACCGGCCGTGGGCGCGGCCGCCGAGCCGGAGTGCCTCGCATAAACGGTCTGATAGCGCGCAGGATCAGGGAGTTTCCGGCAGATATACGGCGGCAGGGGCGTCTGGCCCACCGTCTCCAATATTTCTTCAAAGATTCCCGTATAAGTAAATTCCAGAATCCTTTCGCCAGTGGGGGTACTCTCCAGCACCCGCGCCGACAGGACATCCTCCCGATACACGATCACGGCGCCCGGTTTCACTCTTTTTCCCGGCCGCACCAAGGCTTCCCAGCAATTTTGGTTCAAGCGCCGCAACAACACCGTTTCGATGGCAGCGCCGGTCTCTTTTTTAAAGCCAAACAGCCGGGCCGGAATAACCTTGGTGTTATTAGCCACTAAAACATCCCCCGGCTGCAGGTATTCCAACAAATCCGTAAACCGGCGGTGCCGGATTTCGCCCGTTGTTTTGTCCAGTACCAGCAGCCGGGAACTATCGCGGCAAAAAAGGGGTTCCTGCGCGATTAATTCCGGCGGCAGCACATAATCAAAATCATTGAGTTGCATATGCTTTCACCACTAAACGCCCGTCATAATAGTTCTGGTTATAGAAATGTTCGAGAATACTGCGGTAATCCTTTCCGTTAGCAGCCATGCCCATCGCTCCCCACTGGCTCATCCCCACTCCATGGCCGTTGCCGTTTCCTTTGATGGTCAAGGTGGTGTAGGACTTGGGCATCTCTTGAACGCCGGAAGCGGTGAGCAGATAATACTTGCCGTTATTCCCGTTAAGTTTGCCGATCTCGCCGTCCACATTGATACCCAGCAGGTCCCCGGCCTGGTTAAATGAAGCCAGTGAACCGAAGGCGTCCCAGACCTGAATAGAAGAATCAAAACAGAGCTGGAACAAGGTGCTTCTTAACTCAAAGACAGCGCGGATACCGTCGCGAAAAAAACTCTTGACCCCGTTGGAACCGACGAAATCCAACTGCGTGACTCTGCCGGAGGCCGTATCCTTCGAGAGATACCCCTTGGTTACGGGGTCGACAGCCTGACGACGCGCCACAATATCTTGCAGTGTTCCCACATTGATTTTTTCCTGAGAATTGGAGGCATTCCATTTATTTATTCTATCCAGAAGTTCCTGTTTCGTATAACTCTTTTCCCATTGATACGTGTTGGCCGGCCAGCCCTGACTCTGTGATACGTTGAGTACATAAGCGTCCTCAGGCGTAGCCACCGGTCTGAGGTAAGGGAGCTGCGCCGACCAGACATTCTCGCAGCTTTCCGTATAGCCGCCGGAGTTGGAGTGGAAAAAGGGTTGAATCAGCTGATTGTCAAAATACACGGCCAGATGGGCGGTGGCGTCCACAGCGGATTTGACGGCTTCCCCGCCGTTTAATTCCCCCTCATACCCGGCATAGACTTGCGTCTGCTGGTCCATGCCGATATCATAATTCAATTGGGGATACTGCTTGCGGTATAAGGCATAGGTCCTGGATACCACAGCCTGCGCCTTGTAGGCTTCCGGCAAGGCTTTGAAGCCTAGTTCCGGACCCACTACGCCATAGAGATATTGTTCCAATTTAACAACATTGATGACATGAATACTGCCGTTTACATTTTCCAACAGGAGGTCTCCGCGGTAACGAGTGTTCTTATACTGAAACAGGTTTAACCCATCCGGCTCTTTCTGCCGCAGCATAACGATGGAACCGGCGTGATTCTGAACGCCCTGCGCGCTGTTCGCTATCTGGATATTCTGATTCCCCAGGGGTGCGACCAGCCAAACGCCGTCTCCTGCCGAAGGGCTGATGACCCGCTGGGTAGCGTAATCGATAAGTTCATACGCGCCCATGTTAACGGAAAATTCACCGGAACTTAAATTCAGCGCCAGCGCTACCCGGATGGAGCCCTGCGGGCAGGAAAATGCGGCCGTAGCCACCGTGGGATGATGTAATAATCCGGTAAGCAAAAAAATAAACAGGGTCACCGGCAATATGAAAGAGGGTTTAGCACATCTGGACATGATTCCTCCAGTCAAAAAAACATTATATTGGTAATTTCGACAGTTTTATCCCATATTCCTGCAAAAAATAGGCCGCAGTTGTGAAACTGCGGCCAGGGAGCCTAAAGACGAGAACCGCTGCACTATCTGCGGATTCTTCTTGACGTCCTCTTATCATTATCCTCTTTTTTATCCTGTTCTGTTTTTTGTGGAGACGATTTGACTTCCTTATTCAGCCGGGGGTTCCGCCCCTGATTCATTTGGCTGGTCTTTTTGTCTTCATCCTTTTTCCCAACGGATTTATTTGCCGGATTGCCGGTTTGTACAGGGGTTTGTACAGGGGTTTGTACAGTACCCTGCCGATTCAGCGGCCAGGCGCCGGTATTGTTTTGCCGTCCGGTTTCCTTGGACCTGATTTCTTTGGACTCAGCCGCTTTGGGCTGGTCGGTTTGGTTATTCCACCGGGAATTTCGCCCTTGGTCCTGCCGGACGGTCTTTTCATCCTGATCCTTTTTCTCGCTGCTCTTTTTCTCATCGTTCTTCTTTTCCTGAGTGCCCTGCTGTCCTGCCGGCGTTACACTGCCGTTCCAGCCCGGCGGCCAGTTCCCGGCATTATATTCCCGATTCTTCCCGCCATCTTGCCGTACTTCCGGGCTTCTCTCCCGCTCCGGTGCGCTCTGCTGTCCCCAGCCCCAGCCGATATTCGTGTTTTGTCCGGCTTGCTGTTTTTCCCGCAGATCCTGCTCGTATTTCTTCTGCATATCTTTAATGCGGTCTTTATCCTGCTGGGCTTTTTGAATCAATACTGCAGTCTCTCCGCCGGCTTGATTGATCACATTGCTGATGCTGTTCTCCCGTAAATCATCTAAGGATACTTCCAGCCCTTCTTCCACCGCTTCCATGAAAACAACATATTTCCCGGCGGAAACATTGGCTTCCCGGGCTTTGTTGTGGATAACCGCCGGCACTTCCACGGTAGCGGCTTGGGCGACAATATTCTTTTCCTGCAGGACCTTTTGTACTTCTTTCTCCAGTTCTTTGACCTGGGCAGGCAGTTTCTTGTCACTGGATACGGTAATCAGGATGTTATTCCCTTTGTCGGGTTCCAGGTATTTTTCCGCTATCGCCCCGGCGGTAAGTTTTTCGATGGCTTCCTGAACAGAGATTCCGGAGACCTGCACCTTTTCCAAAAGCTTTTTCCCGTCATCGTTCAACCCGATCGTTTCGACTACTTTGCCTTCTTTATTGATCCCCAGCTCCAGGCTGGGGTTAATATCCACGTTGATATAGGCTATGACCTGCATAGGCCCGGTAAAGATCAAGCCGTACATAGCCGGAATAAATAATAAGATAAGAGCGATACTTGCGGCCAGTGCAGCAAAATAGGGCCGTTGCCAAAGACGTTCCTTCCTTTCGGCAGGCTGCTCGAATTCCACCTCTTTGCCCACGCCCGGCAGAGCTCCTTGAGACCACGGAACATTCAGGAATTCTCCCTGATTGGTCATTACCGTAATAAACCCCCGGGACGCCTCCATGACCAATCCTTTGTTTAACTGCGTCATTTTTCTCACCCCCTCATCCCGCGCAGGTATTCTTGCAAACAATAGTACTCGCCCATCAGAACCACAGTTAAGGCTATGATATATTTTCGCTGCCTCTCTATCGTTTTGCGGCTCACTTTCACTTCCTGTTCCAGATCTTTAAGCGGAAGTGTTTTATATTTCTCCAGATATTTCCGGTAATGGGCATTTTGGTAGATCTGCTGCGCTATTTGAAAGGCCGAAACACGGGCGTCACGGTGCTTGGGGGAAACGGCGACCAGGTCCTTTAAAGAAATACCGAAACCGGAGAGTTTCTTTTGATAATCAAAAATCTCCATCTTGCGCATTTCATTGGTTTCCTGGTCCATCAATTCGGTATGGGATTTTTCTCCCATCAGCTTATCCAGCTTATAAGCGCTTTCTTGTCCTTCTGTTCCCTCTTCCAGAGCTGACCAGGCAATTTCTTTGTTATCCCTTTGGTTTTTGCGGAAGTAATCAATCAGCCGTCTTCTGATCACGGCTTCGGCGAAAGAAAAAAACGAAGCGCCCTGCAGGCAGTTATATTTATCCAAAGCCTCATTAAACGCGATTAGCGCTATGCTGACCTCATCGTCAATCCCCATGCGGACGAAGCGTTTGCACGTCTGTGATGTAACTTTAAGAACAAAGGGAAGATACCGCCGTATCAATTCTTCCCTGCACTGATCATGACCCTGCTGGATGCTTGTGATTTTTTGGATCATATCTTCCAACATGATCACCCCTTATGTATGATATACGTTCTCTCCCAGAATTTTCTGGGGGTTACCGACGGAAAAATATGTTTAAAATTGCTGTCAGTACTAAGCTTAAAATAATTGAGGTAACCAGGGGGAAATAAAAAGTGAAGTTGCCCCGCTTGAAATAAATATCCCCGGGCAGCCTGCCGATTCCCTCAATCTTACTCATGGCCAGGACAATCAGGCCCATGAAGAGAATAAAAGCGCCCACGCCGATCAGTGTTTTGGCCAGCCAGGATAAATCATGCATATCCGCACCTAACCTTTCTTACTCAATCCTTTTTTCGGGGCATATAGCGGTCTCTCTCACTATAAATGCAGCCGCAGTATTGCTGGCGGTACATGCTTTCCTCCTTGGAAATGCGAACAGCCTGCGCATAGCCGGGACGAAAATCTTCATAATAAAAGGGAATCCCTGCCGCCTGGGCGGCCCTCTCCCCTGCTTCCCTGATCAAATCATGTTTTTGCCGGGGGCTGACCAACAAAGTCGTGGTAAAAGCGTCAAACCCGCCTGAGCGGGCAGCTTGCGCCGCGGATTCGAGCCGCAGTTCATAACAGACGCGGCAACGCTCCCCTTCCTCTTCACGTCCGTGGACCTTACGCAAAAAATCTTCCAGGTGGTATCCTTCCTCTATTATGGCCGGTAAAGCAACTTTTTGAGCGTACTCCAAAAAGGTATCCCTTCTTTTCCCATACTCCGTATAAGGATGGATATTAGGGTTGTAAAACCAGGCTGTGAGCGCGTGACCTTGCTCACGGAGACTCTTTACCGGATAAATGCTGCAAGGACCGCAGCAGACATGTAGCAACAGGCGCATCTGCTAACCCTCCTGAAATAAAGACAATCCCTCATCCTGTCCATCTTTCCTGTTATACTTAATATTCAAATGCTGATAGGCCAACGGGGTAGCCACCCGACCGCGGGGCGTGCGCTGCAGGAAACCCAGCTGCAGCAAAAAGGGCTCATAGACGTCCTCAATAGTGGAGGTCTCCTCGCTGATGGCCGCAGCCAGCGTTTCCACGCCCACCGGACCCCCGCCAAACTTTTTGATGATGGCCGCAAGCATTTGCCTGTCGATATCATCCAGTCCCAAATTATCGATTTCCAACAGGTTCAGCGCCCGGTCGGCTATCTTTTTGCTGATGGAATTCTCCCCGTCGACCTGGGCGAAATCACGCACTCTTTTTAAAAGACGGTTGGCGATCCGGGGAGTTCCCCGGGCCCGTTTGCCGATCTCTTCGGCTCCTTGAGGCTCAATGCCGATCTTTAAGATTTGCGCCGCTCTCTCAATAATGGTTACCAATTCTTCCTGCTTATAAAATTCCAGGCGGCTGACCACGCCAAACCGGTCTCTTAAGGGTGCGCTCAAATTGCCGATGCGGGTGGTGGCGCCGACCAGCGTAAAGGGCGGCAGTTCCAGTCGGATGGAACGGGCGCTGGGTCCTTTGCCGATCACGATATCCAGCGAGAAGTCTTCCAGCGCCGGATAGAGTACTTCTTCCACCGCGCGGTTTAAACGGTGGATTTCATCAATAAAGAGAACATCCCCCGGCTGCAGATTGGTCAGAATTGCCGCCAAATCGCCGGGACGCTCGATAGCCGGCCCGGAGGTAGCGCGAATCTGCGCTTCCATTTCCACCGCGATAATATTGGCCAAGGTCGTCTTGCCCAATCCCGGCGGTCCGTACAGGAGCACGTGGTCCAGCGCTTCTTTTCTTTGTTTGGCGGCCTGGATAAAGACGGCCAGATTCTCTTTGGCTTTTTCCTGCCCTATGTAGTCCCGTAAACGGTGTGGTCTTAATTTCTGTTCATCTGCTTCATCAATAGCGAGCATTGGTGAAACAATCCTCTCTTCCATGAACGCTTCCTCCGTCAATCAATATTTGGCCAGCTGCTTCAAAGCTTGGCGCAGCAATTCTCCGGCGGTGACATTCGTCTGGTCGGGTCCCGGAAAAGGAACTGCGTTTTGCGCCTCATGGGCGCTGTATCCCAAAGCGACCAGCCCTGCTACCGCCTCCTGGCGGACGTCCATCTCCCGGGAGGCCGCGACGGGCTGGGCCCACTCGGCCGCTTCTTGTTTACCGACTTTATCTTTGAGCTCCAGCACAATGCGGTCCGCCGTCTTCTTTCCGACCCCGGGTATGCCGGTCAGGGCTTTGGTATCGCCCCATACGATAACGCGGCGTAATTCTGAAACCCGGTACTTCGAAAGAATGCTTAAAGCGAGTTTGGGACCGATGCCGGAAATAGTCAGCAAGGTAATAAAGAGTTCTTTCTCTTCCGGATTCTGAAACCCGTATAAACTGAACTCCTCTTCCCGAAAATACAAATAAGTATATAAGCAGATTTCCTCATGCAGGCGGGGCAATCCCTCCACGGTCAGGGCGGGTACAGACAGGCGGAAAGCGAATCCCCCCGTCTTGACAACGACACTGTTTAGACCTTTATTCAGCAGTTCTCCCTGGATGAATTCCAGCAAACTTCTCACCTCAAATTCCGGTTAAATTCAGAATGATATGAATTGGCGTGGCAAATACCGATGGCCAGCGCGTCGGCGGCATCATCGGGCCGGGGGATTTCGGTCAGATTCATGATCGCCTTGACCATGTACTGCACCTGCTGCTTCTCGGCCCGGCCGTATCCTACGACCGCCTGCTTGACCTGCAGAGGCGTATATTCATACACCGGCAACCCTTTTAAGGACGCGGCCAGGACAATTACGCCCCGGGCGTGTCCCACCGCCAAAGCGGTTTTAGCATTTTTATTGAAAAACAATTCTTCGATGGCAATATGGTCCGGGCGGTATGTTTCGATTATTTTGTTGATTCCGGTAAAAATGGCATGGAGCCGTTCAGCCAAAGATAAATCATTCGTACTTTGAACAACTCCATACTCAATCATTTTAAATTTATTGCCCTGATGCTCGACAACGCCATAACCGGTGATCGCCGTACCCGGGTCAATCCCAAGAATAATCATTTTTCCACCTCAACCATTATTTTCTCCGTGAAGCGGATATTATCCTGCCGGAAGAATTTCCCTATTCATCCAGTCCATCCAGCGTGCCGATTAAATCATCCCATTCAATAAACTCCATCGAACGTTCCTGAATTCTTTTTTGCAGATTCATAGGCAAATCCGCGATGTTTATGCCGGTTTCCTGCACAACGCCGGCAGCGTCGCCCACGGCCGCCGGTCCCAGGTAAATCACGACTTTTTGGCCGGTCACATCGGGCGCCAGGTGCCACCTTTTCTGGTGCAGCGGGCAAAGCCCTCCGTAGGATTGCTGCAGAATCACCTTATTATTACTATCCTGCCAGATAACCTCCCAGCCGGCTTCGGCAGGATATTTCCGCTGCAATTCCTCTGCGGTCAAATTATCCATACCTGCCCTGGCCGCGCCGGTAATCAGCGCTTCATTGCTGCAGGCCAGGTCATATTCTTCGCAAAGGGCATAGTGTTCTTTTAAATAGACGATCGTATCGCTTCGGATAATCTGTTCTACCGGCGCGACGACCGCCGCCTGTTGCGGGTCATTCTCACCGTTCTCCACCGGAATCATGACCATATAGCGGTAGAAGACGGCAAAGCTTATCCCGGCTATAAACAGACAACACAGCAGGATATGCTTGTACTTCTTAAAAATCAAAGCGGGCGCTCCTTTCCCAGCATTATCCATATTATAGCCAATTGCTTATAAAAATTATACATTGCCTATGCCAATACGCATGGCAGCAAAAAAGCGCAAGAGAACTCCTGCGCTTTCCATCCTAGTCATTCTTCGTTTCACTCAGAATGACAAAAACCAGTATGCTTTTACTTCTAAAACAGGTTCGTCACCTGCATAATAAACATGGCCAGAAGGGCCGCGGCCAGAGCATACAGGACGCAGGGCAGGAAGTTTCTCCTGATAATGGTCCCTTCCACGCCGATGGCGCCAACCGTCGCGCAGGCAGCCACCACATTGTTCACACAAATCATATTTCCCACCGCCCCTCCTACCACCTGCAGGGCGACAATCATCGTGTGGGACATCTGCAATTGGGTAGCCACGTCATACTGAAAAGCCGCGAAAAGGATATTGGAAACGGTATTCGAGCCGGAAATGAAGGAACCCAGCACTCCCACAAAAGGGGAGACCAGGGGCCAGGCCGAGCCAAAGATAGCTACCGCCGCACTGGCCATGGTTACCATCATACTATCCAGGCCGGCCGGATTGATATTGGAATTGAGCATCAGCTGCACCATGGCGACGCCGAAAATCAGGGCAATAAAGGGGCTGGCCAGTTGTTTGAAGGTCAGTTTCCAGGCTTCCGCCGTCTGCTTCAAAGACATCCGATGGAGAAAGACCGTGACCACGGCAATACCGGCAAAGACCGTTCCCGGTGAAAAGAGGTAGGCCAGTTTATAAGTAAAAGGGGCATAACCGAAAATAGCCGGTACGATCAGAACCTGCTCATTCATCCAGGCTTTTAAGCCCAAAGCGGGGATTCTCGTCAGCACCAGGATTAAGGCGATAATAAAGTAGGGTGTCCAAGCCAAAAGAAGCGGCATCGCCGGTTTTTCGTTTGTCTCCTCCGGCACTTCCGTGTGCACGCCTTTCCAATTCTCCTCCCAACTGCTTCTTGCGGGGAAATCCCATTCATCTTTGGGCATTAAGAAACCCTTCTTGGCAGCAAAGAGCACCACGGGCAGCGCAATGAGAGCGCCCACCAAAGAGGGCAGCTCGTTGGCCGTAAACCAGGCGATAATAAAAAAGGGAATGGTGAAGGCCAATCCGGCAAAGATGGCGAAAGGAGCGGCGGCCAAAGCCGGCTTGATGGATTTTTCTTTGCCGAAATATTTGGTCAAAAAACACAAGCCCAAAAGCGGCACAAAAGTACCTATCGAGGCATGCAGGACCGCAATCCCTTTGGATAAAAGAAAACGGAAAGCTTCCATTGACATGGGCGAGGCGGCTATGGCCTGTTCCAGAACGGAGAGAGCACCGAAGGTGGGTACCCCCACCACGCCGAAACTTACCGGGGTAGAGTTAAAGATAAGGGCAATCATGGCCGCCGCCAGGGGCGGAAAACCCAACCCCACCAAAAGGGGGCCGGCCAGGGCGGCGGGTGTGCCGAAACCGGCGGCGCCTTCGATAAAGGCCCCAAAAAGCCAGCCGACAATAACCGCCTGAATCCGGCGGTCTTTGGTAATTCCCCGGAAACCGTGGTTGATGGAGGCCATCCCCCCGCTTGCTTCCAGCGTATTTAAAATTAAAATTGCTCCGAAAATCACCAATAAAACATCGAATGATTTCAGGGCGCCATAAATACTGGCTCCCACAACTGTGACCGGCTCCATCTTCCAGCCGACTACGGCCATCAGGCAGGTCAGGATCCAGGCCACCGGCAGAGCCTTTCTGGCCGGAACATTAACGCCTGCCATGAGGATTACTACTACCAGAATAGGCAAAAACGCCATAAAAGCCAACATCACGTGTCCCCACACCCCTCGCTTCTCTATGCTGATACTTTAAAGAACTATAACCGCTACACCATCAGGAATTACGGTAATTTTGGCGCTTTCGGCATCGATTTTATCATAAGCCATTTGCAAGGCTGTCTCCAAATCCGGCGCCCATTTCATAAACATGGTTTCCACCATCTCCCGGGGGGCTTCCGTGATCATGATCACTTCATGCTTTAAGAGAATGCGGGACAGGATTTGCGATTCCCACTGGTCCGCTACCGTATCACAGGCCAGGCGTTTGACTATATCCTGATGAATGCCGTCCACATCCTTCGCTTCGGCAAAGGTATTGTAGAACGCTTCTCCGCCGTGCCCATCGGCACACTGGGAGAAGATGATGATGACCCCGCCGGGCTTGCAGGAAGCTTCCGCCGCGGCCATAGACTTGACAGCCTGGTAAATATTTTGATCCAGCGGATAGCCCCCGTTGGAGGTTATAACAATGTCCGCAGGAACCGCTTTAACCCCGGCCAACTCTTTCACAAATTCACATCCGGCTACGTGCGCGTCGTTGAAATGTCCGGCAAAAGCCTGAATGACCTTCTTTTCTGCGTCAATAACCACATTCAGGATGAAGGCGAGACCTGCCTTCTCAGCGGCATAAATCATATCCGTATGGATGGGGTTGCCGGCGAGGAGACCGCTTCGGGCCTGCGGCGAGGCAATGAAGGCCGCGCAGTGATTGGCCATTACCGTGGCCGCGCTGGCAATCCCGGGCAGCACGCTTTTGCGGCCGCCGGAAAAACCGGCAAAGAAATGCGGCTCAATAAAACCTTCCGCAATTAACAAATCGGTGTCCAGAGCCAGTTTATTCAGCTTAAGGCTGCCGCCGGAGGGAAGGATCCCCAAATCAACCATGGCCTCATCATCAAAGGCGTTATGTACGACGATTTTCTCTCCGGCAACAATCTCGGCGCCATATTTATTCTTCAATTCATCCAGCGTAGTAAGCCGATGATACCCCGTCGCCACCAGGATGGTGATATCGGCTTGGGGATTGCCCCGGCGGATTTCGCTTAAGATGAGCGGCATGGTCACATGGCTGGGCACCGGCCGGGTATGGTCGCTGGAGATAATCACGATTCTTTTTTTCCCCTGGACCAGTTCCTTCAGCGGCCGGGAATGAACCGGATTGTCGAGGGCTTTTTGCACAATTTCCGCTTCCGTACCCGTTTTCTTATAATCATGCGCTTGGGAGACCAACAGCCCGGCCAGTTTGTCCTCGGGAATGTCAATCGTTACAGATCCTTTACCATAAGGGATATTGATTTTACTCATTAGAAACCTCCTTAACTCAATTTCGCCATTATTTCATCAGGGATATCCAAATTGGTATACGTATTTTGCACATCATCGTGTTCTTCCAACAGATCCATCAGCTTCAGGAGCATCCTGGCCTGCTCCGCATCGGTTACTTCCGCCGTTGTTTCAGGGATTCTGGAGATTTCCGCGCCGGTAAAGTTCAGGCCCTCTTTCTCCAGCGACTCCCTGACCTGATTGAAACTTTCCGGCGCCGTAATGATTTCCACTTCCTCTTCATCCTCGAATTCGACGTCTTCCGCGCCGTTTTCCAGCGCCAAAAGCAACAGGTCGTCCTCAGAAACCGAGAGGCCCTCTTTGGCGATGGTCAAAACACCCTTTTCCTGAAACATCCAGCCGACGCAGCCGGTTTCACCCAGGTTTCCGCCATGTTTGGAAAAAAGATGACGGATTTCGCCGGCCGTTCTGTTCCTGTTGTCGGTCAGAACAGTGGCCATCACGGCGACCCCGCCCGGTCCATATCCTTCATAAGTTAACTCCTCGAAATTACTGCTGTCCATCCCGCCTGCGCCGCGCTGAATGGCCCTTTGAATATTATCATTAGGCATATTGGCTTCTTTGGCTTTCTGAACGGCTATCTTCAGGCGGAAATTCGTATCGGGATTGCCTCCGCCCATTTTGGCGGCTACAATTAACTCCCGGCCCAGTTTGGTGAAAATTTTTCCCTTGGCTTCATCCTGTTTGCCTTTTCTGTGTTTGATATTGGCCCATTTGGAATGACCGGACATGAACAATCCTCCCTGTTATTAAATAAAGGCACAGAGAACTGTGCCGCATACACGCTTATTTTATCATACAAATGACCTGTTTTAAAGAACAGGTCATTGAAAGGCTATTTTTCTTCGTAATTCTCGATGTGCTGTTTCAAAACGCTTACAGCCCGGTCAAACTTTTCATTAAAGATTTTTAGCTGCTGCTCATCGCCCTTTTCCAGATATTCCAGCAAATAAACATAGGTCGAAGCTAATTTGCCTACCGCTTCCGCCAATTCCTTTTCGTCTATTTCTTCCGCTTTTACGCCGAATTCCGAAATCTGCCCCCAGATACTTCTGGCTGTTTTAAGATCCTTCTTAGCGATAATCTCCTGTGTAGTAGCAATGGCTTCGTCAACCATTTTTTGCATTGTTTCAGGATTGGTAATCTTTTCCGAATTACACCCGGCGACGGATATAATCAGCATTAGAAGAAGAAATACTGTAGAAAGTACTTTCTTCATTTTTTCACTCCTTAATCCCTATAAGTCTTTTTAGAGAGATAAATTGTTGAATTCGCTATGAGAGCCAATTTTCCTTTTAATATTATATTAAATTTTTATAAATATGCAATCCCAATCTTTCATTTAAAACAGCGCGCTTACCTTATCCTGGGCAGAACAATCTCAAAAACCGTCCCCTTATTGATAAAGGAACCGACTTTGATTTTGCCCTGATGGTTTTCAATAATAGAATAACAAACACTTAAACCCAGACCGGTACCATGCTCCTTGGTCGTATAAAAAGGGTCAAAAATCCGTCTGGTCTGTTCTTCCGTCATGCCGATACCCGTATCCTCAACCTGAAAATAAATATTCTCCGCATCGAATTTAGTTGTTATCTTGATCACCTTGGTCTCACAATATTGCATCGCATCCACGGCGTTCAACACTATATTTATTATGACCTGTTTGATTTGGTCGTAATCACAATAGATCGTAGGCATCTCCTGATCCAGCAGAAGATTCATACTGATCTCACTTCTGGCGCATTGCGCCTCGATTAAAGCGCTGCTGTCCTTAATGATGCTGTTGATATTATTTACGGACAGTTTGGGTTTTATCGGCTTGGCGAACTGCAGAAAATCCTTGAGCAATTCATTCATGCGGTCAATTTCTTTGTCCATTAAGCTAAGATAACTGGACATGACAAGCGTGTCCTTATCCACGTCATACTTTAATAAGAGTTGTACAAACCCCTTGATTGTTGTCAATGGATTCCGCACTTCATGCGCAATACCGGCGGCTAATTGTCCGATGGCGGCAAGCTTTTCACGTTCCTGCATTTTCTGCTTATCCTTTTGGATTTGCCTTTCCACTTCCATAGAAGCGTTGACCAGCAAACCCAGGATCCAGATAAAGCTGGTCAGGATAATCAGATAGTCCATTTCAAAAACACGATAAACCATCGAGTTAACGATAATCACAAAAGTCGTCATAAAAGCGGTAATAATGGTATAAAGCACCGAATAGCGCAACGCCATAATCACCGTCGGCAAAACGATGATGATTTGAATGGTCGGATTAAGCGTTTCCATCAGTAACTGCGCGGCGATATATAAATAAAAGAATCGGACCACCAGCTCGAAAACCGAGGGTTTGGCCGTTGATCCGCTGTAGTACAGCACAATGCTGTAGACCAAAGTCACGGAGATATTGACTATTAATGGGCTGTACAAAGCAAATTCACTAATAGGCTGATATTTTTTAATAATCAGAATACACAGGAAAGCCAGATACAAGTATTCTACCAGAAAGCTGAACTGTCTTATTTTGTTAAAAGAATACAATCCTTTCAGGAATTCCAAAGATCATTCCTCATTTACTGATTTTTACTGAATCTATTATAATATATATTTTCCTATTGTGTTATTTTTTTCATATTTATTTAATAATTTGTCGTTTCAACTCATTGCGCCGGTAAATCCAAGCGGAAAGAGAGAACCAGAGCAGAAAGCTGATAAAGTTTATGAAAGCGGATAGCGTAAAACCATAAGAATAGGTGAAATAACCCAGATTTTGCAAAACAAAGCCCAGAAGTACGGCAAATCCACTGAAGCCGGTGATATATACGACGAGGAAGGTTGTTTGTACAGGAAGGAAATACAAAAAAAGCATCCAAGTAAACGTAAACGCAATGGGAATAAAAATAGGAATTCCTTGGACGACCAGGGGCCCGTCAGAATACATAAACATACCCAGGATATTGCCTAATAAGACGATGGTGAGGATATCGACCATTCCGCCCAGGATAAAACCATAAAGGAAATACCCTTTGTATTCCCTCCGGGGAATAAAAAGCAGGGTGGGGATAAAAAACACCAGTATGTATAGGGGCCAGAACCAGGACTTCATATCCAACATAAACATCTTCTCCTATACTTAAATAGTTCCCCTTCAGCAAGCGTTTAATACTAATAAGGAGGAGAATAACCGGCCGGCCTGTCCTTTATCTTTATATAAAAAAATGCGCCCAGCAACTGGGCGCGAGGAGATATCCAAAAATTATTACAGACCTGGCTTACTGATTATTTTTTTTCGTAAAGACACACTTGCCAATACTTATTGACGTCCTCCACCAGACTATCGATATGCGCCGCCATAGCGGCTTCGGCTTTATCCGGATCTCTCTGACGGATCGCGTCCGCAATACGCCGGTGGGAAACCATATACTCCGCCTGGATTTTTGTTCGGATATATTCGAAGGATTTGGACTGCTGCCCGAAAATGGCCAATTGGTTGTACACGGTCTCCAGAATCGTATTTTTCGAAGCTTTGGCGATGGTTTTGTGAAAGGCCAGGTCATCGCCGGTAATCCATTGTTTTTCTTTGTGTTTTTGTTCCTGGCGGGCGAGGACCCCGTCCAAAAAGGAAATTTCCTCGGGCGTAGCCTTAAGGGCGGCCAAGCGCGCCGTACCTCTTTCCACCGTGCGGCGGGCCTCCAGTACGACCAAAAAGTCTTCCAGCACCTGGGGATTGATGTATTTATTGAGCTTGTTCTGCTCTGAAGTGATATCCTTTAATTGTTTGTTATAGCGGATCGCGTCCATGCCTTTATCCGTGATAATCCTGCCGCGGAATTTTTCTTTCTGCAGGTACCCCAGACTTTCCAGCCTATTCAAGACGCGCCCCACCGTAGCAGAACTGGTCTCAATATTTTCTTCCGCCAGTTGATTCACCAGATACCAGGAACCGATGGGAACCTGGGCGTCCCCCACCATTTCCAGGACCAAAATTTCTTTTTCATCTAATTCTTCGTACAACTGCCAAACCTCCACTTTCCGAGTACCGGGATACTCTGCGCTGAGTATATTTTACCCATCCGCAGCACAGTTGTCTAGGCTTTCACGGAGTGGGAAGCGGAAGAGGTTTTGGTGAAGAGGGAAACCACGATAATCAAGATAAAGGAAATAGCCAGGGCAATGAGCACGCGATGGGGTCCCAAAGCGGTAATCTGAGTCAGGAGAGCGCCGGCCACCATGCCGATTCGAGCGCCCCAGGGCGTGACTTTACTGTTTCGTTTACCTGCGACATGGGCTTCTCCGGGCCGTTCCTTCCACAGCAGGCCGACCACCAGCAGCGGGACCAGACCTCCGCCGGCCATCTGATAGGCTCTGGAGAACAGACTGAGGATTGAACTGGCATAAATGGCCGTGATGGCTGCAAAAACCCCAATGATGACAGTAAGCCAGCGTACGGTTTTCAGCATATCCTTATCGCTGATCTCAGGTTTGAATACCTTGACCACGTCATTGGTTAAGAGTACAGAGGCGGAGTTTAAGTTGGAATCCGCCGAGGACATCCCGGCCGCCAGGATCAACAGGAAGATCATCACAGCGATGGAAGGCGGCACCACGTTCATCATAAACCAGGGCATGGCGTCATCCGGGCTCAGACTGGGATTCATGGTGAAAATAATTACGCCGACGAGGGCGGACAGCATAACCATAATAATGGCGATAGTGCCCGAAGAGAGCAGGCCGTTTCTGGCTGTTTTGGCGTCTTTAGCCGCAAAGCAGCTCTGCCAGTACATTTGCGCCGCCAAGATACCGATACAGCCGGTGACAAAGTTCGTGGCCGCCGTGGCGTAACTGGTGCCGGCGAAGGTCCACATATTGGATTTACCCAACGTGGTAAGGCGGGCGCCGATTTCGGCAAAGCTGAAGTTCACCTGGGAGAAGGCAAAGCCATAGAAAATCGTGCCGAAAACGACGACCATCAGGCCCAGGACAAGGTCCATCCAGACCAGGGAGTGATAGCCGCCCAAAGTAGTATAGACAATATAAATGGCAGTAAATAGGAAGATGATTGGAATCGGATTGGCGCCGGTGATAACGTTGAAAATGGTACCGAAGCCTTTCGCCTGACCGCCGGTCCAGGCAATCATGATGCTGCAGGCCAAAAGCGCGGCTATTACGCGCGTTACTTTATCCCGTACCACCAAATCGTCCAGCATTTCTACATAGGTATTATAGATAAACCTTCCGGCAAAACCCGCGAATACAAGTGCAAAAATGATTTTAGACCCCTGTTCGCCCAGGATGAAAAACAGCCAGGGCAAACCGGTGGAATACCCTCTGCCGGCATGGCCGACAAAGTTGCCGACCCCCATGATATTGGCAAATTCAGTGAAGAAGATTAAAAAGAAGGGAAGCGTGCCCGCGGCGATAGCATAGTTGGAAAAGCTTTGATCGGCTTTGCTTTTCATTTTGATGGAAATCCACAGGAAAAACAGGCCCAACACGATTGTGGCAATCCAGAGCATAGTGCCTAAAGACATAATTAAATCCTCCTCTCAATTTTATACAGACTGTTTTGAAGATACCGTTAGCTTTAAGCAAAGGAAGAATGCCGGTGCTGCCACCTCCTTTCTTGAAGGTGTCCTTTAACCCGAGTGCTGCAAAGTGTCTTGGGAGAGAAACAAACGGGCCGGGGACAATTCCTGCAAATCGTGTTCCTGCAGTTCGGCCGGCAGGCTGTTACCGGTAATCATTTGGGCGATGATTTTTCCGGTTACGGGCGCCAAGGCGATGCCGTCGCCTTCATGGCCTGCGGCCAGGAAGAAGCCGGGCAGTCCCGGAACTTCTCCGATAAAAGGTTTGCCGTCGTCGGAAGCCGGACGCAGCCCGGCAAAGCTGCGGATAATGTGCACATTTTTAAGGAGCGGAATAAACCGGGTGGCTTCTTTGATCATCAGGTGCAACGCAGCAAAATGGGTGGTTTTCTCGAAACCGGCATACTCCCGGGTACCGCCGATAAAATAGTTGCCGTCATGGGTCTGGGAAAGGGAAAGACCGATCCCCAGTTCATCCAGCAGCGCCGGGCGGCCCAGCGAAAGAGTAGGATCCAGTTTCATCACGATATAATCAGCGCTCCAGACATTGGTTTGACCCAAAGGGGGAACCTGTTCGGTTACGGCAATCTGTCCGCGCTTAGGCAGGATGGGGACGTCCAGCCCCACCAGTTTGGTCACCTCCGGCGTCCAGGCGCCTGCCGCCACCAGAACTGTTTCGGCGATAAATTTTTCTCCGTTGGTAGACGTTATTTCCCAGCTCCGGTCCCCAATCATCCGGAATTTCCGGGGCGCAGTTCCTTTTTTTACGGTCAGACCTTTTTGGCCGGCGGCATAGGCGAAAGCCCGCATGACTTTGAGGGGATTGACCTGAGAATCCAGCGGGCTGTATGTAGAGGCTAAAACATGCGGGCTGACGTGGGGTTGTAGTTTGCGCATCTCGTCTTTTTCTAAAAATCTTACATCCAAGCCCAGCTGCTGCTGCTGCTCCACAAAATTTTTCATAACCTTAAGCTGTTCCGGCGTTTCGATCAGGACCATCCCCCCCCTGGTTTCCAAATCCAACGGCAGCGGCAGGTCTTTTTCCAAACGGCGGTAGAGCTCAAGACTGTACAGGGCCAGGGAAAGCATGATACCCGGTTTTTTGGATTGGAGAAAAATCATATCATCGCAGGAGCCGGAGGCGCCGCCGCCGATCTCCTTTTTCTCCAGGAGCAGAACTTTTTTACCGGCCTGTGTAAGATAATAGGCGCCGGCCAAACCGGTAATGCCGCCTCCAATAATAACAATATCGTAATGATGTTGATTTAATGACATGTAATACCTCCAAACTTTAATTATGGAAGCCAATCCGACTACTCATCATTTAATGAGAAGCTCTTAATAATAAAATACCACAACTGTGCCACTATTTGAAATAGTCTAATAGCAAGTATACAAAATTTTTTCTTTTCCCGGTTTGAAATTGGCGGCAAAGACGATATAATGGAAAGTGAAAGCTACTCACCTTATGATGAGCAATTCAGCAAAAAGAGATCACACAACAGGAGGTAAGAAGATGGACGCCAAGGAGCAAGTCTATATCTGCCGGTGTGAAGAAATATCCCGGCGGGAAATAGAAGAAGCCATTGCCAATGGGGCCACTACCCTGAATGAAATAAAGCGCTGGACCAGGGCCGGGATGGGTCTCTGTCAGGGTAAAATTTGCGCGAAAAATGTCTCCCGGATCATCAGCGAGCAAACCGAACAGCCCCCGGAACGGGTGTTGCCGGCCACAACGCGCCAACCTGTGCGTCCGGTTTCTATCCGGGTGATTTCGGAGACCAATCAGATAATTTCTGAGATAAAGTGAGGAGGATGTTTATGCAGGACTGGGGACGCTTGATCACCGCTATGGTCACTCCTTTCGATGAATCCGGGAAACTGGATTTGGGCGGCGCATGCTCGCTTGCCGGTCAACTGGCGCAGGAAGGCGCCACCGCATTGGTACTGGCCGGAACCACCGGAGAAAGTCCCACGCTTTCCAAAGAGGAAAAACTGGCGCTGTTTCGCAGTGTAAAAAAGGCCGTATCCCTGCCGGTTATCGCCAATGTGGGCAGCAATAACACCTTGGAATCGGCGGAATTTGCCCAGGCGGCCCGGAAGACCGGCGTAGACGGCCTGATGACCGTCGTACCCTATTATAATAAACCCAATAAGGCCGGTTTGTACCGGCATTATCAGACCATTGCCGAAGCAGGCCGGCTGCCGCTGATGATCTATAACGTGCCCGGCCGTACCGGGCTCAATCTTGATGCCGGGACGATTCTTCAGCTGACGGAAATTCCCTATGTCTGCTGCATCAAGGAAGCCACCGACGACTTTGCCAAGATCGCCTGTATCCTCCGGAACGCCCCTCCTCATTTCAAGGTTTACACCGGTGAAGACAGCTTAACGCTGCCGGTTCTGGCAGTAGGGGGGTATGGGGTGGTGAGCGTGGCCTCCCATGTGGCCGGACCAATTATGCGCCGGATGATCGATAGTTTCCTGTCCGGAAATATCGCCCTGGCGCAAAAATTACATCTGACTCTTTCCCCACTGTATGAAAGTTTATTTATGACGTCGAATCCTATCCCGGTCAAAGCCGCTCTAAGAATCCGGGGTTTTAACGCCGGGCCGCTGCGCCTGCCTCTCATAGAAGCGGATGATACGGTCATTGCCCGGCTGTCTGCAGATCTGGCCGGTTTGGCCCGGATGGAAGGAGCGGATAAAGGATGAACCGGATTGAGCATCATATTGTATTAGGTGAACTGCCCCTCAAGAAGCAAGTGACGATTTATGTAGATAACCGGCCGTTAACCGCTTATGAAGGCGAAATGATCGCCGCTGTCTTATGGGCTAACGAGCAGAAAACGCTCAGATATACCAAAAAAAATCATCCCCGGGGCATCTATTGCGGAATCGGGCGCTGCACGGACTGCGTCATGACGGTGGACGGCGTGCCGAATGTGCGGACCTGCAAAACACCTGTGCGCGACGGGATGAAGGTAGAAACCCAGCGGGGGCTGGGGCAGTGGACAAAAGGAGAACCTATTCATGAAAAAGTTTGAATTGGCGGTCGTAGGCGGCGGTCCAGCCGGTCTTTCCGCCGCAATCGAAGCGGCCAAGCACGGGGTCAAGACGCTGGTAATCGATGAAAATGACCGGCCGGGTGGACAGCTTTTCAAACAAATCCATAAATTTTTTGGTTCCAGTGAACACCAGGCCGGAATCCGGGGGGTGGAAATCGGCAGGCGGCTCTTGGCCGAAACAGCTCAACTGGGTATTGAAACCTGGCTCAATTCGGAAGTGGTCGGCATCAGCCCGGAGAAAACGGTCTGGGTAGTGAAAGACGGTACGGAATCCCTAGAGGTTCAGGCCGAACGGATTATCCTCTCTACCGGCGCTCTGGAAAACGCCCTGAATTTCCCCGGCTGGACCCTGCCCGGGGTAATGAGTGCGGGGGCGGCCCAGACGATGATCAATATCCACCGGGTGAAACCCGGCCGACGGGCTTTAATGATCGGTTCCGGCAACGTCGGGGTCATCGTCTCTTACCAGCTTTTGCAAGCCGGCGTGGAAGTGGCGGCCATTATTGAAGCGGCCCCCCGCCTGGGCGGGTACGGTGTCCATACAGCCAAAGTACGGCGCGCCGGGGCGCCATTTTACGTTTCCCATACCATATCCAAAATATTGGGTGAACACAAGGTAGAGGGAGCGGAAATTGTGGCTCTGGATAAACGCTTCCTGCCCATTTCCGGTTCGGAAAAGACGCTGGAGGTCGACACCATTTGCGTCGCCACGGGCTTGACTCCCTTAGCGGAACTGGCCTGGTTCTTAGGATGCCGTTTCCATTTTATCCCGCAGTTGGGTGGTTTTGTCCCCGATCATGACAGTCACATGGAGAGCAGTGTTCCCGGGGTTTATCTCGCCGGAGATATTTCCGGCGTGGAAGAAGCCTCCACGGCTATGGAGGAAGGCCGGCTGGCCGGTATCCGCGCGGCGGCGTCTCTAGGCCGCCTTTCCCCGGAGGAGGCGAATACGTTGGAAGAGACCGTTTGGGCGCGCTTAAACGCCCTGCGCAGCGGTCCTTTCGGCGCGGTCCGGCGCCAGGCCAAGGAATCCATCTTACAAAAAGAGGGGGCGATCGCCTATGACAGCGTCCGATAAGAAACCGTCTACACCGCTGAACCCACATCCCGGTGTCAAAATTTGTGGGGCGCCCAGCCATGCGGAAGTCATCCGTACGCCCGGCTATCCCCGGGAAGAAATCTGGCGTAAAGGCCCGGTGGCTTTTATCGAGTGCGTGGAGGAGATTCCCTGCAATCCTTGCGAAGGGGCCTGCCCCCAGGGAGCGATTACCGTAGGCCGGCCGATCACGAACCTGCCAGTCCTGGATGCGGAAAAATGCCGGGGCTGCCGGCTCTGTATCGCGTCTTGTCCCGGTTTGGCCATCTTTGTTAAGGATTACACTTACAGCGCCACAGAGGCAAAGATAACCTTCCCTTATGAATATTGGCCCCTCCCGGCCAAGGGGCAGCAGGTGACTCTGGTAGACGAGCTGGGGGAAGCCGTGTGTCCGGGGCAAGTCCTCCAGGTGATGAATACGGAACGCAATAAACAGACCCCGCTGATCACCGCCAGTTTCCCCAAAGAATACTTTGAACGGGTCAAGTCTATGGAAAGGCTTCGTTCATAACGGACTGCAGCCGGTTATACTATTAGCGCAGCATCATTAATTCCAGGAGGAAAATACGTATGAAAAAATTAACTGTCGCTGTTGTAGGCGCCCTGGGCGCGGTGGGGACGGAGATGCTCCGCACCCTTGAGAAATCCTCCCTGCCTCTCCAGGAGATCGTGCCGCTGGATATTGCGGCACATCAGGGCAAGACCGTTTCTTTCCGTAATCAGCTGCTGACCGTTAAAACAGCGGAACCCGGCGCCTTCCGGAGTATCGATATCGCCCTTTTTTCCGCCGGGGAGCAGGCCAGCCTGGCTCTGGCGCAGGTAGCCGTCGCCGAAGGCGCCGTGGTCATCGACAACAGCAACGCCTGGCGGATGGACCCGGCTGTTCCGCTGGTGGTGCCGGAGGTCAATCCCCAGGCTGCCGGGGAACATCGGGGGATTATTGCCAATCCCAACTGTTCCACCATTCAGATGCTGGTCGCCTTAAAGCCGCTTCATGATCGATTTAAAATCAAGCGGATTGTGGTTGCCACTTACCAGGCTGTTTCCGGGACGGGGCTGCCCGCCATCCGGGAACTAAGCAGCCAGGCAAAGGACTGCCTGGCAGGCAAAACGGTTACGCCGGCCGTATATCCGCACCAGATTGCTTTTAATTGTTTGCCCCATATTGACACTTTTCTGAAGAACGGTTACACCAAAGAGGAAATGAAAATGTTCCATGAAACCAGGAAAATCCTGGGGGATCCGAATATTCTGGTCACAGCCACCGCGGTCAGGGTCCCGGTTTTCCGCTGCCACTCGGAAGCCCTTAATATCGAAACAGAAAACGCCCTGCCTTCTGTAGAGGCAGTCAGAGAACTGCTCCGCGAAGCGCCGGGCGTTGAGGTGGTTGACGATGTCGGTAACAATCTCTATCCCCTGGCCTCACTTTCTGCCGGGGCGGATAAGGTTGCTGTCGGCCGGATCCGCCAAGACTTTAGCGTGCCTAACGGCCTGAACCTATGGGTGGTCGGGGACAACTTGCGTAAAGGCGCGGCTTTAAACGCCGTCCAAATTGCCGAACTGCTGGTGGAGAAAAACTGGCTGAAAAGGGAATAGGGTTAAGAAACGATACCGCTGCTGCCGAGTTTTCCTATTTTCTCCAGATCATCAGCCACTTTTGACAGGCTGTATTTTTCCAGCGTGGCTCTGGTAGGATAACTGGTTTGAGGATCCCAGCCATGTATCTCGTAATAATGATCCAGCATTTTCTCAAATTTTTCCCTATCCAGCTTCCATCCGGCCAGGGATCCTGAGGGGATCGGCTCAAACGTGCGGGCCTGCGGGATATCGTCTTTTCTATCAAAACTTGTAAACTTTAGATTCAAAGCCTTTTCCATATTCAGCTGACGCATCGCGATGGCCTCCAGGTCCTCGATGGTATATTCCCGACCGATGGCCGCCGATAACAGCTCCGCAAAATCATGGATATTCATATAGCCAAAATTCTGGCAAATGGTATTGAAGACACATACCCCGGTGCTGTTGCAGATCCTGGTCATTACTTCCGTATGCTGGATCAGCTCCGGTTTCCCCTCGTAGCCGATGGGGTTCTTGATCCGGTTATAATCTTTGATGCCGGAAATCTGATAGACTCTTTCATCCTCTATCTCAATGGTCCGATGTTCCCAAAAGGGGGTACCCGTGGTATGGCCGCCGCCCCGCGTGGAGACCAGCGTCCCCAGCGACCAGCCGTTCGTCCCCCGCAATGTCTCATAAAGGTCTTGCCTTTTGACATGAAAAGCATATTCGCTGCCCCGCCCCATCAAGTTGGAAGCGCGGTAACAGCCTTCCGCCAGAATGTTGCCAAATCCTTCCCTGTAACATATTTTACGGATCAGCTCCAGGATGACTTCTTCATTGCCCCAGGTCAATTCCAGGCCATCCGTATCCTCTTTGGTCAAAAGCCCTTTTTCATAGCATTCCATAGCCCAGCCGATTGCGCCCGATGGTCCTTCCATATCTACTCCCATTTGATTCAGATAGGAATTCACCTTAGGTGCGAAGGTAACATCCTCTACGGCCAGTTTAGCCATCAGTCCGCCCATCAGCTCCCATTGCTGCGCTTCGGTGGTCAATCCCTCATAGCGTCCGTCCGTAATGGTTACATGCCTGGAGCAGCATAGGGCGCAGCCTGGGAAACCCTGTTTGGCGACTTCATATTTATCAATCATTTTCTGCGTATTCAACTTCTCATAGATGTCTTGCGGCCAGCTGCAATCCTGAAAATTCTTATAGGAAATGGCGCAGACTTTTTGTTTTACCTCGTAGTTGTTGCCCAGCGTACCATATTTTCTAAACTTCTCGGTACCTGGGTTATTTTTGATTTTTTCCCGCACTTCGGAAACGATCTTGGCAAACCTTTTATGATCAGCCACCTTGATCGGTTTCTTCCCTTTACAGACAATGGCCTTTAAGTTTTTGGAGCCCGCTATTGCCCCGGTACCGCAGCGTCCGATGGCCCGGTTTTTATCCTGGATCAGGCAAGCGCTCCTGACCAGGTTTTCCCCGGCCGGGCCAATGGACAGGACGTGCAGGCTAGGATCCTGCAGCTCTTCCCGAATGGCCTCCAGGGTGTCCCAGGTGGTTTTTCCCCAGAGGTTGGAGGCGTCTTTGATTTCCACCTCTTCATCCGTTATCCATAGATAACAGGGTTTATGGGCGCGGCCTTCCACGATCAGATGGTCATAACCGGCATGCTTGAGTTCCATCCCCACATAGCTGTCCGTGGAACCGGTAGCCCACCCCCCGGTAATCGGTCCCAGCGTGCTGGCCGACATTTTACAGGCGCCGGGAGCCAGCGTTCCCATTAAAGGGCCGGCAGAAAAAATGATTTTATTGTGAACATCAAAAGGCGTCACCCAATCGGGGAGTTCGTCATAGAGTATTTTTACCGCCAAGGCGCCCAGCCAATCGTCATATTGGGCGGAATGGTCTTCTACCGTAACGGTTTTTGTCGTCAGATTAACGCGCAGGGTTTTACCCGTATAAGCATAGATTTCCGGTTTGTTCATGATTCATAACCCCTTTCATTTGGATTTTAACGCCCCATTGCTGTTCGACCGGCACTTTCCCACAAATTCTTTAATGATTTCTTTTAATTCAGTACTTTTAAGACAATAGTCCAGACAAAAAGGGGCTTCCCGATCTATGCAGCCGTCACAGGCCAGCCGGTTCCCTTCCGGTTGTTCCAGCAATTTAATGTCATATCCGCTTCCATCTTTTCTTTCCACAATTTCAATGCCGGAAATCTGATGGTTGAATTCTCCCGTCAGTTTATATGAACAGGCTATCTCACATGTTTTGCATCCACCGCAGTCATCCATCTTAAATAACACTTCCTGTATCCCTCCAATCCGTTTTATTGGCAAGTTTTATAGGTCTTCTATCCTGTTAACAGCCGGTATAATTCTGACCTGATCTCCCGGCGCCAGCGGTCCGCTGCCGGCCGGAATATCGACCAATACGTCGGCTTTCACAAAAGAAGAAATAATACTGTTTCCCTGATGATCGCAGAGCTTCACACAAGCCTTGCCGTCTATCACCGCCAATTTGCCGCACAAAAAGCGCCTGGCCGGACTGGCCTTGGAGAATCCGTCCAGGGTGACGGCGGAAATTGGCTCAGGCAGGCAGCGTTCTTGCCCTTTAAGCTTCTTCAAGGCAGGCAATACGAGCAAATGAAACATCACGGCAACAGCAGCCGGGTTTCCCGAGAGGCTAAAAATCAGTTTTCCATCCAGCTTCGTAACCGTTGTGGGTGATCCCGGCTTCATTTTCACTTGCCAAAAAAGCTGTTCAACGCCAAGAAGCGCCAAGGCTTTTTTGACCACATCCGCTTCGCCTACCGAAACGCCGCCCGTCGTTATCACCACGTCGGCGCATTTAAGGCCGTTCCTAATATGCCCCATCACAGAGGCCGGATGGTCAGCCGCGGTACCGATAACCTTCGCTGCAACGTGATATTCCCGGCAAAAGTTCTCCAGTAAATACCCGTTGCTGTTGCGGATTTTCCCGGGAACAAGCTGCCCGTCTATAGGAATAAGCTCATCCCCGGTATTGATGATGGCAACCCGCGGCAGGTCATAGACCGGTATTTCCGTTATGCCCAGCGCCGCAAAAAGAGCCGCCTGGGCGGGCGTTACCAGGGAACCCCGGGCTGCGATCAGATCACCCCGGGTTACATCTTCTCCTGTTCTGATAATATTGCTTTTTGGCTGGAGCGGTTCGGAGATAAAAATGTCCTCTGCGTTTTTTACCGTATCCTCGTATCTGATTACGGTATCTGCGCCGGCGGGGACGGGAGAACCGGTCATGACTTGAATTGCTGTTTTTGCCGTAATTTTTCGGGCTGAAACCTGCCCGGTCCGAATCGCATCAATGACCCGCAGGCGGACAGGCGAACGCGGACTTGCTTTTTCCGTATCTTTGGCCCGAAGGGCATAACCGTCTAAGGGGGAACGATCAAAAGGAGGAATATTTTCTCCGGCGTAGGCATTACGGCTGATAATTCTGTGCAAGGCCATATCCAGCGAGACGGAACACTCCCCGACCGGTTCCAGTTCCTGCAGAACCAATTCCTGGGCTTCTTCTAAAGAAACCTTTTTTTCTGCCGGCCAGTTGGATGATGACAGTATATTCACACGCCTTCCCTCCTGTTGAATTCGATCATGTACTTTTCCAGTTCATCCGCGATTCCGGCTGCGTCGTCGAGAGAGAAACAAGGAATCCCCATCTCCCATTTGACATCGCTGGCCAAGGCAAGAAGCTCATTCTCCCGGCAAAGCAGTTCCTGATGTATGCCGGCCCGGTATACTTCAATTTTCGGCTTATGCTCATTTTTGTAGCCCTCTGTCAAAATAAGATCAACGCCGGTCAGTTTTTCCGCCAGTTCATCAAGCCCATATTCCGAGGACCTTTTTTCGATGACCGCCATTTTCCGCGGAGACGAGATGGCTACGATATCTGCGCCGGCTTGGGCCAGTATCCAGGTATCTTTACCAGGCCGGTCCATTTCAAAACCGTGGACATCATGTTTGATCACAGCAATACGGTAATTTCGTTTTTTTAATTCTTTCACAATCTTTTCCAGCAAAGTGGTTTTTCCCACCCCTGATCTTCCTACGACAGAAACTACCGGAATACCGCTCATGCTTAACCTCCTACTCATAGCCCGGGATAAGCGCCGCCTGAATCATTCTCCGATCAACGCTACGGCGCGGCACCAGCCTGCAGTAGCCCCGGCCAACTTTACCGGCAGAGCTGATAGAATAAACCCATAGGGTTGAGGAAGTTTTTCTAAATTGGCCAGTTTTTCAATTTGGATGTATTCCCGTTGGCGGCCATGCATATGGGTCCCCCAGAGTTCATTTTTATCGCCTGTTTTCCGATAGGCTTCCACCATGGCATTGACCGGACGGTCCAGCGTCCAGGCATCGATACCGATACAGCGGACCCCCCGGTCCAGCAGCCAATCCAAGCCTGCGACGCCTAACCCTGATTGCATTTTCAGGTAGGTAGCCGTGTCGGTGCCCCAATATTTATCGCACCCGGTATGGAAAATCACAATATCGCCCGGCTTGATTTCATAGCCGATTTTTTCTAAAGCTTCTTGTATATCGGCCGCCGTGATCTCCGCCCCGGGTTCCTTATGACGCATATCCAGAACTACCGCCGGACCGAAGCACCACTCCAGCGGAACCTGATCGACAGATTTGGCGGGCTTGCCTTCGCACAGGGGACCATAATGCAAAGGCGCATCAATATGCGTACCGGAATGACCGCTGCCGGAAATGATATCTGTGGCCAGCGCCATAGACTCCGGAAAATCGGCAGCTTCAACACCTGCAAGTTTGGCCAGGCGGTGCGCGCCGGCGGTATGATCCGAAAATTCAATCTTCGGTGGAAAAGGTTCCGTCCCTCCATTTTCATGGGCTAAACTCAGGTCGACGATCTTAAACATTTTAACTGTCTCCTTTATTCTCCGGCGTTATGGAGTTTGTTTTTTTCGATTTGTTTGATACTTTCGACGAAAACTTTGCCTACACGTTCTTTATGCTTTCGAAATAGCTGTTCAACTTTATCCCCGTCCCCTTCCATCAATACCTTAATAATTTCTTCATGTTCTTTTAACGATTCCTGAGGTCTTGACTTGGCATAGCTAAAAACTGCCCGGGTTCTCTCCGCTCCGTCCCACAAGTCAAAAAGCATTCTATACAGACGTTTGTAGGGTGAAAGTATATATATTTTCCGGTGAAATTCCCTGTTT
This sequence comes from Clostridia bacterium, assembly GCA_034003745.1. Classification (GTDB taxonomy): domain Bacteria; phylum Bacillota; class Peptococcia; order DRI-13; family PHAD01; genus JAVEYA01. Next base: position 46,800 of record JAVEYA010000004.1, read on the forward strand.
AAAACGCCAAAAGCTGCAATATCGCCCATTTTTATACATTGTCTCATTTCCTCGAGACAAGTATTGAGTTCGGCAATAATCTCGTCGGTAATAAAAGGCAGCGCAGTCCTGGCGGCATAACCTTCCAGCAGTCCTCTGACATTAAAGATTTCTTCAATATCTTCAATATCAAACGTGACTACCTCCGCCCCGGCATGGGGCGTAATAGTTACAAGCCCCTGGGACTCCAGCATGCGGATCGCTTCCCGGACAGGGATCTCCGAGACGCCCAATTCTTGTGCAATCTTCTTTATGATAAGCCTGGCGCCAGGCTGCAGATTGCCGTTCAAGATATTTTCCTTCAGCACATTAAATACGATTTCAAGCTTGGTTGTTACAAACTGGTCTTTACCGCTAAACAAAATCTGGTTCATACGAATCCTCCCGGCCATAATAAGTAATATATATCATATATCATATAATACTATAACATTATACCTGAAAACTGCGAAATAAAAATCGCAGTTTTCAGGTATTTACAGCCGGGCTTTCCGGCTCCCAGACAATGCGATTATTTTTTCTCGTTAAAATATTTTTGGGCGCCGGGATGCAGTTCGATGGAAGTTTCGGCAAGCGTTGCAGGATCAATCTGGGCGGCAACCTTATTGTTTTCGATCAGCTCATCCAAATTGTCATAAAGCGCTTTGGCGATATTATAAATCGTCTCGTCGTCAACGTTTTTATCACAGACTAATACGTTCTTGATACCGATTGCCTTAGCGTCCGCATCCAGTTTATAAACATCTTTGGGTACGGTTGTAATGGAATAGTACGGAAATTTCTTCATCAGATTATCGAGTTCCGCATCGCCCGGTTGAATAAACTTAATTTTTTTCGTTGCTGAAACCTCCATTACCGCAGCGGCGGGATAACCGCTTACGGCCAGAGCGATATCCACATTGCCGTCGGATAACTGGGTGAACCCATCCGTATAAGGAAGATAGCTGGGCTTAACATCATTCATGGTCATCCCATATTCCGCCAGAACATTCTCCAAAAGACCGATGGTGGCGCCTCCGGCCGGTCCAGCCGCAATTTTCTTGCCTTTAAAATCTGCAATACTATTGATGTTCGAATCGCCCATGGTGATAATATGAAACACGCTGGGGTGCAGGTTGCCTACGGCGGCTATGTTCATGGTTTTTTCATAAGGTTTTTCCCCATTTGCCGCAAAAAAGGCCAGGTCGGCATTCGTCAGGGCCAAAGCCGACTCCCCCGCGTCAAGCAGCCGGTTATTCTCCAGCGCGCCATTGGTGACCTCAGCGGTTAACTGTACGGCGTCATAATGCGCATTGACCACATTGGCTACGGCCTGCCCCATGGGATAATAGGCTCCCCCTATTGTCGCAGTAGCGAGTCCCATCTGGATCGGAGCAGCAGGAGCCGCAGGCTGATTCGGCTGAGCCGGCTGGGACGGTTGTGAAGAGCAGGCGGTAACACTGAAAACCATCAGCAATACGCAAAGTAAAATCCCTAAATTTTTTCTCCCCATTTTTGTTCTAATCATCATTTCTTATCCTCCTTTTCTTTTTAAAAGGGCAACGGTTGAACCTGCAAAAGCGAGCCTTTCCATACACCTCCTTAACCAGCACAGCCGGGAGCAATCATTTGCCGAGCAGTACCGTTTTCCCGGCAGCAGCTTTTCTATGCAGATAAATAAAAGTTCCTATAATAGCAACCAAACCGGATATATCTGTGATCAGCCCCTGATCTACCAAAAGCAATCCGCCGGTGAAAAGCAATATCCGTAAAGGAATGGAAATATCCGTTTTAAAGTAACCGACGATGCTTGCTGCGATTGCGTAAACCCCTAGAATACTCAGCGCCATGGTTCTGGCTATTACAGGCCATGATCCGCTTGCCAACAGGGAAGGGCTGTAAACAAACATATACGGCAGAATGAAGCTGACCAAGCCAAAACGGAAAGCTGTCCAGCCCACTTTACTCACATCAGCCCCCGCTAATCCCGCCGCCACATAAGAAGCCAAGGCTACGGGCGGCGTGATGGTGGAAATGCAGCCGAAGAAAAACACAAACATATGCGCTGTTAATAAGGGTACTCCCATATTCACCAGCGCCGGGGCCACCACCGTCACTACGACCAGGTAAACAGCCGTTGTGGGCAGTCCCATTCCCAAGATGATGGAGGTTAGCATAGTAAGAAATAAGGCGATAAGCAATTGCCCCTGGGATAAAAGAATAATCAGGTTGGACAGTTTGGTTCCCAATCCTGTCATGGAAATTACGCCGACGATAATACCCGAGGCGGCGCAAGCGATGGCGATCGTAACCGAATCGATGGTTCCTTTTCTGAAAGCGTCTAAGGTCTTTTCGATAAAACCATAGGAAAAATCTCTCGTGGCGATAAGATAAACAATCAACATACAAATGATGGAATAATAAGCAGCCTTGAAGGGGGAATAGCCCAGGGCCAGCATGGCAAATAAAGCCAGGATAGGCAAGATGTAATACCAGCCTGCTCTGATGACGTCAGTCAAATTCTCAACCGCTTCGCTTTTTTCATGAAAATCAATTTTCCCTTTGATTGCCGTTAAATGTACAATAAAGTAGATGGAAATAAAGTATAACAGCGCCGGTATGATTGCCGCTTTCATAATACTGATGTAAGGCATTCCCAACATTTCCGCCATAATAAAGGCAGCAGCGCCCATAACGGGCGGCATAACCTGTCCCCCCGTGGAAGCCACTGCCTCGATAGCCCCTGCGACCTCCGGCTTATAGCCGTTTTTCTTCATCATGGGAATGGTGATGGAGCCCGAAATCGCTACGTTCCCTGCAGCTGATCCTGAGATCATCCCGGCGAGCAGGCTGAAGATTACCGCGGTCTTAGCCGTGGCTGCAACTAAACCCCGGGTAAGGGAAGCCGCCAGCTTGAACATAAATTCGCCGGCGCCAAAAACATTCAGAAACGCGCCATAGATACAAAACAGAACAATATAACTGGCGGAAACGCTGATGGGAATTCCGTAAATACCTTGCGTGGAGACATATATGAAGCTGATTACTCTATTCATGCTGTAAGCTTTGCTTTGCAACATCCCCGGCAGATACTGCCCCAAAAAAGGATAAAGCAAAAACAGCAGCGCTATAATCATCAGCACGTTGCCGACCGATAGCTTGGTGGCTAAGAGCAGTACTACTACAAAAATAATACCTACCACGATATCGGTTGAATTCGTGACGCCGCCGCTTTCAATAATGCCCTGCCATCTATACAGAATATAAAACCCGGTGGCCAGGCTGATAAGAGTCCCTGTTATTTTAATGATCAGATCATAGACGGACGCTGCCTTCTTTTTCGGAAAAAGCAAAAACATAATTGACATCATAGCCATGAGGTGTATTACTCTGAGCGTCATTGCCGATAACGCCAGCACACCGCTGACATTGAGGATATGAAAGATACCGGTTAGGGTTGCCAGTACTGCTGCGAGTTTCTCCAAATAGGCATTCAGATTATTAATTTTAAACATTTTCCGGCCCCTCCCGTCGCCTAGGACTTAAATTTTTTTACAAGACTCAGGAATTCCTCATCGGTAAGCAGACGTTTCTTTTCAATTCCCAGGGTTTTAACCTCTTTTAAGAGCGTTTGCTTTTGTTCGGTATCCAGTTCAATCTGCTCTGCTTGCAGCTTCATCTCAATGGACGTCATCCCGCTCTTTTTACCTAATACCAATTTAGGAGCTCTGCCGAGGAAAGCGGGATTTATGGCAAACATGGCCAAAGGCGCATGAATCAAGGCGTCGGCGCCGATACCCGATTCCCGCGTATAATTGTCCTCACCAACAACAGGTTTGTTCCGGGCCAGCTTAAACCCGCTCATTTGCTCTACTCGCTTGGACAATTCCACTATTTTCTCCACATCAATTCCCAGATCGTGGTTCAGGAGCAGTTTGAACGCCACCATCACTTCCTCCAAAGCGCAGTTACCGGTCCGTTCCCCCATTCCGTTGATGCAGCAATGGACCACCTCCGCCCCGGAGCATACGGCTTCAATGGAAGTGGCCAAGGCCAGGCCAAAATCATTATGGGTATGTATTTCAATGGGCAGCCCGGTTCTTTCTTTCATGAACTCCGTAAGATAAGCGATCGTCCCGGGCAAAGCGCAGCCCATCGTATCCACCAATCCGATAGAGTCGGGCTTTTTCAATTGCACGAGCGCGTCAAGCAGGCGCTCCAAGTCTTCTTCATCCGCCCTGGTCGTATCATAAGGGAAAAGCACGGTATACAATCCCAGCTCTTTAGCTTTAGAAATGGATCGTATGCTCATATCGATGATACGCTCTACTTCCCATTTAAACTGGAGCTCCAGTTTAGGCCGGCCGATAGGCAGTTCAATAATGACCCCGTCTGCTCCGCATTCCCGGGCCATAATAATATCCTCATCCGAAGCCCGGGCAAAAGAAAAGATTTTTGACTTCAAGTTAAGCTTTTTGATTTCTTCCAGAGCTTGGCGGTCATCCTGCGATACCGCGGGCATACCGGCTTCAATCCTATGAACGCCGGCTTCCGCTAACCGCCGGGCGATTTCTATTTTTTCTTCCTTCCTTAATACAACGCCCGGTGTCTGTTCCCCATCTCGCAACGTAGCATCATGAAGTTCTATTTGGGCAGGAAGTGAGTACCGTTGCCTTATCGCTTCCTTATAGTTGTAATTACTAACCCACCAGTTATCATTCCTCCAACGCTCCATAAACTTCAGCTCCTTTAAGTTTTTGTCCATACAATAAATATATAATATATTATTATATGATATATGATTATATTCAACAGCATTTTTCAAATTCCTTCCTCTCTGAGAATTTTTTATGAAAGCCTTCCGACAATTATTAAATCCGCAGGCAACAAAAAAGAGCGTGGCGCTCGTGTTTAAAACGAACTCGCCACGCTGCCGAAACCTTACAGCTAGCTTATAATTCCTTCCGGACAAATTCCAGCAAATCGGATAAAGACCCCCGCCCTTGGGGTACAAAGGAGGCATTCTCTCGTTCGATCAGGTAGTCGGTAACCAGATAGGTTTTCAGCCCCAGTTGGGAAGCCACCAGATCCTCTCCGGTATCATTGCCGATCATCCAGCAGTCTTCCGGGTGCAGGCCATGACCCTGCAGTATCTGCTGATAATATAACAGGCTGGGTTTACTGCTTTTGCTGTTTTCATAGCTGGTTACATGCAGCCAGGGAAGCTGGTCAATTCCGGCCCATCTCATTCTTTCCATAATAGCCTTCCTGGGGAACAAGGGATTGGTCGCCAGAATAATTTGCCAGCCCCTTGATAACACTTCTTCCGCCACCAGACGGGCCTCATCCGCGCGTTTCACGTATCTCTCCAATAAAGGAAACTCCTGTGTATAGAAATTTTCCAGCACCGGATAGACTTCTTCCTTTCTTTTACCTATAGCCGGAAGAAAGCTTTGCATAAATACTTCCTCATTGGTCCGGCTGCCGTCGTTTTGGACCATCCTATGCGTGGATTCCAGCAGGCGCTGCGTAAAAACCTGAGGTTCGGCCAAAGAGCGGCAGTAATTAGAAATCGCCTGTAAGTATTCCTTCAGAAAAGCCTCAATATCTACATGTAATAACGTCCCGTCCAAATCAAAAAGAACCGTCTTCATTTTTTACAACCCCCTCGTCTCTTCTCATCTATATCTTTAAAACTTCATATACTGCCTTCAGGCTATCCTCCGTTCCCACGTTACCGGGGAAAATCACATAAGGCGCGCCGGGAAACAAGCTCTCCGGGCCAAGATGCCAGACCGGGACGCCCGGGAGAATTTGACCCATTACCATAGCCCTTTTCACCTTCAGGGCTCTGACGCCCACGTCGCTGGAAGTAACGCCGCCTTTAGCCACCAGAAATCCCGGCCGGCTGGAAAGACCCTGAATAACCCGGACCAGCCCTAAAGAAACCCGATTGGAAAAAATCAGATTGCTTTCGCTCTTCTGGTGCAGGGGATCTCTCCAGAGGTATTCCCGGCTGGTATAAATACAGACATTCCGCCCTGCTTGAAAGGCAGCCTCAGTTTCTTTGATAACTCTGGCCACTTCTTTCTCCAGGCCCTCATCGTCTTGGGCTTTACTTACATCCCACTCCACGCCGGTCAGATCCGGCGAGGCCAGCAATTTCTCCAGTTGGCGGGTCGTCTTCTGAACGTAGGAACCGGCCACGATCAGTCCCGGCTGCGGGTTGCGCCCTGCCGGATAAAGTGTTTCTTTCGTCAAGATCGGCTTGGGGATAATCCCGCCCATTACCTGCACAAAAGGCGCCGCTGTCCGATACAGGTACCTTTTCCCCTGAGCCAGGGCCTGGGCCAGGCTAATGCTGAAAATCTTCAGATCGGTATAGTCAAAAGCGTTCAGGACTAATTTATTGAAATTCTTTAAGCCCAGCAGCGGTTCACTAATGCGGTCCAAATTCCTGTGCCGCAAATCTTCCAGGCTGACGCTCTGCACCCGGCCGGCAGGGAAGCGCCCTTCGGTCTTTTCCTCCACCCACTCTTTGAGATCAGAGGATTTATAGCCGAAGGTCCCGTCTTTGGCGAACTCCGTCTGCCCGGCCGGAACCAGCATATCCCCTTCTTTGACGTAGTGAACGTCTGCATAGGTATACCGCCCCCCTTCCAGAAAAAAGGGTGCGATAATTTCGCCGTCCACCGGAATCCCCGCTTTTTGGTATTCCTCATAGATAACTTGCGTCTCCAATGGGTAGTGGCCCCGTAAGGTGGAGTCACCCCGGGAGATCAGCTGGAAAGGGATGTTCTGCTCCCTGCTTATTTTCAGAAGTTCCCGGGCAATCTGCCTGTGCAGGACCTCCGTCTGCTCTGCAGTCAAAGCACGGGAATTTGTCAGGATATAGATGAGTTTGCAGGGGTCATTAAATACTTGCCGCAAAATCTCCGGTTCCCAGGAAGTATAAACCGGAATGCCGTGTACCGTCTGGACCCCGGTAGGATCGTCATCTAAGACGATGATTTTTCCCGCTATACTTGCCACGGCCTCCTGCCAAGCTCCGTCAATTTCCTCCCGGCTCACCGCCGGAGGGAGCATCGCTGTCAGGTCCGCCCAAGTTTGCCGCTTTTCCGTTACCATATCTACAAACCTCGCTTTTCATGTGTCGATTCTGTGTAGTCTCACAGAGGCTTACTTCAGCTTATTTTCTTCTTTCATCAGTTCAATGATATAGCAGTGGTCCATTTTGCCATAGCCCTGATCCTTGGCGCTCTGGTAATAATGCCTGCCCAGCTCGGTGAGGGGAATTTTATAGCCCAGGTCCTCAGCCATTTGGGAGGCCAGGCTGAAATCTTTGGCCATCAGCTCCAGACAAGCTGCAGATTCGTATTTTTTCGGGATAATATATTCAGGCACGGAACGTTCCAGCATCCGGCTGTTTCCCCAGGCATTGACCAGGACATTTAATAATTCCTGGAGATTCAAGCCGGCTTTTTCCCCAATCAGCATGGCTTCACAGACAATAGCCTGGTTGACGCCCGTCAGCATCTGATTGATCAATTTGGTCACATGACCGGAACCGGTCGGTCCCATGTAAACTACATTGGTACCCATAGTTTTTAAGACTGGGAGGGCCTTTTCAAAGGCCTCTTTTTTGCCTCCTATCATGATGGCCAGAGTACCCTGAAGAGCTCCGCCGGCCCCGCCGCTAACCGGAGCGTCCAGAAAGAACACCCCCGCCGCGGCCAGTTTTTCCGCCAATTCTTTAGCCAGCTTAGGTGAGGCTGTGCTGTGATCGATGACAATGGCCCCAGGTTTCAGGTTATCGTACATTTCAGCCACCACAGCCCTTACCGCAGCGTCGGAAGTCAGCGACAGGGCTACGACATCGGCCCCTTCAACGGATTCCCCCAGGGTCTCGGTGGTTTTAGCCCCTTGGGCGACTATCTCTTCCACATTAGCGTAGCATTCATCCTTGCGGTTCCATACGATAATCTCAAAGCCGCCTTTTAAAATATTGGCGGCCATTCCTTTGCCCATCTGTCCCAGGCCTATAAACGTAACCTTCATGCTTTTTCCTCCTTATGACTGCCTGAATATTATCCTTATAATAATACGTCATCCTCTTAGTTTATCCTTCTTAATACAACAAAGCCGCTTCCTCATTTGCCAATGAACGATAATAATTTCAAGTGCGCTAATGCTTGACAGATCAGCGGCATAATTTTATCCTAAGTCTATAAATAATAATATTGTTTGTGGAGGGAAATAATGAAATTCTGCTGGAGTACATTAACAGTTAACAACATGGATGAATCAATTAATTTTTATACTGAAATCATTGGGTTAAATGTAGTCCGCCGATTTCCTGCGGGGCCCGGAACAGAAATTGCCTTTTTAGGCGAGGGAGAAACCCAAATAGAACTTATCTGCCAAGAAGGAAACGGCCAAACAGACGCCGGGCGAGATATTTCCTGGGGCTTTGAGGTTGATTCCCTTGAAAAGGCGCTCGCTCTTATTAAAGATAAGGGAATTCCTATAGAGAGCGGTCCTGTTCAACCAAATCCGCACGTAAAATTTTTCTTTATTAAAGACCCCAATGGAATGAAAATACAGCTGGTAGAGAACATAAAATGATCCCGTTTATGCCGTGATGAAGAAGACCTGATTCGTAATGAATCAGGTCTTCTTCATCGCGGCAACATCTGCGCTGTAAGAGCTTAAATGCCTACTTTCTTATAAAAGAAATGATCAATTTTCCGTCGTTCCATTGAATCATACTGTCGTCGCCGCTGTGAGTAACAGCCTTATCCTTCACCATATCCCCTATCCTGAATACCGACAGCATCAGGCCTATCAAGACTAAATTGATAACAGCGGCCGTATCCCCATAAGAAATGAGCGGCAGGGAGATAGGCGCACTAAATTGGAGGCCTAAGTTAAACAGGACATAGCTTAATACTTGCATGGCAAAGGTCAGCATGACAGAGACGGATATAAGCGAACCCAGAACGCTTTTTTGCTTGAAACTAAGCATAAAACCTCTGACGATAAAAAACAGCAACAAACCTATGATCATGATAAAAGCAATCCAGCCGAAACGGAAGATCAAGTATGTCAGGAGATAATCGGTCTGAAAAAACATTTCAGACATTGTCAGCATTGAATACTCTACCGGCATTGACCCACGTCCGAAGATTACCGAACCATCCAGCAAAGCCCTCATCATCAGGCTGAAATATCCGGCGCCCGTAGAATCAAGGGCGGGGTTTAAGGCTATTTGCAGCCGCAGCCAATAATAGTGGGGCATATTCGTCAATACCAGAAGAACGAAAATAATGGGCGGGATAAACGTAAGCAGATAACCGTAAAACTTTTTAACTTTAAACCATCCTTTATATATAGCTGCCGTCAGAATAATCCATCCTGACACAGCGGTCAGCAAAAGGCCCGTTGCTGTTGGAGTCAGAATGTTGACAAACATCATTATAAACAAAGCCGCCTGGCAAAGGATTATTCCCTTGTAACCTATGTTTCTTGCGGCATAAACAACAGCGGCGAACCCCAGGGGAAATAGCAAAGGGGGGATCAAACCGGCATAAAAACGCCTGCCGTTGATCATTGGCGAGTAAATCAAAGTAGCAGCCGACAAAGCAAGGGTAAAGAAGTACGTTAATTTCGGGAACTTGCCTATGAGCGTAAAGTCTGTAAAATATGCCGCTGCCATTAATATTAAACCCACAGCAGCAGCAAAAACCGGTTTGTCAAAATCACCAATACCCATAGTGAAAATTTTGATAACCAATCCGACAGCCACAAGGACAACGGTTAATACAATCATATCCCACTGCGATTTGGGCCGGTGCGTACGGTCAAGCTGCGTCCCAACAAGGACAGGGTCCCCCATCTGTACAATCGCCTTTTCCGTGGCCGTGCTTACATCCGTCCCTTCAACCATATAGGCGTCTCTTTGATCTATCAGATGATTCTCTAATTCTTCGGAAACAACCGGATGCGCCTTCTTCCATCTGACCTGCTCGCAAACGGAGCTTACATACTCCTGTATTTTCTCAAAAGGCGGCAAAACTCACACCCCCGTGCAGGACCTGATTAACCGCGCCGGCATATTTGGCCCATTGGGCCTGTTTACTTTCGAGGAATTTTTTACCCTTGGCCGTAAGATGATAGTACTTCCTGACTCTGCCGCCCTCTGCGCGATCATCGTAAGACTTCAGTATCTCCTCATTCTCCAGGCCGTGCAGCAGAGGGTACAGCGTTCCTGCTTTTAAATCAAAAATGTTATTTGATTTGCGGGATAACTCCTCAATCATCTGATACCCGTACATATCCTTTTCTTCCAGCAGCTTCAGAATCAGCATTGTCGTACTGCCTGTAACCAGGCTTTTGTCCAGCGTCAATTGTGTCTCCCCCCATATATAGATCATCTATATATAATATATATCGGCCATCTACATATGTCAATAAAAAAGCCCGATTTTCATCAAGTCTCTTATGAATAATTCAAGTACACTAATTCTTGACAAATCAACGGCATGGTTTTATCCTATGCCTATAAAGATAAGGGAATTCCTGTGGAGAGCGGTCCTGTTCAACCAAATCCGCATGTAAAATTTTTCTTTATTAAAGACCCTAATGGAATGAAAATACAGCTGGTTGAGAACATCAACTAAGCAATAAAGAAGCTTCCATGCAACGTAGAAGCTTCTTTATTGCTTGCTTTTCAAGTACTTGTACGGTACAATCAATGTATAAGTACCGTACAAGTGAGGGGATTCCCATTGGGCGCTTGCCGCATCAGAAAAAGCAACTGACTCGTCTGTTTTCATTAAGTTCATGCTGCAAGCAATCCGCGATGCATTAAGCGAGCTTTTACATACCGATCAAGTACGCGAACAAGGAACCGAGCAAGTCAAGCGTTTATTGACTACGCTTGGTAATGATACACTATCTGCAAAAGAGTTGATGAATAAACTTGGCCTCAAACACAGACCGACGTTCAGGGAAAATTATCTGCTCCCCTCGCTGAGGCTTGGGCTGGTCGAAATGACCGTACCCGACAAGCCAAACAGCAGCCGTCAACGTTACCGGGCAAAAACTCAGAAATTAAATAAAGAGACTTGATTCTCTATGAATCAGGTCTCTTTTTCCTGCAACAACATACTCTCCTCGGGTAAAGCATCTAGTTCTATCTATGCTAAATATCTTAACTGCCATTGGTGGATTGGGCTAAACCAAATTCTATTAAATTAAAATCTACTTTATAATTATCTTATACGCGGAGATTTAACTTGAACCTCATAATAATTATGACTGTTTGGAGGCTTAGCGACAAAATCAACACCATGGTCATCAACCTCTGAAGAATATACATCGAATCCATATGAAGAAAACTCCATTTTTGCATAGTATTCTGCGTATCTTCCAAGTTGTAACTTCGACAGGCTTGACCATTTCATATTTGGCACATTTTTTCTCCTGATAAGAATTTTCTTACAGTATGACTTATAAATACAATAGTTGCAAGTATAATCAGCCCAGGAGAAAGAAAAGAGACCCGATTATTCATCGAGTCTCTTTCTTTCTCCTGGCAACGACATACTCTCCCAGGGCGCGAGCCCAAGTACCATCTGCGCGGAAGGGCTTAACTGCCGTGTTCGGGATGGGAACGGGTGGGACC
>JAVEYA010000005.1:0-49824 GCA_034003745.1 Clostridia bacterium
TAATTCAGTCAGCATATGTCTGTAAATAGTGATAAGAAGCAATGAATAATTAATGATGAATTAGAAATATAAAAAATTTGGTATTTTTCATCGCTATGCTTCGTAATATCTTACAGCATTATTTCTATATTAACAGAGCCTTCTGAACACCTTCTGAACATCAACCGATGGATTATTATAACACTTCTTGCGTTTTTTTTCACATAATAGTATAATTATTTTAAGCGGTGCATCTGCCGGTTCGCGGATGTATGGCGAGTTTACAATTACCTGACCGCAAAGATTTTTCCGAGCGGGAAGGCGCTGTGCCGGTTGCAGGCGTTTCATAAACCTGCCTTTGACTTTGCGTCCTTTCCGTTAACGGAGAGGATGTTTTTATTTTGTCTGCTTGGCTCTTAAAACTCGGAAAGGAGGTAAAGAAATGGACAAGAGAATCGGGATTATCGGGATTGTCGTAGAGAATCTGGAGGCGGCCGAACAGATTAACGCCGTACTGCATGAGTACGCCGGCTTGATTGTCGGCCGGATGGGCCTCCCCTATCGGGAAAGGGGCGTCTCCATCATCTCCTTAATCGTAGACGGCAATAACGATGCCATCAGCGCCATGACCGGAAAGCTCGGACGCATCCCCCACTCCGCGGTCAAGTCCATGCTGACCAAAAGCCTGTAACTAGAAAATGAAAAGAAAGAAGGGTTGTTTCTATGGGATTTTTAAATAAATATCAGGATGATTTTGTGGAATACGACAAGATGGAAAAAGACTTCATCGATGATGAATTAATCTGGGCGCAGCTGAACAAATGGGAGAATCCTGCTCCGGCGGAGGTGCGCGCTATCCTGGAAAAAGCCGGCCACGCACGGCTGGATCCGGAAGAGGTGGCGATTCTCATTCAGAATAAAGACCCCGAAACCATTCAGGAAATGTTCGACCTGGCTCACCGGCTGAAGCAGGAGGTCTACGGCGACCGCATCGTCTTCTTCGCCCCGCTGTACATCAGCGACGAATGCGCCAATAACTGCGCTTACTGCGGCTTCCGCAGCAGCAATGACCTGATGCACCGCAAGACCCTGACCATGGACGAAATCGAGCGCGAAGTCCGCATCATGATCGAAGAGGGACAAAAGCGGACCGTGCTGGTCTACGGCGAATCGCCCAGCACCAATATTGATTTCATCTGCGACTCCGTCCGCAAGGTTTATAGCGTCAAAACCGAACACGGCGAGATCCGCCGGGCCAACATCAACTGCGCGCCCCTGACCCGGGAGGAGCTGGCCAAACTGAGGGAAGCCGGGATCGGCACCTATCAGGTTTTCCAGGAAACATACCATCACGAGACTTACCGGAAAGTGCACCCGCCCAATACTATCAAGGGCCACTACCGCTGGCGTCTTTACGCCATGGACCGGGCCCAGGAGGCCAAGGTGGACGATGTAGGCATCGGCGTTCTCTTTGGCCTCTATGACTGGCGTTTTGAAGTGATGGGGCTGCTCTATCACGCCATGCATCTGGAGGAAAAATACAATGGAGTGGGACCGCACACCATTTCCTTCCCCCGCATCACCCCCGCTACCGGTACGCCCTATTCCGAACACCCGGAATATGCCATCAGCGATGCGGACTTCAAAAAAATCATAGCCATCCTCCGTCTTTCCGTACCCTATACCGGCCTGATCTGCACTGCCCGGGAATCGGCGGCCATCCGTCGGGAGGTTATTCCCATCGGGGTTTCCCAGATCGACGCCGGCACGAGAATCGGCGTCGGCGGCTACGCGGAATCCCGCGGCAACCTCATGCCCGACAAAGAACAGTTCTCCTTGGGAGACACCCGCGGCCTGGACGACGTAGTGCGGGAAACCTGCGATATGAACGGGATTCCTTCCTTCTGCACGGCCTGTTACCGCGCCGGGAGGACCGGCGAACACTTTATGGGCTTTGCCAAAAATAAATTCGTGCATAATTTCTGTGAACCCAACGCGATTTTCACCTTTAAGGAATATTTACTGGATTATGCTTCACCCCAAACCCGGCACGCAGGGGAAGCCGCCCTGGAAAAACAGATTGCCGCTTTCCAAAACGAAGAAATCTACCCCACCATCCTGGAATATATCCAAAGGCTGGAAAATGGGGAAAGGGATTTACGGGTCTGAGTAAGGAGGCTGCCATGGAGAAGAACTTGGAGCGCTGTCCACAGGCGTTCTGCTCACAGGAACTCGATCAAAAGCTTTCCTCGGGGACCCGGGAAGAACTGGCGGCGCTGATCCGCTACTATGCTTCCGCTCCGCCGGTGGAAAGAGAAGCCTTGTTTGGCGCGGCCCGGGAACAAAGACGCTGTTATTACGGCGACCGCGTTTATTTCCGCGGGCTGATCGAATTCAGCAACTACTGTAAAAACAACTGCTATTACTGCGGGATCCGCCGCAGCAACGCCCATCTCCGGCGGTACCGGCTTTCCCGCGGGGAAATCCTGGACTGCTGCGCCCAAGGACACCGCCTGGGCTTCCGTACCTTTGTCCTGCAAAGCGGAGAAGACCCTTACTACACCGACGTCCTTATGTGCGACATTATCGGCGCTATCAAAAAACAGTATCCCGACTGCGCGGTGACCCTATCTCTGGGCGAGAAGCCGGTGGAAACCTACCGGCGTTATTTTGCCGCGGGCGCCGACCGTTACCTGCTGCGGCACGAGAGCGCCAGCGAGCCCCACTACCGTCGCCTGCATCCCGGAGAAATGAGCCCGGCTCACCGCAAGGAATGCCTCTATACTTTAAAAGAAATCGGTTTTCAGGTGGGCGCCGGCTTCATGGTGGAATCTCCTTACCAAACTTATCAGGAACTGGCGGAAGACCTGTTTTTCTTAAGGGAACTCCAGCCCCATATGATCGGCTTAGGTCCCTTCATCCCCCATCAGGATACGCTGTTTCGCGACAACCCCGCCCCCGGGCCGGATTTGACGCTGGTGATGCTCGCCCTGACCCGCCTGATGCTGCCGAAAGCTTTGATACCTGCCACTACCGCCCTGGGTACCATCGATCCGCTGGGGCGGGAAAAGGGTCTGCAGGCTGGGGCCAACGTCGTCATGCCCAACCTTTCCCCGGTTCAATACCGCAAAGACTATGCCCTTTATGACAATAAAATCTGCACCGGCGAGGAAGCGGCCGAATGCTTGGGCTGCCTCAGTGAGCGTATCCGCTCGGCCGGTTTTCAGCCCGACTTCTCACGGGGCGACCATACGGACCTCGCCCGCGCAGACCACGCGGCAGGGCTGCCGGAAGACCGCGCCAATTAGATAAAACGGAATAATAGGAGCGTATTGCTATGGTTATTGAAAATATGAATTCCACTCCTCTGGCCAACCGTCTGACCATTGCCCTCTTCGGCAAAAGAAATGTCGGCAAATCCTCGCTGATCAACGCCCTAACGGGACAGAATACCGCCGTCATTTCGGAAATCCCCGGCACCACCACCGATCCGGTCTATAAGGCCATGGAGCTTTTGCCCATTGGCCCTGTTGTGCTCATCGATACCGCCGGACTCGACGATACCGGCGCCCTGGGAGAACTGCGCATGGAAAAAACTTACGAGGTCCTGCGAAAGAGCGACCTGGCTGTGGTTGTAGTTAGCGCGGCGGAAGGCCCCGGCCACTTTGAGACGAAGTTTATTCAGGACCTGAAACGACGCAAAATCCCCTCCCTTTGCGTCCTCAATAAAAGCGACCTCCTGTCTTTTCCCGTCGAGCAACTGCCTCACCTGGAGCAGGAACTGGGGATTCCGGTGATACAAGCCAGTGCATCCGCCGGCTATGGCATCGCGGAAGTAAAAGAGCGGATCATTCAGCATGCTGATTATGATAAAAAAGAACCGAGTCTGGTGAGCGACCTGATCAAGCCGGGAGAGACCGCCGTCCTCGTCACTCCCATTGATCAGTCTGCTCCCAAGGGCCGGCTGATCCTGCCCCAGCAGCAAACCATCCGGGACATCCTGGAATGTGACGCAAGGGTGCTCATTACGAAAGAACACGGACTGAAAGCCGCCTTGGAAAGCCTGCGGCAAAAACCGGCTATCGTCATCACCGATTCCCAGGCTTTCCAGCAGGTTTCTGCAGATACGCCGGCCGATATCCCCCTGACCTCCTTCTCCATCCTCTTTGCCCGGCAAAAAACCGATCTGGCCGAACTGGTCCGGGGCCTGGCCAAAATCGCCGCCCTCCATAGCGGCGATAAGGTGCTGATTATGGAAGGCTGTACCCACCACCGCCAATCCGACGACATCGGCACCGTAAAAATCCCCCGCTGGATCCGCCGGATCGCGGGGGAAGAAATCGACTTCGCCTGGGCTTCGGGCGGGACCTATCCTAAGGACATCGAAAAATACGACGTCATCGTCCACTGCGGCGGCTGCATGCTGAACCGCCGGGAAATGCGGTACCGGGTGGACCTGGCCCGTGAGCGTGGCGTAGCCATCACCAATTACGGTCTGCTCATCGCCTATGTCCAGGGCATCCTGAAACGGACGCTGGGGCCTTTCCCGGAAGCCCGACCGGCGTTGGAGGAAGCCGGTCTGTAAGACTTTACCCCCAATTTGCTTTAAATGCACTTTGGGGGTTTATTTTTTCTTTTTTCGTATACCCTAATCAAGGGGTGAAAATATGGAATCAATCTGGATGAAAAACGTAGATTTCAAGGGGCGCTCTGCTTTACCCGGTGATTTACAGGCGGAAGCCGCCGTAATCGGCGGCGGACTGGCAGGAGTCTTAACCGCTTATTATTTACAGCAAAGGAATATTCGGACCATCGTCCTGGAAGCCGCCAGGACCGGCGGCGGGCAGACCAAAAATACCACCGCTAAAATCACGTCGCAGCACAATTTGCTTTATGCCCGGCTGTTGAAAAACTTCGGGGAGGAAAAGGCTAAACAATATGCCCAGGCCAACGAAGGGGCAATCAGGGAATACCGCCGGCTGATCACAGCAAATAAAATAGACTGCTCCTTTGAGGAACTTCCCGCTTATCTGTATTCCCCCGACCAGCAGGACGTACCGTCGCTGGAAGAGGAGGCTCGCGCCGCAAAGAAACTGGGCATCCATGCGGAAT
This sequence comes from Clostridia bacterium, assembly GCA_034003745.1. Lineage (GTDB taxonomy): Bacteria > Bacillota > Peptococcia > DRI-13 > PHAD01 > JAVEYA01. The sequence continues at coordinate 5,092 of JAVEYA010000005.1, forward strand.
TTGTTTCTCAGACAAGTCTGCCCTTTCCAGTGGCAGGAGCGGTGCGTTTCGACGGGCAGGCCCAGTTTCACCCGCTGGAATTCTTACAGGCGATTGCGGATGAATTGACAATTTATGAAATGACCCCGGTAAGAACCGTGGAGGGCAGCCGTATTATAACCGACCGGGGAACCGTTACGGCAAAGCACATCGTCTTCGCCGCGCATTTTCCCTTTATCAATATGCCGGGTTTCTATTTCGCCCGGATGCATCAGGAACGCAGCTATGTCCTGGCGCTGGAAGGCGCCGCGCAACCGGACGGCATGTATCTGGGCGTGGATGCGGAGGCTCTCTCCTTGCGCGGCTTTAAAAATATGCTGCTGCTCGGCGGCGGAGGCCACCGCACAGGGGAAAACAAAGCCGGGGGAAAATACGCCTTCTTGCGCGAAAAGGCGGCGCAGTTCTATCCGGCAAGCAAGGAAACCGCCCATTGGTCGGCCCAGGACTGCATGACATTGGACGGTGTTCCTTATATCGGTAAGTATGCGCCTTCCACCGACAACTGGTATGTGGCCACCGGCTTCGGCAAATGGGGGATGACCAGCAGTATGGCAGCCGCACTGCTTCTTTCCGACAGCATTACCGGCAGGGAAAATTCCTTTGCGGAAGTTTTTTCGCCTCTGCGCTTTACCCCTGCCGCATCCATGAAAGCTTTTTTGAGCAATAGCGGACAGGCCGTCAAAGGACTGACCAGGCAGACGCTCCTGCCGGTAAAAGCGGATATAGAGAATTTGCCGTCCGGTCACGGCGGCGTGGTCGAATGGGGCGAAGAAAAAATCGGCCTATACAAGGATGAGCAGGGGGAAGCCTTCGCCGTTTCCACCCGCTGCCCGCATCTCGGTTGCCGGCTGGAGTGGAATCCTGATGAAAAAAGCTGGGATTGTCCCTGTCATGGCTCGCGCTTTGATTACAAGGGAACCCTGTTGGACAACCCTGCGCAGGAGGATTTGGAAACAAGCGCAGAGGCGTAGCTTTCACAGCTAATATCCGTTTGTGTTGCAGCCCCTTGACTCTGTTCACTGAATAATGTTACTGTATAAGTGAAAATACCAAAAGAGGGTGTCTGTTTGGAGATTGTTCTGTAGAGAACACGGATTGCATCGAAGCTGAAAAAGCGATACTCAATCGCTTGATTTGTTGTGCAGTTATGTTCATACAGGACTATGTCAAACAGTAAGTTTTTAAAAAACTGTCTGGGCATGGTCATCTGACTATGCCTTTTAATTTTTGAAAAAATGAGGTGTAAATTCTTGAATAATTTAATCCGTTACGGCGCCACTGAGCGCTATTTGGCTGAGGCTACTCTCTATCCGGATTTATGCCTGGCCAGGGTGATTTCGCAATCTAAAGACCTGTATAAAATCGTTACCGAGGCCGGGGAATCCCTCGCCGAAGTCTCCGGCAAGTTCCGCTATCAGGCAGTTACCCTGGCGGAATATCCTGCGGTAGGGGATTTTGTCCTGACAGACCGCAGCGAAGACAGTTCCGGGCATGCCATAATTCACCGGTTACTGACACGAAAAAGCGTCTTTGAGCGCAGGTCGGTGGACTCGGAACAGCAAACCCAAGTGGTTGCCGCCAACATCGACACCGTGTTTATTTGCATGTCCTTAAACAATGACTATAACCTGAGCCGGCTGGAACGCTACCTTGCGGTAGCCTGGAACAGCCGGGCTACGCCCGTGGTAGTACTGACCAAAGCGGACCTGTGCGATGATTTGTCCGGGGTTTCAGCAGAAATATCCGCTGCAGCTCCCGGTGCGGATGTCATTATAACCTCCAGCCACGAACAGGTTTCCTGCGAAAAGCTGCTGCCCTGGCTGCGGCCGGGGATGACGGCGTCTTTTATCGGCTCTTCCGGGGTGGGCAAATCCACGCTTATCAACCGGTTAGCCGGAAAAGAGCTGCTGACTACAGCGGAAACCAGGCAGGACGACAAAGGCCGGCATACTACCACCCGCCGGGAACTGTTTATTCTTCCCCATGGCGGTATTGTCATCGATACTCCCGGCATGCGGGAACTTGGCGCGGAGTCCGTCGATTTAGCCAAATCTTTTTCCGAAATCGATACCTTAGCCTCCCGGTGCCGTTTTCGGGATTGCACCCATACCGCTGAACCCGGCTGTGCTGTACGGCAGGCCCTCGAAGAAGGAAAGCTGGATTCCCGGCGGCTGGAAAGCTATCGCAAATTAAAGCGTGAAGCCCGTTATGACGGCCTTTCTTCTAAACAAATTGAAACCCACAAGCTCAATACGATGTTCGAGCTGGTGGGCGGCATGAAAAACGCCCGGAAATTTATCCGGGAAAACAACAAACGGACCCAGAATAAAAAGCGATAATTCCTATTGCTCCTCCCCGCAACTTTTCCCCTTTTTGTTACTATACATGAGACTGTCAATATGATGGAGAAATTGTTCGACGTTGGTATAAGCCGCATCAAAGATATCCGCTCCAAAACTGCATTCCAATTTATACCCTTTTCCGGATTTCTCATTATACTCTTTTAGTTTGGAGCGGATTCTTGCGATCATTTTTTCTAAAATTTCCGGGGATTCACAGTCCACAATGATGATAAACTCATCGCCGCCCAAGCGGGCAATGACGTCCGTTTTCCTCAGCAGGCTTTTAACCAACCGTATGGTCGTTTTTAAAGCGTCATCTCCTTCTAAATGTCCATATTCATCGTTTATTTCTTTGAGTTTGTCCAAATCAAGATAAATTGCCCCAAATCTGGTATCTGTTCCCCGCTTTATTTTTTGCGAAATAAAATATAAAAATGATTCTCTGGCCCAGGCCCCGGTTAAGCTGTCCAGGCGAATCAGCCGCTGTTGCAGAAGATTATAGGTGATAACCAGGGCAAAAGCGGAACTGCTCCAAATAAACAGCAGACCGTAAAAGAGTGATTGCAATATCCCTCCGAGCAGGGGAAGGATGACCACTATAAAAAGAGAAAAAACCTCTTGTTTAACAATCTTCTTTCTGTGTTTTAAGATCAGCAGTAAGGCACAAAACAAGTAGAAAAACGTAATAATTGCTGAAACGCTGAATAACGGGCCCCTTTGATAAACATTGGCGCTGTTAATAAAAAATACCCAGCCGAAAAATGGCGATAAGGCTATAATAAAGAAATTGATGATGACCGGCAACAGCATTAAAAGATGCTTTTTCTTTGGTATAGCAAGTTTGGGGATAATCCAGCTATGGATTAGAACATACCAGGAATAGGTCAAAATCGGGCCGGTAATAAACAGCCCCAGATGCATAAAAACAGAAACCGGCATCAGCCAAAGCTCAGGGCGCTTATTAATAATACAAGTCATGGTCTCAAAAAAGAGCGCAAACAGCACGATCAACGACGTGCTTAAGAACCTTCTGTTCCACAGATCCTGCCGGTCAAGTTGCTGATAAGCAATTACCAGCACAACGCTTAATAAAATAAACGCGGCGATATTAATATCCACACGTAAAAATACACTCATCTCCATTAATTACACACATCCACCCAGCTGCCGTTCGTCACCCGGGCCAGATACTCCACATCAATTTTTACCGCCGTGTTGGCTTCACCGCCTGCCGGATAGACGTAATCATATACTTTTAAAGATTCATCCAGGAAAATCTTCAGCGGCTTAACCAAGCCAAAGGGACAAACGCCGCCCACCGGGTGGCCTGTGGCCAGCTCCACTTCCTCCGCGTTGATAAATCTGGCCTTTTGCTCAAATACTTCCTTAAATTTTCTGTTATCCACCCGCACATCGCCTTTGGCCAGAATCAGGATATCTTCTTCCTTCAGCCTGAAGGCCATTGTTTTGGCGATTCTCCCCGGCTCTACCCCCAGAGCGGCTGCCGCCAGTTCGACAGTAGCTGTACTGGTATTGATTTCGATAACTTCCAGCGGCAGCTGCTGTTCCGTAAAATATGCTTTTACACGCTGAATGCTCACTCTAGTCAACCTGCCTTTATCTTTTAAATTTTTTATTTACAACAAAAAGGCGTCGAATTCGACGCCTTTAATTATACTATTTTTTGTTCTTCATGCCATTAGTCAATTTATTTAATTACAAATTAATTTATCGGAAACACCACCACCAGCAGCATCTTGAACTGCGCCGGCGCTTCGACTGCGTGGGGTATACCCGCGGGCATCACAATGCTCTGTCCAGCCTTCAGCGCATATGCTTCGCCATTAATGATCACGGATGCGCTGCCGTCCAGAATATAGACCAGGGCATCGCCCTTGGATTCATGCGCGCTGATTTCCTCTCCCGTATCAAATGCGAACAGGGTCATGCTCACAGCCTTGTTCTGTACCAACGTACGGCTGACAATCTGCCCTTCCTGATAGGAGACGAGAGAAGCCATCTCCAACACTTTTTCAAAATCGATATTCTTTAAAAATTTTTCTTTCATATCATTTATCTCCTACTACGTTTTTTCCATAGGCCTCGCACTTGGAGACCGCCTCTGCATCCGGGACCCACAGGGCTTTGATCCCTTCATCCTGTACGCGGAAGCCCGCATCCGCAAGCGCTTTGGTGAGCAGCCCCACCGATTCCCCGCTCCAGCCGTAACTGCCGAAGGCGGCGGCGCTCTTTCCCGTAAATTTGAGTCCCTTGATCATCTCCAGCAGGCCGGCGATGGAATGCAGGATGCCGCGGTTGATCGTGGACGAACCGAGCAGTACTGTTTTGGAGCGAAATATTTCTGTAATAAGATCGTTCTTGTCCACTTTGGCCGCATTCAGCAGCTTCACCGTTACCTCCGGGTCCCGGCTGCGTATGCCTGCAGCGATTGCCTCGGCCATGCGGCGGGTCGCACCCCACATCGTATCGTAGATGATGCTGATTTGGTTCTCCTGATAAGAATCCGCCCATTTCAGGTATGTATGCACGATCTGTGCGGGGTCTTCTTTCCAGATAACGCCGTGGCTCGGACAAATCATATCTACCGGCAGCCCGAAGCCCAGTACCTCGTTGATTTTTTTTGTCACCAACGACGAAAAGGGGGTCAGGATGTTCGCATAATACTTGATTGCCTCGGCATAGAGTTCGGCGGTATCCACCGTGTCATTGTACAGGGATTCCGTGGCGTAGTGCTGCCCGAAGGCGTCGTTGGAGAACAGAATGTTCTCACCCGTTAAGTAGCAGAACATACTGTCCGGCCAATGCAACATCGGCGCTTCTATGAAAATCAGCTTCGTACTGCCCAGTTCCAGTGTATCTCCGGTCTTTACCGTGACAAAATTCCAGTCTTGATGATATTGCCCCTTAAGGGACTTCACCGCATTCGCCGTACAATAGATGGGTGTATCGGGGATATGGCGCATCAGCTCCGACAATGCGCCGCTGTGGTCAATTTCTCCATGGTTTGCCACAATATAGTCGATATCGTTTAAATCGATTTCCTGAGACAGGTTCTTTACAAACTCCTTGTCAAAGGGCTGCCAGACCGAATCGATCAAGACGTTTTTCCCGTCCCTGACAAGATAAGAATTATAAGATGAACCTTTTTGCGTGGAGTATTCGTCACCATGGAACTTCTGCAATTCCCAATCCACCTTGCCGACCCAGGTCACCTTCGAGGTGAGTGTTTTACCCATTATCAAAACCTCCTTTTATTGAATTCCCTATTTCTTAATAGAATTACCTTGCCCGTCCATAACGATTATATTCTGCCGCGCTCAATGCAGGCGGGGAGTTCCTCCCCAGGAACCGCCGGCTGCACTGAAGCATATGATTATTATTAAGTATACCATATCCACAAAGCGATAAAACAGACAAAAAATCAAGCTGAAAGTCTCCAGTAATTATATTTAATATTTAATAATATATCTGATATTCCTTGTCAGTCCTAATTCTTTAAACTATAATAGGATTGGAAATAATTAATCATTTTTGAGGAGTAGAGGATAATGAGTGGATCAGATGCAACCATCCTGGAGAACACGCGTAATGCTCTGCAAATTTTTCACAGAATTATGAATGGCGAAATTGGAGTGGGCTTGGCCGACAGGGAAAAATTCCTTTTTTATCTTCCCGCCAAAGATCTTGATTTGCACGCTAAGCTAAACCAACCCTTGACGCCGGGTACCGGAATCTATCGGGTCATCCATGAGGAACTGCCTCAACTGATTATGCGGGTAGATAAAAAAGTCCATGGGATACCGTATGTCACCCGATCCGGAGCAATATATAACGATGAGGGCGGGGTTATCGGGTCTATAGCGATTACACAATCGATGCAACGTTATGAGACCATTAAGGAGACATCAGCCACCTTATTGGATAATATTACTCTGCTGGCCTCAAATTCTGAACAAATCACCGCGCAAACTGAAGAAATAGCCGGCATCACCCAGGGGCTGGCCAAGATCGCCGAAGGATCGCAGTCTCGTGTCAATGAGAGCAATCTTGCCCTGGAACTCATCCAAACAATAGCCGGGCAAACCAATTTACTGGGATTAAATGCAGCAATTGAAGCGGCGCGGGTAGGCGAGTTAGGGAGAGGCTTCGGAGTAGTCGCCGGAGAGATTCGCAAACTCGCCTCCGACAGCGCTGAATCCATCGCGAAGATAAAAGCCATCATTATCGGAATTCAAAATGACTCTAACACTACATACCAGCAAATCAAACAAGTCGAAGAAGGAATAAACCAAGTCACAGAAGCGATTTCCCAAATGGTTGCAGCAACGCAGGAGATCCATGCCAAAGCCGCCGTTTTGGATGAAGAAGCAGAAAAATACTAATATGTGCAAAAAACAGGGCCTGTTCCGGAAATTCCGGCAGCCCCTGTTTTTATTATGTCTCTGATAATTAAATATTTAAGAGATAATCACCAGAATGTATAATGGATATCGGAATGCGTCAGAAAACGCTGCTATATCGCCATATAAATTAGAAAAGGAACTAAGAGGGATCTATATGGACTTTTTTAATGTAAATATGGGAACCATGTTAATTATTCTTGTTTTAGGCCACTTTTTTACAGGCGTGCTGATGATTGTATATACGTCGCAACACAAGAGAAGCAAAGCGGTCAATACGTTTTTGCTTTCCAAACTGTTTCAACTGCTTGGATGGATCCTCATCGGGCTGAGAGGTCTGATCCCCAGCCTGGTTCTGATAGCTGTCGCCAATTCTGTGTTGTTTATCGGCGCCGCCTTAGAGTTGATTGCGTTTATGATCCTGAAAAACAGCTATACTAAAGTGGTAAGAAGGGCTTATACAGCCCTGCTGATCGGATGTATCACCATATTTATTACAGCAACGGCATCCGGATTCCCGGAAAATATCAGAATTGCTTTAACTTCTTCATCACTGCACTATTGATGGTGTTTCCTATATATAAGCTTTTTACGGATAAAGAATCTTCGATATTGCAATAAGTAATCGCTGTCTTTTATAGCTGCACAATCGTTTTTCTGCTGATCCGGGCCTATGCCGCGCTAACTACAGACTTTAACATGTATTTGGCTTCGACCAGCATTTATAACACCTGGCTATTTTTATTATTCTACATTGTCATGCTTACAGGAAGCACCGGCTTTATCCTCTTGGATAAAGAAAATTTAGATTCTGAACTGCTTAAGGCTGCTTCACTTGATGGGCTGACAGGCACATTGAACCGAAAAACATTCATAGCGCGTTCAAAAGATATTATTTTCCTGTATGCAAGGAAGCAGGAGCAAATCTCCTATCTCCTTATCGATATCGATGATTTCAAGAAAATCAATGATCGGCATGGGCATTATGTGGGGGACATTGTACTACAAGAATTCGCCGACACAATCAGAAAACAATTGAGAAATTATGATTTATTAGGCAGATACGGCGGAGAGGAATTTGCCGTTTTACTTCCCGGAACCGGCGAAAAAGAGGCTATAGGCATTGCAGAGCGTTTAAGAACTGTAATAGAAAGTTCTTCTGTCCATGCCGACCCTGAAGTAAAATACACGGCAAGCATCGGCGTTTCTACGATCACGCCCGATAAGGATACCAATATTGATATACTCTATCAACTCAGCGACCGGGCGCTTTATACGGCAAAAAAACAAGGCAAGAACTGTTGTATGATTATCTCTACCTAAAGTATTCAGACACCGTAAAGAATATATTCTGTGGGGAGAACCGGCGAGCCGTAATAACGCAGGTAGAAATGATAGGAAGGGTCGGCTTCATAAATGATACGGGGCAATTTCCAAATATCCTTGTGGTTATGATATACGCTTAAGGCCAGCTTGGGATGATTTTTCTTTATCTTTTCAAGGCAGCCTAGAAGGGCTTCCTCTTCTCCGCCTTCGATGTCCATTTTAATAAAGGTTACATCTTCTTCGATATCCTCATCTATTTTAACCACAGGAACGGCAATAGCGCCGCTTTCTGAGAGCCGGCTTACGGAGGATACGACATCAGAAGAAAAATACAGGACGCCGTTTCTATTGCCGGCGCCTATTTTTCTGATAATCATATTGTCCGGAGGAAAGTGCTTGATATTGTTTTCTATACATTCTATATTGGCCGGCACGATTTCATAACAATACAGCCTTTTATAGCACTGCTCCCCAAAAGTCTTTACATAGTTCACCAGCGTGTCTCCGATATATCCTCCGATGTCCACAAAAACCTCGTCTTTACTGCATTGAACAAGATCCAGGTCAAAATACTGGCTAAATGTTTTGTCATATATTTGCTCTATTGTTTTCGGGTCGGACAGGAGCCAGTAATAAAGGATATTCACCAGGATTCTTTTGGAGCGGAAGTCTTTAAGGATTCCATACAGCCATTCAAAATCTTCCCGGTGTTCTACTAAGGCATGCGCTCTATTGTCCGCCAGCGCATACTCTTCCTTTTCCGGATAATAGGCGCCCCATAACTTATGCTCATTGAGGAAAGCCATGGAGCTATTATACAGTGCATTGTTTGTCGCGCTGAAATGTTTTAAGTTTTGCTGGACAGTCTCCTTGATTTGGGACATGTCCCTTTCTTTAATAAACTGCATAAGGCGTTCAAAGTCTATATCAATCTGGTTCGGTATATGCGAGGCTGACATTGCCTAAACCCTCCCCTTAAGTTCGGTATTCTCCGTATCATATGTCAATTGCCGGCCGGACGTGCAATTCATCTTTGATACGGATAATACTGCTTAAAGGCGTTTCGTTTGGCGGCAGGGCCAACCTGTACATTCTCGAGCCGCCGTTTCTTCAATTGAAAGGCGTCTTTAGAATTATTCCTTACTTTATAATTCCTTCAATTAATTTATCAAAGTCAGATTGAAATAGCCTGTCCTGTATAACACGATATTTTTCAAATTCGCTTTCCGCAAAAGCTTTAGCGACTTCTGCGGTTACGATAAGTTCCAAATTCTGCAGTTCTGCTCTGGACAAATAGTTTTTAGCTATCGACACATCTGATTTTATTATTTTGCCGTTCGGTGCATTCTTCCAAGATGTCAGCCCCATGCACTCCTTGCCGGCATTTGCCCTGTCTACAATTACTTCTGCCGCCGTATGACCATGGATTGCCCAATGCAGCTTATTCTGCACAGTGGCAAAAAACTCTTTCGTAGTCTTGGAATCTCCGTCATAATCCAATGCAGTGGCATAAATATCCGTTATCTTCTGATAAAACTTGCGCTCACTGAGACGAATTTCCCTGATTTCTTCAAGTAGATGTTCAAAGTATTCTTCTGTGAGAATACTACCGCCGTTTATCAGGCGTTCTTTATCCATTACCCAACCTTGAATGGTATAATCCTTGGCTATTTTGTTGACCCATTTGCGAAATTGCACAGCACGTTCAGAATTTACTTTGAAGCCAACTGCAATAATCATTTGCAGGTTATAATGCTTAACTTCTCGGTTGACTAGCCGCGAACCTTCAGTTTGAACTATTCGGAAATTCCGAATAGTTGCTTCCGGGGCAAGTTCATAATCCAAAAAGACTTTCTTAATATGTTCATTTATTGTATGTATCTCCACATCATAAAGCGTAGCAAGCATCTTTTGTGTAAGCCATATATTCTCATCTTCATAGCGCATTTCGATACTTTGCGGATTATCCCCTGTTGCAGCGACGTATATCAGGTATTCCGCAGCAGAGGATCGTATAGTCATCTCAAGCTTCTTCCTTTTAGACATCTCCATTACTCATTAGAGCCTTGATATGTCAGCATCCGGGTCTGCAACAAGATTATGGTCTCAAACAGATCGTAGCTGCCGTCTGTCAGTATGTACATCACCGGCTGGAGTAGACGGAGTTCATTTAAGCTCCTGCTGAGTCCGAAAAAAATTTTTCCAGGGGTCAGCGCCGCCGACCCTCCGGAGCGCCGCCGCCATATCGATACCGTCAGGAGCCACTGTATCCAGTTCATCCCAAGCGATGGGCATGGATACTCCGGCTCCTTTGCGCGCCCGCAGAGAATAGGGGGCAATACTGGTAGCCCCTCTGCCGTTACGAATCCAGTCGATGAAGATTTTATTGGCGCGTTTGGCTTTTCTGACATTGCTGGTGTAGCGGTCAGGCCACCTCTGTTCCATCACCTGGGCAACGCGTTTGGCAAAATCGTAAAACCGCTCCCAGGCAACGGCGGGTTTAAAAGGTACGACCACATGATAGCCTTTGCCGCCGCTGGTCTTAAGATACGAACTCAGGGAAAGCTCGGCCAGCATATTCTTCATATCCCGCACACCCTGGCGTACCCTGCTTAGATCCATTCCTTCATCGGGGTCCAGATCAAATACCATGATATCAGGCTTTTCCAGCTCGTCCACACGGCTTCCCCAGGTGTGGAACTCCAGGGTCCCCATTTGAGCCTCCGCAATCAGTCCGGTTTTGTCCGCAATATAAAAGTAGTCTTCCGTTTCTCCAGCACTATTGGTAACAGGAATGGTGACGATTGCTTTGCTGCTCGGGCCGGGATGCTTCTTATAAAAGCAGGTCTGGGAGATGCCCTTGGGACAGCGTACAATGCTGAGAACCCTATGGCCCACATAGGGCAGCATCCGCTCCGCTATCTGGGCGTAATACCGGATCACATCCCCTTTGGTAATTTCAGCCTCTGCAAAGATTACCTTATCCGGGTTGGTAATCTTAATTCCCTCAATCATCATATCCTGGGCATTTGCTTCCATTGTCCTCTCCCTTTCCTGTACAGATAACGGGGACTGGGTTTCATCCTCCGCTGTTTCCCTTTTTATATCCCGGGGAGCCTTATCCGTCCGCAGGCCTTTGAAGCTGGCCTGCCTTAACAGATGATCTTCCGTCCATTCGGCAAATTGGATTTCCGCGACCAATTCAGGTTCCAGCCAGGTGATCTTCTCATTGGTTCTGGGCTTTGGCGCGAGTTGGAAAGGTGCTTTTATTTTCTTTATACGCGCAAATTTTTCCTCAAGCTCTTTCCTGTCCTCTTCGCTTAAGCCCGTACCGGCACGTCCGGTATAGACAAATTCCCCCTCCTCATAGACACCCAGGAGAAGGGAACTTACCCCGCTCGCTTTTTTATGGGAAAGGGTATATCCTCCGATGACAAATTCCTGCCTTTGAGCGCATTTCAGTTTGATCCAGTCGGCGTTTCTGGTTCCGCTGTAAAAAGAATCGGCTTTTTTGCCGATGACCCCTTCCAGACCTGCTTTACAGGCCGCAGCCAAACTTTCCTTACCGTTTCCCCGGACGTGCCGGCTATAGTGGAGGTTTCCGGGGCCATCCTTCAGCAAAGCTTCCAGCGTTTCTTTCCTGTCAATCAGGCGGTTCCCCCGAAGGTCCCCGCCCTCCAGGGCCAAAAGATCAAAGACGATATAAGTCAGATTTTTGGTCCGGGGATTTTTTAAATGATTCTGCAGAGCCTGAAAATCCGTCCTGCCCGCTGCGTCCGTGACGGCTATTTCGCCGTCCAGAATCATGGCCCTGCCGTTAGCCCAATCACTGAGGGAAGAGGCGATATCCGGGAACTTTCCGGTATAATCATTGCCGTTTCGGGTGAGGAGCCGGACGCTGTTGCCTTCAATATAGGCCAGTATCCTGTAGCCGTCGTACTTTAACTCATAGAGCCAGTCCTCCCCTTCAGGAAGCGTATGGACCAATCGGGCCAGCTGCACAGCGGTGCTGTCGAAGGGGTTCTGTATAATCTTTGCGTCCTCCCCTGCTTCAATTTCCGTCAGGGTGCGTCCGGTTCTGATGCTGGTGGTAAATAGGGAAATTCCGTCGACTGTTTGTACATACGCATCTTTTTCTTTCAGCAAAAGCCAGTTGACCTTGGTCTCGCCCGCTTTCCCTTTTAAGCGTATGAGGGCCCACTTTCCCTTCAGTCTGCTCCCTTTCAGCACAAACTTCAGCATACCTTCACCGAGCCCGTCCTCCACATCCCCCGAGGGTTCCCAGTACCCTTCATCCCAGATCATGACCACTCCGCCGCCATATTCCCCTTTAGGGATGGTCCCCTCAAAATTTCTGTATTCCAAAGGATGTTCCTCCACCTGTATGGCAAGCCTCTTATCCCTCGTGTCGTAAGAAGGCCCCTTCGGTACTGCCCAGCTCAACAGGGCTCCGTCCCATTCCAGACGGAAGTCATAGTGTTCTCTGCGGGCCAAATGATGCTGGACGACAAACCTCAGGCCCCCTTGGGCGCTTTCTGTTCCGCCTTCCGGTTCCGAGGTCCTGGTAAAATTCCTTTTCCGGTTGTACGCATTGAGCTTTTCAGCCATAAATTACGCCGTGCCTGCCCTTTTTAAGCCTCCGGCACACCTCCGGGATTATTGTTTCCAGTTGAAGGACAAGTATCCGTGCAAGCTGAATTCGCCCTATATTTCCACAAGCTGATACTGCATCGTACCCAGACCAATCTTTTCCGCGTGCTTCAGCGTTACCCTGCCTTTCTCAAAAAGCTCTTTCCCGCTGCTTTTTTGCACCAGCTCCAGACAAGCGGTATCTAAAGCAACCGGGTCCCTGCCGGCCAGAATTCCGATATTATCCGCAACCGGATTCATATGCTTGCCGACACAGTCACAATCCTCAGTTATGTTATGAATAAAGGTAATAAAGATGATTTCCCGATCTTTTGCCGCGCCATAAGCATATTCCGCAAGTTTTTCGTGAAAGTGGGTTCCTCCCCAGGTATTACTGATTGCCCCTTGAGGACAAACGGCAATACAACCGGCGCAGCCGATACATTTGTTCCCGTCAATAACCGCAGTGTCCGTTCTGGAGATCGCTTTAAAATCGCACTTGTTTACACAAAGATCACAGCCGATACATTTTTTCGGATTTACAACGGGAGATATTCCGGAATGCTGGGCCAGTTTTCCTCCCCGTGCGGCAAAACCCATCGCCAGTTGTTTGATGGCGCCCCCAAATCCTGCCGCGATATGCCCTTTGAAATGGCTCATGACAATTAACTGTCTGTATTTGTTATAGCCTTTGCCTATTTTGCACATATCGATATAATCCTTGTTTATTTCTATTTCATCGTATTCCGTACCCACATCCCCATCCGCAATAATTATGGGCAGCTGAGTGAAGCCATGATTAATTGCCGTTTGAATATGGTTTTCTTTGGTGGTCCTCGAACCTCTGTACAACACATTGGTTTCGATATAGGCGGTGGATATCCCCGTTTCCTTAAGATATCCGATAATTGCATCATACGCTTTAGCCGGTATAAAGGTGGTGTTCCCTTTCTCACCGAAATGAACCTTGATCGGCACTTCTTGACCAAGCTCATAGCCGGTTTCTTCGATTATTTTTTTTAACAGCTTTAAAGCGTCTTTCCCCAGTTCATCATAATCCGTTCCTGAATTCCTAATCAAGTATACTTCGCTCATCATATTTCTCCCCTTTTTAGCAAGTCTTCTATAATTATATTAAACTATGTTCTTATTACCAAGTATCTTGAAGAAGTATACGTCGAAGAAATAAATTCACCGGAATAAAAAGAGCGCATTAAAACCGGTACTGACAAGCAATGTCTGTACCGGTTTTAATATGAATTGCAATATTGCTCTTTATCTATAATTCAATCTGTCTTTTATGCCTGCGTCAAAGCCAATACTTGAAGCAATGGCGTTTTCAGGACATTCATAGATACAGGTGCTGCACCAAATGCACTCCGTTGACAATACTCGCTGTTTTTTATTTTTATACTCCAGCAGTTTCACGTCCATCGGACATACCTTTTCACATCTGCCGCAGTCCACGCATTTAGCAGGATCAACCTTTATCTTAAGCAGGGAAAACCGGGAGAAAGCCTTTTGCAGTACCGGAATAGGACAGATATATTTACAGAAGGCCCTGTTGTCTTTTAAGACGTACGCCAAAATTATTCCAACGCAATAGAACAGAATATTGCCGCCAATGAACCAATAAAGCTCCGCGGTCGATTGCGGGTCCACGGGATTTTTCAGTACATACCAAATAAACAGAACTAAGGCCAAAGAAAAAAAGAAATAGACGTATCTGATAACGCCCAGGTATTTTATTCGTTTATTTTGGGGTCTTTTATAAGGCAATAGATCAAGGATCATCGCTGTCCAGCAGGTATAGCTGCACCACGCCCGTCCGAAAATTAAGGGGCCCACAATTTTGGCAATTATATAATGCATGGTTGCCGCGGCAAACACGCCCGACAGCAGCAGCATGAAGAAGCCCTCAATCTGCATGTTTTCCCGGCTATAAAAGCCCAGAAAAAACAGCATATAACCGCCCACTAAAATCTGAGAGGTCCTTCTGCCCCAAGCTTTATGCTTTTTCGGCAGCGCCTGAATCAATAAAATACCCAGGGCAATCGAGGTCCCGATATAGCCAAAATTAAATAAATAGAAAAAATGCCCTGACGTAACTGTTAACAGGATGGCAAGTCCCCAGAATATTCCCAGGAAGATCAACGGAAAAAGGATATTTTTAAGTGAAAGGTCCCATCTGTTTTCCAAATCATTCATCTGTTTGTTCTCCAATAATTTTATCTAATTTACATAATAATCTTATAATACTGTAAAGGCAGAAAACAAGTAGACCTCTGTTAAATTATTCTAAATACATGTTATAGGATCTGCTTCGGCAGCAGAGAATGCAGTACCCGGTAGTTCTAGTGCAATAAAATACTTACAATTTCATTATCCGTACCGACCCGCATCGGCATCCCCCAGGTACTTGCGCCCGACGTTACGATAATATGGGGACTGTCGGCATCCTTGCGGTAATGTCCATAATCTACAAGAAATAGGGCTTTTGTTATCAGGTTGGCCGGAAAGATCTGGCCCCTATGCGTATGTCCGGCAAGCACTAAATCAACCTCCCTGCCATACTGTTCCAGGTCTGAAGGCGTATGCTCCATAACGATAACGGGTATATCAGTATCCAGCGAAGCAATCGCTGCGGTAATATCTTTCCTCTTCAACTCCCCAAAACCTCCAATCGGGGAGGGGTCTACCCTTCCGAACAAAACCAGCCGCTCATCGATTATGACGTATTCATCATTCAGGAGCTTGATATTGCTTTGCTCCAGGAAGCGCAGCATTTCGTCAAACGTGTTGCCGCCGTCATGGTTGCCCAGACAGGCATACACGCCGTATGTAGCCGTAATACTTTTAAACAGCGCGATGGCTTCGGAAGGATTACGCAAAGCATAATAATCATCGTTAAAAATATCTCCGGCCAGGCATACGAGATCAGGTTCCAAGTTATTGACGCCCTGAACGATACGCGCGAGATTTTTTTCGGAATTTACGGCACCTAAATGTAAATCACTGAGCAGGACTATTTTCATATCCGCCGCTGCAGCGGTTTTTTTCGTTTGGACATCATAAGAAACATATTGAATCTGATTGGCGTTATAGATGCCGTAACCAACCAGGCCGGCAGTCAACAAAATCACCAGCAAGCCTGCATAAAAACGGGTGCTTTGAGGCGCCGGGCTGGGAATTATCTTGAGGATACTTCCGAGGAATATCACCAAGTCAGCCACCAGAAAAAGCATCAACAGATATACAAAAATGCCCATCCAATGGGCGCCGAGCCAGCTCAATATCCGCTTAACAGCGGCAGGGAGCGGCAAAAAGCCGATGATCAGCGATAGGGCAAAAAACATGTAGGCGCCGGCGAAAATCCGGGCGTTTATATGCGGAAAAAGCAAGCTAAGCCATTGATACATCCCTCTCCCAATATAAAAATTCGCGCCTCCGTAAAAAGATACGATCACTATTACAACAAAAATAATGCCTGCTATGCTCATTACAACGCTTCCCCCATCATTCCCTCTCAAATCTATCTTAATAAAAATAGACATTCTATCGAAGGGCAATTGATTCTTGAAGAAAGTATACGTCGCAGTGAAATACAATGTCAATATGAATTGAATGTCTTGACATATTCCTTATTATTACTTATAATGACTTATAATCACCTTATAAGCAACGATAAGGAGTGTTTTATGATTAAAGATTACTATACCGTCGAGCAGATTTCAGAGATGCTGGATATCCATCCGAAGACTATCCAGCGGTATATTCGGGAGGGCAGACTGCGTGCCGCAAAGATTGGCAAGAGTTGGCGCGTCACCGGCCATGATCTGAGCGTTTTTGCCGAGGGCGCCAATAACGAAGGACTCGGCTCGGGAAACCGGCCGGCGCGCAGCGTCATTGCCTCGTCGGTTATCGATATCGTTGTGGCCGGAAAAGAGGATGCCATCCGTATCATGAATACGCTGACAGCCGTCCTGAATACCAAGCCGCCGGAATACGGACAATTCTCCCTGCAGTCTCAATACATCGAGCGTGAAAATATGGTTCGGATTACGCTCTGGGGCGACATCCGTCTGATGGCAGTGATGCTGGACATGATTGCCTCTTTGACAGAACCCAAAAAGGAGTGAAGGGATATGAAAACCAGCGTATTTAAGACAACGGTGGGACGAGACAAAGTTCGGGCCTACTATAACCGCGTGCTTAGTCAGTTCCCCTTCGGGCAGCGCTACGTCGAGACCACCTTTGGGCAGACATTTATTTTAACAGCCGGCCAAGAGTCGAATCCGCCCATCATTCTGTTACATGGCTCTAACAGCAACAGCGCATTCTGGTTTCCCGAGATAATGGCTTTATCCGATCGTTTCAGGGTTTATGCCGTGGATATTATCGGCGAAGCCGGAAACAGCGAGGAATACAGACCAGTCCTCAGTTCAGACGCTTTTGCGCTTTGGATGAAGGATGTCCTTGCTGCGCTCGGTCTTGAAAGAACCGTTTTAATCGGCAACTCGCTTGGCGGCTGGATGGCGCTCAAATTCGCGACAGCTTATCCGGAATATGTTTCCAGTCTGATTCTGATTGCATCCGCCGGTCTGGCAGAGGTTCGCCCGCAATTTCTTCTCAATGTGGAGCAAGCGCGGCAGGCGGACGGGACTGTTCAGATAAGCGATTCCATCCTTGGGGAACATGGCATTCCGAAAGAAGTACTCGATTTTATGAATCTGATCGCTGAAAATTATAATCCGATTCAGGAGCTGCCCGTATATGCGGAAGAAGAATTAGGGCGGCTTACTATGCCGGCTCTCTTCATAGACGGAGAGGAGGATATCATCATTGATGCGGAAAAATCGGCGCAAAGGCTCCTGAGTCTTATCCCCTCTGCCGTAATCCGTTTGCTTCCGAATTGCGGGCATGTGGTGACCAATTCAATTGAATATATCCTCCCGTTTCTGATGAAGACTTCCCTCCTATAAATACGTCAGTGCCATTGCGCCAAAAACCGGTACCGGCAATCAATGCCTGTACCGGTTTTGAATTTCGCGAGACAATTCTTTATTTGCTTATTACTTCGAGAGCAGGGTATACAGCGCTTGGGCCATTTCCGCCCGGGTCGCCGTATAGATGGGCGTGAGCACTCCGGTGTCTCCTCCGATGATCCCGGTTTTAACCAGCAGCGTCATCGCTTCTTTTGCCCAGTCGGCAATGCTGCCTGCGTCGGCGAAGCCGGAAAGTGTCCGGCCGGAATCGCCTTGCGGAAGCTGCCCGATGACCTTGAGGGCGTTATGCAGCAGCGTGAACATCTCCTGACGGGTGAGAGCCTTGCCCGGCGCGTACAGGTTGTTTCCTACCCCTGCGGAGATACCGAGCCGTTTTGCTGCGGCGAGGTAGCCGGTATACCAGGTGCTGCCCGCGTCGGAAAAGTTATTGACCGGGTCCGTATCCGGTGCGATGCCGTAAGCGTTCATCAGCAGAACGATGAATTCACCCCGTTTCAGCCCCGCTGCGGGGCTGTAGTTCCCGTTGCCGGTGCCCGAGGTGACGCCCCTAGCCGCGATAAAGCTGATAGCTTTATAATACCGGTCATTTTCCGCCACGTCACCGAAGCTTACTTTGTTATACCCAACGGCATAGAGGCTGAAATGGGTGGTGGTAAAAGTGACTGCCCCCGTGGCCGCGTCGTAAAGGCCGTTGGGGATACACACCGGATTGCCGCTGCCGTCGATGTACCATATGACGATGGCGTCCGGGTTTTGCAGTTCCTCCGCCGTCGGTGTGTACGGAATCGATACCGTTACCGGAGCGGCGGGATTTTTCCACTGAACCGGCTTGCCGTCGATGGTTATCGCTATCTCTATCAAAGGCCTGCCGCTGACAGCGTTCTTAACGACATCCGGCAGGCCGGACTTGTCGCCAAGACCGATGGTGATCTTCGCCTCGGACCCTTCTCCGGCAATGCCGGAGAGCATATCTGCCGGGAGTGTTAGGGCACCGGTGTCTGTGCTGAAGGTCAGGGTTCCCCCGCCCACTGGGCATACAGCGTCGCATTATCGGTGAAGGTAAAGGGATCGCCCACCGCATAGGCTGTGCCGCTGCCACCCGCCACGGTATCCCAGCGGGAGAAAGTATGCCCCGCCCGATCCAGGCCGCTGTCGTCCGCAACGGTCGCCGTGGTGCCGATATGCTGGGTCACCGGAGCGGGAGCGCCGGCGCCGCCGTTGGCCTCATAGGAAAGGGTGAACAGCCGCAGATACGCGCCGAAGTTCCCGGCCCAGTCTACGGGGATGCCGTAGGCCTTGGCGCCCGCCGTGTGGTCGGTAATCGTTTCATGCGTATGCGTCGTGGCGGTAACGGAAATGCGTCGTGGCGGTAACGGAAGCGGTACAGGTGTTGGTTTTGAGGAAGACCGCCGCCGTACCGGCGATGCTGAGGCTCCCTGCACTGCCGGGGCCCTCCCCACGCCCAATATCCTGTGCGCCGGAGTACTCCGGGTCGTATTCGTGGCTGCTGGCCGCGATCGTGCCGCCGCTAATCGTAATCGTGCCACCATTACCGCCCCTGCCGCCGCCAATGCCCGCGCCGCCGTCGCTCCAGCCGCCGGTGGCATTCACGGTGCCGCCTTCGATGGTAATGGCGCCACCGTTGCCGGTATGACCGCCGCCGATACCCGCGCCATATTGGCCGCTACTGGCCTCGACCGTGCCACCGTTACCCAATCTGCCACCACCGATACCCGCGCCGCCACTTCCGCCGGAGGCTGTGACCGTGCCACTTTCAATGATGATTGTACCGCCGTCTTGGTTATCGCCCCCACCGATACCCGCCCTGAAGGCACTGGCGAGAGAGGTCTGGCCCATGGCTGAGAGCGAACCGGCGCCGGTCCCCGGTCCGTCCGCTATAGTCAGCGTCGCTCCCGCCGGGCATTGCAGTCCGGCGGAGCCGCCGCCGCTTCGCAGCGTATTCGCGCCCTCCGGCACCATGTTGACCATCGCGCCGGTCATATTGAAGGCGCAGCCGCCTCCCGCTGCGGGCAGCTCAATGCTGACGCTGTTCAGCGTGATGTTGGCCGTGACGCCGCTGCTGACCAAGATTGTGTCGGTGGTGGTGGTCGTACCGTAGACCGCCATGGAAACCGTGTAACTGCCATCCGCGATAAAGGTCAGCACGCCGTCCGGGGTGCCGTATGTATAGCCCGCTGGATTGCCCGTGACGACAAAATCACTACCCTGCGCCGCCCATGCCGCCTGAGGCAGCAGTATGAGCAGGAGCGCCAAACCCAGGATTATGTTGAAAAAACGCTTTACTTTCATTGTTTCATCCTTTCCTCATCAAATCTCACCCAATAAAACCAACGTTCATCAGCTCTTTTACCGACACGTGCCCGTGCCCGCAGCGATAATAGTCGCCATCGATCCTGAAGCAGCAAGATTACAAGGCAGCCCTTGCGACCTGCAGGGCATGGGTTGCCGTTCCCACACCAGGAACTGTAACCGTGATGTCGATCTGCGTTGTAGTGCCTGGGCCCGAGAGTATTACATTTTCCGGATCGGGGACCAGAACTCCATCAATGGTTATAACCACCCCGGCATGGGGATCTGCTTCAATAAGGACCATAATAGAACCTACATCGGCAGGAACATTGACATTAAAGGGGCCGCTATGTCCCGGCAATAGGACGTTAACCACATCACCACCCGACATATACTTAATGCGGAGGCTTTGCAGATCGGTATCATAGGAATGAGCCCTACTTCTGTTTTTAACCTGGACCTGGGCGGTTCCCTCCCCCACCCCGCCGTCTTTATCTGTAACCTTTACCGTAACGGTATAATTCCCCGTATGCGGGTAATTATGGCTTAGCTGAAAGGTCTTGTCGGAGTCCAAGGACAATGGTTGGGGGCCGCTATCATCCCCATAATCAACAGTGGCTGTCCAGGTATCCTGGCCCGGATCGCTGAAAGAACCTGTACTCTGATAAATATCGGAGACAAAGATGCTGTCGCCGGCTGGAACTTCGACCGTGGGGGCAAGGTTATCCACGGCAACCCTGAAAGTGTCTTCGACGCTGTCGCCGTCTGCGTCCGTAACCCGCACGCGCACCGTATACTCGCCATTGTCGGGATAGGTATACCGAAGGGTAAAGGAGGTTTTGCCATACGGCAAAAAGCCTTTTTCCTTGATCTCCCGCTCCCCGCTTCCATCGCCGTAATCAGCCGTGACACGGACTATTTTATCCGGCGGACCGCTCACGGAGATGATGTTCTTCCAAGAGCCGCCCTCCGTAGTTCCTATATACTCCCCCGCATCCAGGGTGAGAAGGTAATCCTTCACCTTGATCCGGCATTCTGCGGACCCCTTGCCTCCCTGGTTATCGGAAACACTGATTCTGACCGTACAGGACATCGGCGACATATAAACATGATTCAGGCTAAAGGTTTTATCAGGATTCAGCTGCACCATTTGGGGCGGAGTCCCGTCGCCAAAGTCTACAGAAGCCTCCCAGATATCCTGCCCGGGGTCGCTGAATTTTCCCGCCAGGTTAAAGGGCATCCCGGTCTGGGCATAAGCTGCAGACGGCAATTCCACTGCAGGGGCCGCATTAAGCACCCTGATCTGCACCTCTCTGCTGCGGGAAGCAATCCAGTCATATAAACCCCTATAGAGATAGAGAACCTCCAGGCGCAGCGTTTGTTCCGGCCTGTTATCATAGAAAGTATGGGTCAGCTCAAAGGTATTGTCGGCTTTAACCGGTGCTAAGGCAGGCCCCAGGAAATCATTATAATCAGCCATGAGGTAAACCTGGCCCTCCAGCGGATCGGCCAGAACCCGGCCCGGGAGCGTCAGGGCGTTTCCTTCCCGGGTCTCGATTTCTCCCTTTTGGTTGTAACTTTGGTTGTAAAGCTCTATTTCCGGGGCCACCAAGGCCGGCCAGAATACAGTAAGCTTTTCCTGGGCGCTGCCGCCGTCTTTGTCCTCTATCTGAACGGTTACAGGGTAGAGACCCATACCGGCGTACAAATGTTTCAGGAAAAACGTCTGATCGGTATTAAGAGAAAGCTCCTCCGGCAGCGAACCGTCGCCGTAATCTACTGTGCCGCTCCAGGTATCCTGGCCCGGATCGGTAAAGGAACAGGCCAGGGAGAAAAGGCCCCGTTCCAGGGTGACATGGCTCGTGCCGGACGGCCCAAGCCGCAGGGCCGGGGGGGCATTGGCCACGCTTACCTGGCTTGTGCCGCCGGCCAGGACATTTCCGCCGCTATCCTTCACCAGGGCCTCGATTTCATATTCCCCGTTATCCTTATAGATGTGTCCAACGATAAAGATTTTCCCTATATCCGGCTTCACCTGTTGTTTTGTCCCGTCGCCCCAGGCAATTTCTACAGTCTCACTCCCTTGCAATGTAAAGTTAGAACTGCCCTGCAGGTAACAAATATCTCCTTCCGGCAGGCCCTGAGCCGGGATCTCTAAGCTAATCTTCGGCGTAAAAGTAATGGAGATGCTTTGGGTGGCGGTGTTCCCGGCCAGGTCTTTCGCCGTAACCGTGAGCTTTTCATCCCGCTGCCGGACATAGTGGGCATAGGAAAAGGAGGCGTCGGTATTTAAATCTGCCTTGCCGTCGCCTACGTATACTTCCACAGCGTCCCCGGCCGTCCCGGTAATCATGACGCTCTCACCCTCGCCTGTGACATTTTCGGGCTGATTAACCGTTAAAACAGGGGGGACGGTATCAACATAACCGCAAACAGCGCACTTCTGATCCTGGGCAAAACTGTGCGGCTTGCTAAACCCGCAGGCGCCGCAGGCCGAGGCGCAGATGTGATTGCCTTTGTTCGGACAGGGTTCCTGGCAATAGATGCAAAATTCATTGCTCCAATTATGTGTGCATTCGCCGCAGACAGTACATCTATGCGTGCTTGGATTAATCATATGTTGACACTGATACGCGCAGATAGAACATCTGCCGTGTACGTATTGGTGGTCTTGCGTCTTATTACAGTAGAAACACGCATGCCCATCCGAAAATCCATAATTAACCCAGTTATGTGCGGCGCTGTGGCCGCATTCCCCACACTTATGGGTATCGCCATTATCCCAATAGAAATGCTGGCCGGTGGCCCCACACACGCAGGCATGCTGGAAATCTCCGGCAGATATGTAGGTATGTTTTTGCGTATCACCGCATACTGAACAATCATGATTCGCTGCGTTGCCAATTACGTAGGTATGCGCCTGAACAGCGCCGCAGAAACAGACATGATTTCCGCCGGAAGGATTATTTGTAAAGCTGTGCTTTTCGGTGTAGCCGCAGTCCGAGCAACTGTGGCCGCTTCCGTCCGCGTTGGGAATGAGCGTGTGGACAAATTTATGTTTGCAGATGCCGCAAGTATGCCCGCCGCTGTCGGCGTTGTCGGCGGTGAAGGAATGAGGGCAGACGTATCCACAGCCACATTTGATTTCCTTGACCGGAACATTTGGGTCGCCAAAGTTGTGCGCTACCTTGTATCCGCAAAGACGGCAAATGTGCTGGGTTTGATCGTAGGGAAGGCCGTTGATGGAATAAATCGTATGGAAACAGTCCTCTCCCTGCGCAGCTACTGAGCACCTTGCACTTTTGAGCTCACCGAAAACATGGTTTTGTACTGCCAGACAAAAGATACAGCGGTGCTGCACCTGGGGGTCAATTCCTTGGATATCAAATCCCCTCGTATCGTATTTGTGATTGCGATACGCCCCGCAGTCCGGGCATTGGCAATGCATATCGTTAATATATGTGTAGTCTTTGAATGCATTCATATGTCCGCAGAAGCCATCGCCTACATATTTGGCAAATACCGGATAAACCGGCGTAACCATGAGCACAAAAAGAACAAATGAAGAAATTAACCTGAAAACCATCCGTCGTTTTTTCATCATGAATCCTCCTTCAAACAATCAGTCCTTAATAACCAAAGGGAAAACTTTTACCATCGCTCATCCCAGTAAAATTACCTCCATCAGCTCGTTCACGGTCAGCCGGATTCTTCCGCCGCCCCAGACGACGTAATTACCGTCGGTTGCGGCAGTATTGAAAAGCGCTTCATCCGCAAGCTCCGCGTATTTCGCGGTGCACAGCTTGCCGGAGAGGTCTACCGTCGCCGTGCTGCCGCTCTCCATCTCCATGAACAGCCGGTAGCCTTTTAGCGGCGTTACGGACCGGATATAGCTGTCGCTGTGACCCGTCATGGCCGGCACCTCCATGCAAATAAAAAATCCCATCTTATACCAGTGTAAGACAGGATTCGCTTTCGTACATCGTCGGAAAGGACGATTTTTTAATAATATGATTTTATTCGCTATTTCAGTTTTTCGGCCAGCTTGGCGCGGCGGTCTATATCCAGCTTCTGAAAAATGGTGCGCAGATGCGTACGCACGGTGCTTTCCGTTACGCTCAGAATCCGGGCAATCTCGCTGTTGCGCAGTCCATTTGCCGCCATCTTGGCCACTTCGGATTCCCGGGGGGTCAAATCAGCGGGCCATTCCTCCGCGAACAGGGCGTCATGCAGTGTTTCCCATCCCAGGGCATAGCGCGTTTTTACCGTACGGAACTGCTCGAGATGCCGGGGATATTTTTTCTCCACCAGCTCATCAGCCAACCCGTCCAGCAGCCATGAATAGGCAGCGAAGGGAAGAATCAGGCCGTCCGGCAGCGCTTTCTCCGCCGCCTGCTCCACCAGCAGTGCGGCCTGGGTACGGTTCCCTGTCGCTGTATAACCAATAGCCGTAAGCAGCAACAGCAGAATTTCTGAAAAAGGGGTTTTCGCATAGGCTTCGCGGATGATGGCCTGAGCCGTTCCAATAAGCCGGTCAAATTCTCCCTGCAGGATTAAAAAGTTCAGATGTACAAACAGCGCATTATTGACCATGGGCGCAAGCAGCACGCGGCCCGAAAATTCACCGCGCTTAAGCCAGTCGGCAATGCCCGCCTGATCTCCCAGTTCGGTCAAAAGCACCCCGCGAACGTTATCCAGCGCCGCCCTGACCACAAAGGTATTCTGTAAAGGGTAGGAAGCGGCGCGCTCCATGGAACTGACAGCATGCTGCCAGCCCGCAAAGTCGGCCTTTTGCAGGGCGATTTCGGCCAGCAGCATGGCGGCCCCTAATTGCACAATGCTTTGTTGTCTGTTTTCGGCAAGAAATGCGGCCTTATAGGCAAATATCTTCGCGCCGCTCAGATCCCCCCGGTGAAAAGCCAGCTCAGCGCGGAACAGTGCGTCTGCGCCGCTGCCGTGACCGTTGGTCAATTGTGCGTAAAGGGTAATGTAATCTTCCAGCGCATCCGCTTCCCGGTCGGTTTCGCCGGGTGTGCTATGGAACTGGGCCAGCTGACAGTAATCGCCAAAATACCACGGCGCGGTGGGCAGGATCACCTGAGAACACTTTCCGTTAAAATACACAGCAGCCTTCCTTAGCAGCGCCGTCGCCCTCTCGAGGCAAGGCAAGGCCTCGAATGAGGAGAGCAGCGTCCATTCACCCCATAAGGAGGAAACGTCCATTTGCCCATTTGCCTTCAGATTGGCGCGCAGTTCTTCCATCAGCACATCGAAGGGCTCGTTCCTTTGCGCCAGCAGCAGCGCCCAGGCAATCCGCAGCAGGGAAAGGGGATACTTGTCTTTTATCCCGGCCGGGCAGTTTTGCGCAATATCCAAAGCAATCTCTGCAAAAGGCGTGGTTCCGATGGCGTGCAAAATCAGAGGGGAAAGGTCCAGGGCCAGCATTCGTTCATAATCTTTGATTTGCATATAAAAGCCAAGAGCCTCAGAGGCTTTGCCGGCATCCCGGCAAAAATCTCCCGCGCGTCGCAAGCACTCCTGTTCAAAGCCCGCGTCGCGTTCCCGGCGTTTTTCCAGGAGCAGCTCAGTCAGGAGGCTATGAAGCTCGTACCGCCGCTGGGCAGGCTCATGGCGGATAAACGGACTTTCCAGGGCCTCCAGAGCATATTCGGGCAGTGTCTCAAATCCACTGAGAACACAGGCTTGCTGCACGGTGATTACCTCAAAGGCTGATAAGCGCATCAGGAACGTTTGCTGCGTTTCCGTCAGCGCGTCCCATACCAAGTTCTCCATGAGGGTCAAGATGCTGCGGGTAGAGGAGAATGCGCCGGTTTCTTGAAAAGCGCAGAATTGCAGGTAGACCGCAATAATCCATCCTCCCGTATACTGCGTAATATCCCGCGCGTCCTCCGGCGTAATACCCACACCCGCCTGAGTATAATAACGGCGGATATCCTCAGGATTCAACCGTAAATCCGCTACGGTGATATGTAAAAATCTGTGTCCCGTTATTGCGGCAAGAATATTACGCTTAAGCATCTGCGTCACGATGATGATATGCAAACCCTCACCGCCATGTTCGATCAGTGCGAGGAAAAAAGAAAGCGGCAGGAAGGGCTGCAGGAATTGAAAGTTATCGATCACCAGATAGGTTTCATATTTACATTGAATAGACCTCAGCGCATCGCAGGCCTCACCGATGGTGGCGGCATTGGGCAGTTCAATTTTGAGCAGGCGTTCTCCCGCCTGGCTGTCTATTTTATCTATTTTACGGCAAAGACGCCGAAAGCCCGCGGAAGGATTCTCATCCGTGGCGGTAAACCAATAAACGGGCGCGCTCTGGGGAAGCTGATCATCTAGAAAGTCCCGTATCGCCGTCGTCTTGCCGTATCCGGACGGGGCTTCCACAATGGCGGCAGGCGAAAAACGAAGCTCTGCCAATTTGCGTCTGAGCCGGTCGGAATAATAATGCAGGTCGGTTTTACTCCTGTTTCTGCTTTGTTCCATACGCTCTCTCCCCGCCTTGCCTTCCCCATAACCCCGCAAAGGATATTGATTTTATTATAGCAGATAAAATATTGTCATTATTTTTTTTGTTTATAAAGGGTAGCAATGGCTCCCAGAACCACGCCTACCCCGGCGCCAATGCCCATCCACAAAATCAGATTTTGGAAAAGAGCGCCCAGAACGACTCCGACTGCGGCGCATAGCCCTATAGCCGTTCCCATGCTCCAAAAATCAGAAAATTCATACCTCTTCACAGTCTTTCTTCTCCCTCCTGAAGTGAATAGTGAAATTCCACAGGCGCTTCATTTTGATTGAAATAAATACAATCTCCGGTTTGGTAATGCCAGACAGATTGAATAATTTTGGGCTGCAAGAGACCCTTTACCGCATGGTATTCCGAATAAACAGCCGACCAATCGGCCTGTGTCTCCTTACCATCCATACCCACAGCCACCCTGTCCCCGGTACGAAAAGAGAGTGCTTCTCCTGAAGGTGCAAAAGTGAAAATCCCTCCTGCACTGATCCCTTCCCAAGTTATCTTCGCCTTCACGCTCGTATCACCGATTGGTTCCCACTCTATAAAATCCTGCAAGGCAGCGTTTGGCGCCATTAAGCATTCTGCCAGCCAGGT
This sequence comes from Clostridia bacterium, assembly GCA_034003745.1. Taxonomy (GTDB): domain Bacteria; phylum Bacillota; class Peptococcia; order DRI-13; family PHAD01; genus JAVEYA01. Next base: position 32,303 of record JAVEYA010000005.1, read on the forward strand.
TACTAAACAGGCCCGGTCCATACTTTCACCGCGCTGATTAAATAATGGAATGATTTTCGCCAGCTTCCCTTGCATACTTCCTTTCCCCTTTTCAAAGGAGTCCAGTCCTTCAAAAGGAATGCCGGCCAGGGAGGAGGAGATTAAGGCGAACCGTTCCGGCCTTTCAACAAGATTAAACTGCTGGTAGTCTATTTTTATGGTCTGCGTATCCGACATGACAAAATCAACATCCGTCAGCTCAGCCCTCATATAGGCCATTTTTGCTGTCCCGAGATATCCGCAATACCTGAAATATCGCTGCAAAGGGAACGGAAGCCCCGCAATATCAGCTTCTTTAAACACGTCTGTTGTCTGGACAGCTTCTTTAATTTTCTCCCTGGTGATGGACTGAAAACCGGCTTTGGCAGGTGAAAAGGGGAGAGATAAAAAAATCGCGATCCCCAAAATCAGTATAAAGGCTGTTATAATCGCAACCCACATCTTTTTATGCCTCCACTTCTTCATAGCTTTGCTCCAACCCTGTTAAATTTTCCTCAAGTTTTTGGATGGCTTGGGATAATAACGATAGCTCTTCGGGCGCGAAACCGGCAAATAGTTTTTCCAAAAAACGCTGCTCCATTTTATCTCTTTTTTTCAAATGCTCCAGACAGGTATTGGTCAGGCTGATACGCAACACCCTGGCGTCGTCGGCGTCTTTATTCATCAAAACATAGCCTGCTCTGGCAAGGATTGAGGCCGTCTTCTTGACATTTTGCCGTGAACTTCCAATTTGGGCGGCAATCTCCGAGAGCGTTGGCGCATTGCTTTCGCACCTAAGTACCCCGGCAAGGAGAAGCCATTGCTTCACCGTCAAAAGGGGGTCCGTTTTATCACCGAGAATTTGCAGTTTATTTGATAACATAAAGATCATCCCGAAAATATATGCCTTTTCTTTTAGATCATTCATTCTCACTATCTCCTCTAATTTATAAATTTTACCCCAAAAAACAATAGTAACCGGTTACCTTTTATTATACGTAACCGGTTACTATTATTCAATACCTATCTCAAAATTATCAGGGGTGATTCTCTATAGTTCAGAATTTTTATAAACCAGATAAGATAGGATGCCTGAAATCACGAACAGAATCAGGCCAATACAGATTCCGGATAATAAAAACATAACCTGGTGGCCGGAAAAATACAGGAGAATACTCTTTAAGATATTGAGCGCGTTTATTTTATCGCTGAGAAAAACCGCACCGATAAATATAAAGTAGAGGGGTATCATCGTAAATACATACGCTTTTGAAAAACCGAATTTAAAATAGATCGGAAAGGCAAGACCAACTGCAAAGCAAAAATAGATAAAAGACAGGGATAACGCGGTTGTAAGCGCAAAATTATCCACTACCGTCTCCGTTGTCCGAAAAATTATATAGGATATAATTCCCGCAAGACTTGCCTGGACGATACCAAAAAGAAAGGCATATAAATATCTTCCGATGATAACATCAGATTTCCTAAGAGACAGAATTCCGTACAGCTTATTAAGATGATTTTTCTCGTATACAGAAAAAACCATCCCGCTGAAAAACACACCGAAAACCATAATGAGGAAAATCGGTATTATCGGCTGCGCAATAATACCAAAGAGAATCGAAATTAAATAAGTTAAAACAGCCATCCGGTAGATTGACTTTACAATATAAAAATCCAGCTTGACAGCATTTTGTATATTACCCATGGAGCTTGCCTCCTTTACCGACAAATATCAAAATCTCGTCAATAGTCGGTGTTTTAGAAGATGGCAGTAACCCGGAAAATCGTTTCAGCAAATTATCTTTTGTTCCGGTATAAATAATGCTTCCATTATCAATCAAAGTGATGTAATCAGCTATTTTCTCCAAATCCGAAGTAATATGGGTTGAAAAAAGAATACTTTTCCGCCCATCGGAGATATAGGCCTGTAGTATTTCCAGCAGCTCGTCCCGGGCAACAGGGTCAAGCCCGCTTGTTGGCTCATCCAATATTAAAAGCTGAGCTTCATGAGACAGGGCAACTACCAACATCAGTTTCATTTTCATGCCACGTGATAAATCTTTTACTTTTTTATCCGTGGGCAGTCGGAATTTTATTAAATACTGACTGTACAGCTTGCTGTCCCATTTGCTATAAAAACCGCTAATGGCTTTTTCGACTTCACAGACTTTCCAGATATCAACGAAAAAAACCTCGTCAAACACAGCGGCAATATCTTGTTTGATTCTTTGCTCATCACCTATATTATCGAGCCCAAAGATTCTGACTTCTCCGTCATCCCTCTTCACCATATTGAGGAGCAGACGAATTGTGGTGGTCTTACCTGCGCCATTTTGCCCAACGAGCCCCATAATACAACCCGTGGGAAAAGAAAAAGAGAGGTTATTTAAAGAGAAATCTTTATAATTTTTACAAAGATTTTTTACTTCAATCACATTACTCATCTCGATTCCCCTCCCTGACAATAAGTTCAAACAGCTATCTCACCTTTAGTCTCTCTTAATCATTATATCTGCATTATCCGTTCACTTTTGGAAAAAATGTTTCAGCGCTATTATCGGATTACGCCAGATCATCCTGGGCCCTGAATAGCGCATTACTTTTCTGATGTTTTCACGCATTTCGGGTTCATAGCAATGGATCGTACATTTTGAACAAAACGGTTTCCTATTCCCAAATCTGCACGCGTCGAGTCTTGCCGACGCATAGTCCAGGAGCTTCTGACAATGACTGCATAGCGGAATACCGTGCTTGTGGCCCTTACAATAGATGGAAATCATGGTATGCAGCGTTTCTTTTTCATGCTTAAGCCGGCTCTTTGTGATAGTGAACCCTCCTCCAGCTTTACCACCTGTATAGTACATTATGATCTCAGGTTCATATTCATTCCCCGTAAACACTTTTCCTTTATTACACATATAACTTTAATAAAACTGACTTAAAATCTTTAAAGCATCTCATTCATAAGCCCCAGCAAACTCAGTGCCACCAATAGTCCAAACGCACCTGAAAATTGCATTACACTCTTTAGCAAGCCAACTTCAGGGAGTACGCCTGCAAAAAAAGTGACGCCTACAGATGCCCCCATATACCTTCCAAGCTGTATAAGCCCGCTTAGTACAGTTCTGTCTTCACTTCCTACGGCATTTTGAGAGTTGATCATAAAGGTTGACATGATTCCCCCTACACATAAACCGATCAATGCATTTAAAAGGTTAAACATCATTAAATGGCCTATGCTGATAAAATACAATACGCTGATTGCGCCTATACTCATCACGATCCACAGTGTTTTGGTGAATACGGTTGAATCTAACTTCTTCAAAAATGAACTGCTTACAACCATTCCCACTGTTGTACCGACCATGAAAAACAGCAATATACGGCTTTCATCTATAGGAAAGCCCTGGCTGTTGAGCATAGCCCCGCATAAGGGCAGTATCGTAATCAGTCCGTACATGATTGCGCCTGCAGCGACAGAGCTTAGTATCGACCTGCGGATAATTTTCGTTTTAAAAAATTCTATTTTTATTATCGGCATTTTTTGATTTTTTTCATTTAACATCAGGGATACAGCGGCGATCACAATTCCAACGAGAAGCAACCCTGACAGAATACTAAGCCGGCCCTCTTTACTGATGACATTGGAGAAACCTACCATCAGCACACAGAAAACGCCAAACAACATACCGCCTATGGCATCAATTTCCGACAGCTTGGCTTGACGGCTGCTTTCAGGTTGTTTGCCGCTCATGGCAACGATCCCTGTTGATACCATTACGGCAATCAATGTTAGGAAAAACAGCCAATGCCACCCCAACTGCGCAGTGATGGATTTACCCAGAAGAGGACTTATTAAGTTGGACAAGAGCTGCACCAGTCCAAAAATACCAATCATGCGTCCTCTTTTTTCTGCAGTAAACATATCCGACACCAAGGCAAGGGATACGGGATTTAGAATTCCGGCTCCCAGACCTTGAATGATTCTTGCTATAATCAGAGCCGGCATATTGGGTGCAAGTCCTCCGTAAAGGGTACCAATCGCAAAGATACTTATCCCAATCAGATAAAACCTCTTTTTGCCATAAGTATCCGCGAGCTTTGAAAATATTGGAATCATGACGATGGAAGAAATCATATAGCTTGAAAAAACCAAGCTGTATAAATTGCCTCCGCCGATTTCACTGACAATATGAGGCAATGCGGTGGCAAGCACCAATTGCATGACGCTGATCGCAAACATGCCCAAAATGATGCCTGAAAAAGTTATCATAAAAATCACCTTGTATTCCCTTTAAGATGGATGGGTTCAAAAGGCCTCATCCAGTATTTGGACGAATCCCTCCGTGCCGTTAATTCTGATGCGGCTGCCGTCTTTAATGATATGGGTGGCATTTTCAATGCCGGCAACTGCCGGGATGCCATATTCACGCGCAATTACCGAACCATGGGACATCATTCCGCCTACTTCAATAATTAAGCCCACGATCGAGGTGAAAAGCGGCGTCCACCCGGGATCCGTATAAGATGTGACTAAAATTTCTCCAGGATTCAGCTTGGCCTCCTCTAACTGCAGGACAACCCTGGCAACACCTTCTACCACACCTGCCGATACCGGCGTCCCGGTGAGCGCCCCTTCCGGCGCTTGTATATCCCTACCTTTGCCGGTAATGATTTCCCCTTCACTCGTCATCACACGGGGGACCGTCAGTTTTTGATTTAATTCATGCTCTTTCTTTCTTCCCGCTATAACTTCCTGAACATCGCATGAAAAACGATTTTCATTTAAAGCCATGAGTTCATCCAAGGTTAAATAGAACACATCTTTTTCCTGCCGCAGGATTCCCTTTTCGGTAAAGGCTTGTGCCTCTTCCATAATGGCTCGTTTATAGATATCCAGGAGTAGAACCAAGGCAAACTTGTGATGCTCCCGCAGGCCCATCAGGTTACGGTACAGCCTAGCCAAGCGGGATATTTTTCTCCTTTGAACAAAGCCGAACTTGGCGAGAATTTCTTTTTCCGCTTGTTCCGCTTCAATTTTTCCTTGCTTGAACTTTTCCCTATGCTCGTTGGGGGAAGCCGTACGGATGTTGCTGATAATAGACGGGATCAGCTGCAGGGGGTCTTCCTTCCACCTTGGCTTTGTGATATCGATTTCTCCGGTGCAGCGCATGCCGTATTTTTTCAAAAAATCATCCAGTTCCTGTTTGAACTCCACTCCGCCCTTTACCTTAAGCAGCTCTTCATAAAAGCTATTGCTGTTTGCTTTTTCCAAAGAAGCGATGACTTCGGGATACTTTCTGGCTATATCAGCCAGATCGCCCAGTTCCAAACCGATTTCTGTAGTAACATTCCCCGGCAAAGATTTGTTCAATTGGCTTAGCAAGTAAGCGCTTTCTTTCTCTCCGACCTGGTTTTTTAACTTCTTGGCAAGAGAGCCGGAGGCGAGTACCCCGGCAATCCAGAAGCCGGCAACCTTCAGCAAAACTTGGGGCATTTCTCCCATACTTTGGCGTATACGCCGAATCCTTTCCGCCCCTGCGGCTTGAAAAATATATCCTTCATTTTCCTGGGCAATTTTCTTTATCAATGCGTCCGCATTTGCTCTGGCTTTATGGGGATTCTTAAAGTGTAAATTGCGTTGAACTTTAAGCAAAGTTGGAATCATTATAGGCGCTATTTGCCGCAGCGTTCTGAAAAGACGCTTCTTCGGCAAAGACAACCTTATAAATTCTTCCTTCTTGACAGCTTCAGCCAGCGCGGCTACCAATAATTCATCCATATTTTTAAATACCTTAAACAGCATGTGCCGGGCGGGCTTAAACAAAAGCGGTCCCGTAAAATCCGCAAATACCCTTCCCCCGGCTGCGTAGATAAAAAGATTATCGGAAGAACCCTCTTTTTTTAAGAAGTTGGTCAGGTTGCTGACCAAAGATATGGCTAAAGGCTTCATGGCATCGGTCATCACTTGGATATGGCCAAAGGAGGCAAATATATGAAATTTCCCATCGGAAACAGGGGGCACAGGATACAAAGATGTAATGGGGCGGCTCTGCAGAATATAAAACTTACCCCCTGCACACCCCCACTCAATGTCCTGTTCCAAACCATAATGATCTTCAATTTTTTGACCCAGTTTGGCAAGTTCAATGATTTTATCATCCGCTAACGCTTGCCGTTCCTGTTTTTCAGGGGAAATATCTTTGGTTACGGTTCCGCCGTCAGGTAGGGCATAGATGGCCATTTTCTTTTTAGAAATCTGTTTCTTGGTGATATTTTGTAACCGCACCTGATATAAATCTGCTGTCACAAGGCCTGAAACAAGCGCTTCACCCAGTCCAAAGCCAGCATCGATGGAAATTGTTTTTCTCCGGCCGGTGATGGGCTCGGCGGTAAACATAATTCCGGAAACCTCCGGAAAGACCATCTCTTGAACCACCACGGAAAGAAATACCAAGCGATGGTCAAAATTGTTTTTGGTCCGATAGGTTATGGCGCGATCTGTAAACAGAGAGGCCCAGCAGTTTTGTATTGCTTGGAGAAGCTGCTCAGCGCCGCGAATATTTAAATAGGTATCCTGCTGCCCCGCAAAAGAGGCGCCTGGCAAATCCTCAGCCGTGGCGCTGGAACGGACTGCGTAAGCCTTGTCTTTTCCAGCGGCATAAAAAGCCTGCAAAATGTCTGCTCTAATATCATCCGGTATGGATAAGGATTGTAAATGTTCTCTGATACGCTGCCCTGCTTTACGGGCTTGTTCCAAATCAACGGGGTTGATAGACGCCAGCTGATCAAAGAGGCTGTTGATCTCCCTGCTTTGCTGAACAAAAGCCCGATAGGCCCGGGTTGTAACGCAAAATCCTGGCGGGACGGGAAATCCGGCTTTCGTCATTTCGCCTAAATTCGCCCCTTTGCCTCCCACATAAGGTAGACATGTTTGATCAATTTCATTGAATCCCAGTACATATTTCTCCATCATGCCTTCTCTCCTGATGCATCGATTCCCTTACCGAAAATGTCTAGAAACACATCAAGGACATAGGGGCTGGAAAAACCTAATTGTTCGAAGGAATCAGAGCGGACCAAGGCCTTTAAACACACCGAAAGAATTTCGGTAACCAAAGGAATGGGCATATCCTCGATCAAATCCATATGCTGCGCACTTTTTAATAACGCGCCGATCATCTGCTTTTTTTCATTGCGGAAGGTTTTATATCTATTGGCCAGTTCGGGCAGGTATTTTTCCATATCCATCATGAAAAGCGGCCCGAACCTTAAGGATTCTTCTTTGGAATGCAGTAATATCTCTTTAATTACAGACTGAGGATCTAAGCCCGGCCTGTCGGAAATCCCGGCAACTTCGTCCAGTCTTTTCATGCATTCCTCCACAACCGCTGTCGCAATCTCTTCCTTCCCGGAGAAATACTGATAAATCGTTTTCTTGCTCATTCCTAACTGATCCGCCAACTCCTTGATGGTTACGCTTCGGTATCCACGGGTATTGAACATACCCTGAGCAGCTTGGATAATCCGCATACGATTGGCCTTCTCCATAGAAACCTCCATTTATAAAATTTCATGCAGTTTCGTTACCAAGGAAACTTTCATTGTGCCCTTCGGTTTCCATTCTATACTCCGTTTTTGCCTTTGTCAACTACGCAGAAGGCTCCTATGTTGTAGGGCATAACTGGCCATCTATAAATACCCAAAAAAATAGGCCGAAAAAGTACGTTTTTCGGCCCGTTCTTGCTTATTTTTTTACTCAAAAACCACTACATATCGTCCCGAGAGAGACCAGAAGATCGTAATTAGCGCATCTACAATCATCTGTTCATTTAGACAGCATTTCTTTCAGCATGGTATTCACCACGCCTGGATTCGCCTGCCCCTTGGTAGCCTTCATAACCTGGCCTACCAAAAAGCCGATGGCCTGTTCCTTCCCGGCTTGAAAATCTTCTACCGACTTGGGATTCTTAGCAATAACTTCAGCAAGAATCCGGGTCAGCTCTCCTGCATCCGATATCTGAACCAGACCTTTCTCTTTGACGATTTGCTCCGGATCTTTGCCCTCTTCAAACATAAGTTCAAAGACCTCTTTCCCCATTTTGTTGCTAAGAGAGCCCTTTTTAATAAGCTCCAGAAGCTTAGCCAGGTTGTCCGGAGTGACCTTAGTCTCGCTCAAACTCATATTACAGGCATTCAAAAGCCGTAAAAGCTCGCCCATAATCCAGTTGCTGACTGTTTTCGCGTCAGGGTATTGGGCAAACACAGCATCAAAGAACTCAGCCAGTTCAAGAGAACTGGTAATTATCCCTGCATCATACGCCGGCAGGCCGTATTCTTCAACAAGGCGTTGCCTGCGAGCATCCGGTAATTCCGGCAGGGAAACCTTAACCTCTTCTATCCATTCAGGGGTCAGCTCAATATGGGTAATCTCATGCTCAAGGAAGCACCGATAGTCCGGGTTTTCTTTATTGCGCATAGATATCGTGACATTCTTATTCTCATCCCACCCGCGGGTTTCCTGGGTGATCTTTCCGCCATCCTCCAGAACTTTAATTTGTCTTTCTGCTTCATACTCAATCGCCCGTTGCACGGCACGAAAAGAGTTCATATTCTTGATTTCTGTTTTAGTACCCAGGACCGTTGTGCCGGTCGGGCGAACCGAAACGTTCGCATCACAACGCAAGGAACCCTGCTCCATCTTTACATCGGATATACCGGCGTATTCCAGGATAGCTTTTAATTTTTCCAAATAAGCCTTGGCCTCTTCACCGGAACGTATTTCGGGCTCAGATACGATTTCTATCAGGGGTATACCGGATCGGTTATAGTCTACAGACGAAGAATAGGAAGTCATAATAGAGCCGCCTGAATGAGCCAATTTACCGGGATCTTCTTCAATGTGAGCCCGGGTGATGTTAATTCGTCTATTCCGGCCATCCACGTCAATATCCAAATACCCCTTGGCGGCGATGGGACGAAAGACCTGGGAGACCTGGAACCCTTTCGGTAAGTCGGGGTAGTAATAGTTTTTCCTGTCAAACCAGCTGTAGGCTGCTATTTCACAGTTTAGAGCCAACCCGGCTTTCGTGGCCAGTTCTACCGTTTTTTTATTTAAAACGCCTGTACTGCCCGGCAGCCCCAGACAAACAGGACACACTTGGGTATTCGCCTCCTTCCCGAATTCAGTGGAGCAACCGCAAAACAACTTTGTTTTTGTTTTTAACTCTACATGAACCTCTAAGCCAATAACTGCTTCGTATTTACTCATCTTGACCCCCATTAATCTATTAGTAAGCCAAGCCTGGCTTGCGGCCGGTCTGATCCATATTTTGCTCCAACGTATAACCCACTCTCAACAGCGTTTTCTCGTCAAAATGCCGGGCAATCAGCTGCAGGCCCACGGGCATTCCCTCCACCATGCCAAAGGGTAAAGACATCGCCGGAACGCCGGCTAAGTTAACCGGTAGGGTACAAACCCCCGACCGGTACATCGCTAAAGAATCGCCTGTTTTTTCTCCCACTTTAAAAGCTATGGTAGGACTGACAGGCGTCAAAAGACAGTCAAACTTTTCAAAAGCCCCGGCGAAATCCCGGTTATTCAAAGTCCGGGCCTTAAGGGCTTCGGTGTAATAGGAATCATAATAAGCGGAACTCAAGTTTAGCGTGCCCAGCAAAATTCTTCTTTTCACCTCCGCGCCGAAACCCTGGCCGCGGGTCTTTTTAAACATGCTCAACACATCTTCCGCCTCTACTCTTAGACCATGCCGGACCCCATCATAACGGGCCAGGTTGGAACTGGCTTCTGCGCAAGAAATAATATAATGGGCAATCACAGCGTATTCCGTATGAGGCATAGAAACTTCTTCACAAATCGCGCCCAGTTCCTCTAATTTACGGACAGCCTCCCGGATCTTTGCCGCTACCCGGGAGTCTATCCCCGCCCCAAAATATTCTTTCGGCAATCCAATTTTTAATCCCTTCACATCGTTTACCAGGCTCTTTTTGAAATCGGGCACAGTGACCGGGGCTGACGTGGAATCCTTGCTGTCATGACCGCAGATCGTATTTAAGATTAGCGCCAAATCCGTCATATCCCGGGAAAAAGTCCCGATTTGATCAAGAGAGGAGGCATGAGAGATGAGTCCCACCCGGGAAACATAGCCGTATGTAGGCTTGATTCCTATCACACCGCAAAAAGCCGCCGGCTGCCGGATACAGCCCCCTGTGTCTGACCCTAAAGCAAAAGCCGCTTCCCCTGCTGCAACCGCGGCTGCCGAACCCCCACTGGAACCGCCGGGCACGGCATCGTGGTCAAAAGGATTGCTGGTTTTAAAAAACCCTGAGTTTTCGGTTGAAGAACCCATCGAAAACTCATCCATATTGGCTTTGCCCACCAGGATTGAGCCGGCTTTCTTTAACCTTTCAACTACGGTAGCGTCAGCGGGAGGAATATAATTATAAAGTATTTTGGAAGCACAGGTAGTTTTTATTCCCGCTGTACAAATATCATCTTTAATGGCCATAGGAATTCCTGCCAACGGGGAGAGCGCTTCTCCACGCGACCGCTTCTCATCGATAGCCTTGGCCTGCTCCAAAGCTTCTTCTTTAACAAGCGTCACAAAGGCTTGGATTTTATCTTCAACTTGGCTGATGCGTTCCAGGTAAGCGTCAGTTATTTCCACACTGCTGACTGCTTTTTTCTCCATAAGTTCACTAAGCTGGTGGACGGATAATGTATTTAATTGCATAAAATGCCTCCTATATTAAACAATACGGGGTACTTTAAAAGACCCTTCCTCTGTCTCCGGCGCATTCGCTAACGCTATTTCCTTTTCCAAACTTGCCTGCACCGTATCTTCCCGAAACACATTTTTAATCGGAAGCACATGGGCGGCCGGCTCAACGTCGCCGGTATCCAGTTTTTTTAAGGTGTCCATGTAGTCCAGGCTTGCGTTAAGAGACTCGGCACAGGCGGCTTTATCCTCGTCTGTCAGCTCAAGGCGGCTCACTGTCGCCAATTGTTCCACATCTTTCTCGGTAATTCTCATAGGTTCACATCCTTTTACGAATAAGCATGATATTGACACAGTACTACAAAATATTAGCTTAATTATATTAAAATTTAGCTATTATAGCAATGATAGCCAGACGAACAGGATTATGGTTCCCACAACCTTAAGTGCATGAAAAAGATAAAGAATATACCCACGCACATAGAATATGAACGGGGCTATATTCTTTAAATAAAACAGCAAGGTAGTCTCTTATTGAATATTTGCGTGATATTGCTGTAAGGATTTTTTCTCCGACTCCAGCGAGCCATTTTGAATATAAGCCAGAATACCCTTGGCGCTCGCCAGGGCTGCCGCCATTGTTGTGATATAGGGAACCTTGTTTTTGATCGCATACTTACGAATATAGGAATCATCATATGCGCTGATTTTGGACTGCGGTGTATTGATAATCAAGTTGATTTCCCGATTGGAGATACTGTCGGCAATATTGGGACGACCCTCGTATATTTTTTTAATTTCTTGGCAATCCACACCACTTTTTTGCAGAAAGGCATAGGTCCCACTGGTTGCTTTGATTTGAAAACCGATTTGCCTGAAAATCCTGGCCACTTCCAGGGCATCCGCTTTATCATTATCATTCACGCTGATGAGTACGGTCCCTGATACAGGAAGCGGTACCTGGGTAGCTTCCTGTGCTTTATAATAGGCCAGTTCGAATGTATCAGCCATTCCCAATACCTCGCCGGTAGAACGCATTTCCGGTCCCAGTACCGGATCAACCTCCGGAAACATATTAAACGGTAAAATTGCTTCCTTCACACCATAATGCGTCAGCTTTTTATTTGTATGGATTCCGAGGTCGTATTTCTTACCGGCGTTAACAGCCAGCATGATCTTGGTGGCGATTTTAGCCATGGGTATATTGCATACTTTCGATACCAGGGGGACTGTCCGTGACGCTCTCGGGTTGGCTTCGAGTACATAAACCTTATTGTCTGCGATAGCGTACTGCATATTCATTAAGCCGACAACCTTCATCTCTTGGGCGATTCTTTTGGTGTAATCCACAATTGTCTTCAGGTGTTCTTCAGATATGCTGATCGGCGGAATGACGCACGCAGAATCTCCGGAATGAATCCCTGCATATTCAATATGCTCCATGACTGTGGGAACATAAGCGTCTGTCCCATCCGCGATAGCGTCGGCTTCTGTTTCAATAGCACGGCTGAGAAATCGGTCAACCAAAATCGGTCTTTCCGGTGTAACGCCAACGGCTGCCGCCATATACCGGCGCAGCATTGGTTCATCATGGACGATCTCCATGCCCCTGCCTCCTAAAACATAGGAAGGGCGTACCATTAAGGGGTAGCCGATTTGACCGGCAATCTCGATTGCCTCCTCGACATCAACAGCCATGCCGGATTCAGGCATAGGGATCTTAAGCTTATCCATTATCTTACGGAACTGGTCCCGGTCCTCAGCCAAATCGATGGTCTCCTGGGATGTACCCAGTATTTTCACACCCGCTTTTTCCAGCTCTCCGGCAATATTCAGGGGTGTCTGTCCCCCAAACTGAACAATAACGCCTAACGGTTTCTCTTTCTCATAAATGCTTAATACGTCCTCCACCGTTAGGGGTTCGAAATAAAGCTTATCTGAGGTGTCATAGTCCGTAGAAACTGTTTCGGGATTACAGTTTACAATGACCGTTTCATACCCCAACTCTTTTAAGGCAAAAGCCGCATGCACACAACAATAGTCAAATTCAATACCTTGTCCGATTCGATTGGGCCCTCCTCCGAGAATGATAACTTTCGGCTTATCGCTGGCGACCGTTTGATCCGGTGCATTATAAGTTGAGAAATAATATGACGCATCGTCGACACCGCTGACTGGAACTGCTTCCCATCCCTCGGCAACGCCTAATTCTATTCTTTTCTTGCGGATTTCCGTTTCAGTCAGATCCATGAGGCCGGCCAAATAACGGTCCGCAAATCCATCCTTCTTTGCTTTAATCAGAAGCGCATCCGGTAAATCTCTTTCCTTGTACTTTAGGATATCCTCTTCAAGAAGCACAAGTTCCTTCATTTGCTCCAGGAAATAAGCTTTGATATAGGTCAGTTTAGAAAGCTGCTGCACATCCGCACCCTTCCGCAGGGCCTCATATAAAATAAACTGGCGCTCACTGCTTGGCTCAGCCAGCATGGAGAGCAAATCCTCCAAGGAACACTGATTAAAATTCTTCGCAAAGCCCAGTCCGTAACGGCCAATCTCCAGAGAGCGGATTGCTTTTTGCAGCGCTTCCTTATAATTTTTGCCAATGCTCATCACCTCGCCCACCGCACGCATCTGGGTACCCAGCTTATCGATGGAACCCTGAAATTTTTCAAAGGCCCAGCGGGCGAACTTAATAACTACATAATCACCTGAAGGCGTATATTTTTCCAAACTTCCGTCTCTCCAGTAGGGTATTTCGTCTAAGGTCAGGCCTGCGGCAAGCAATGCGGAAATATAGGCAATCGGAAACCCGGTAGCCTTGGAAGCCAGTGCGGAAGAACGGGAGGTGCGCGGGTTAATCTCAATAATAACCACACGGCCTGTCTTGGGGTCATGGGCAAATTGGACGTTGGTTCCGCCAATGACTTCAATCGCTGCAACAACATCATAAGCATATTTTTGCAGCCGTTGCTGCAGTTCGGAGCTGATGGTCAGCATGGGCGCAGAGCAAAAAGAGTCCCCCGTATGTACGCCGATTGCGTCGATATTTTCAATAAAACATACCGTAATCATTTGGTTTTTGCTGTCTCTGACCACTTCAAGTTCAAGCTCTTCCCACCCGAGAACCGATTCTTCCACAAGAATCTGTCCCACCATACTGGCCGCGATACCCCTGGCAGCAATCGTTCTCAGCTCTTCCACATTGAAGACTAAGCCGCCTCCGGTGCCGCCCATGGTATAAGCAGGTCTGATTACAACCGGATAGCCCAGCTCCAGAGCGATTTTCTCAGCTTCTTCCACACAATAAGCCGCTTGGCTTCTCGGCATCTCAATACCCAGCTTATCCATTGCCTCTTTAAAGGCGATGCGGTCTTCCCCCCGCTCGATGGCGTCAATCTGAACGCCCATTACTTGAACGCCAAACTTCTCCAGGATACCGGCCTTGGCTAACTCTGAGCAAAGATTAAGCGCTGTTTGCCCCCCTAAATTAGGCAGTACTGCGTCCGGCCTTTCCTTCTCTATAATCTGAGTAATACTCTTCACATTCAAAGGTTCTATGTACGTGACATCCGCAATATCCGGATCTGTCATAATTGTTGCAGGATTAGAATTAACTAATACAATGTTGTATCCTAACCTTCTTAACGCCTTGCAAGCCTGGGTTCCGGAATAATCAAACTCGCAAGCCTGTCCAATTATGATCGGCCCTGATCCGATGATCAAAACCTTGTGTATATCTGTCCGTTTTGGCATATTATTCTCCTATTCTTCATTTTAAATATTAGATTAAACGCAACAAACCGATTTAAGTATAACGCGTTTTTTCTTCCCATGTAAAGTTAATTAAGCGTTACCTTGCACCCCTTGCATGAAAAAAACCCTGGAACACAATCGCGTGTATCACAGGGCTTTGGTTTGTATACGAAGGGCTTGTATACACATTCGTTATTCACACTTCATCCCTATGCTTGCTTCGGCGCCTCTTCAGCGACGACATTCCAGAATGATTACTTTTATGGTATCGCCCGCTTGCTTGCCGATTTTCGCCTGTATATCCTTGCGTATTCCGATGATATAGCAGACCGAGCCATCGTCGTTCCTGACACCCATATTTACGATGCTCCCGTCGTAAGGTTCACCGTCAAAGGTAGCGTGAACCTTAACTCGCCCCTTGCCGAACTCAACTCGGATGTCATAAGGGAACTGCACATATGCGCCGCCTTTATCGGCGGGTTGAATAACGGTGTAGTATTCATAAGTTTTATCGTTCAACAATTACGCCCTCCGTATCGGCTGCCGTATCGATGCATTCCATTTCTTTCTCAATAAGCGCTAGTGCGATCAGCAATGCTTTTACTCGCCTGTCGTTTAAGGTCTTCTGAGAGGACTGCAGTTTTCCGCCTTCTTGTATCTTCTCGCACTTGCGGAGAGTTGAAGCAAGGGAGGCCTTTGCCTCTTCCAGTTCATGTTTCGTGTATACGCTCATTTTGTTTGCACCTTCCTCACTTTTTGCAGATCAGCATTTATGTATGCAATAATTATACAGTAGGACATCCTATCATTGCTGCCAAAAGGCAGGCAATTCTTGAAGAAAGTATACGGCGCGGTGAAATACAGTGTCAAGATGAGGGAATCTAAATGGCTAACCCAATTGAGAGAAAATATATCCGTGTAAATGGAGTAGGCATAACATGCTATTGTGCCGGACACGGTAACGATACGATCGTACTATTGCACGGCGCTGGTGTGGATTCAGCAATGCTTTCCTGGGCTGAGGTGATTCCGTTGCTATCCAACCACTATCAAGTTATTGCGCCGGATTTGCCGGGATACGGAGCAAGCGACCGGATCGACGGCGAATACACCCTGTCGTTCTATACAGAGATCGCAAAGGGCATAATTGAAGCGTTTGGGGATAAACCCGTCATCCTGACCGGATTATCCTTGGGAGGCGGTATATGCCTGAATATGGCGCTAATGTATCCAGAGCTTATTAAGATTCTTGTACCGGTTGACGCATGGGGACTATTTGGTAAATTATCATGGCATCGGCTAATGCATTGGTTTATTCGTTCAAAGCTCAACGATAATTTATACGCATGGACGAACAGATATCCCTCCATCGTCAGATTTTCCTTAAAATACAACTTGTTTGGTGATAAATCAAAGGTGAGCGATGCTTTAGTCGCTGAAGTACAAAAAGCTATGCTGGAGCCCGGTGCAGGCAAGCCCTTCATTTCCTTTCAAAGAAGTGAAATTACGCCCGCGGGCTTTACTACAGATTTATACGGAAGGCTTGAAGAAATAAATGCACCCACACTGCTTATACACGGCACTCTGGACAAAGCAGTTCCTGTAAAAGGCGCTATCCAGGCCGGCAAAAGGATTCCCGATTGTGAGATCTATTTAATGGAAGGATGTAAGCATTGGCCTCAAAAAGAACGTCCGGAAGAATTCGCCAAAGCCCTGCAATCGTATCTTTACAGCAAATTATAACTCGAGAAATCCATAACAAATTATTATTTGGTTTAATATACTGTAATGAACAAAGGAGGGAAGATCATGAGCACAAAATTATTCAAGCTTGTCATAGATGCTGCCACTACAACAGACACTGCTATTAATCCAGCTGTCGAAAAATATTTCTATGAATTGAGAGAAGACGAAAGAACCGATGATACGGTTACTATTCCATCTACTCAATTTACAGATGCGAATGGCGATATCGTGACAGGCAATCTTACGCCTGCAACTGCAGACAACGGATACTATCTATTATTTGTAAACGGGGTATTACAACAATCCAGTTTATATACCGTCAGTGGAGACGGTTCGCAGGTTGTTATTACCGACGCTGCTACAATTCCTGTCGGTGCACCCATTACCTTAATAGTAAATAATTTTGCTCCGGTTTCTGATTCCGATACTATAATAACAACCTAATGATTCAATTCAGGGATATAAAGGACCTCGCAAACCTCGATTGTTCAGCTTGCCTGTAAAAATTCTTTTTTGCGACGGTCCTTTATTATATGTCCTCATTTTTGGAGTGAAAGCTGTGAGGAATGATAACTCAAAAAAACTATTAAATGCTAATGTTTATCAATATAATGCCTTATCGGACGGGATAAGGAAAATTTATACCAACCATGATGAATTAAGAGAATATGGCGCCAGAGGTATTCTCCATCCTAATGAAGTCTCCTATTTTAACTTGTTTATCAACGGATTATTGCAACCCCGGGTTAACTATGAAATTCAGGAAGGTCTTCTGCTGCTTAAAACTGAAGACATTCCTTTAAAAGACTCTATTATTAGTATTGTTTTTGTTACCTTTAAGGAGGAGAACCCGGCTAAACTCAATTCTGCTCTGGTCGCAGGAATCGCGCCTTTAGGTCACATAGCCGGCGGTCCTGCCACAGATAGGGATATCCATGTCAGTAATACGCTATGCCCTTATCTGAAAATGGAAAAGCGCAGTATATCCGGACCTGAATCTATTCCTGCAGGCAGTGCCGCTAATTGGGAATTTACCATAACGATCACTAATACCGGTAATATACCCATTCAGGATATTCTTGTAACGGATATGCTTCTCTTAGATTGTATTTTGAATATAGAAAACCTCTCTTTGTCCCTGTCAACGCCAATATGATTTTGCAGATTTTCGCCGATTAAAAAATGCAGGAAAACAGCGGTGAGTGACTGTCGGAAAATAAAGTATCACCCCTGCTCAAACAGGGTGTTGACGACGTGCTGCTTCTG